>CAZUCT010000489.1:0-1553 GCA_964619285.1 uncultured bacterium | reverse complement strand
TTGCCTACCTACTTACTACTAATTCTATACGACTAAAGTCGTTACTACGAACTAACCGATCGCTCCTTCATATCTTTTATTAATCTCTTCCCAGTTAACTACGTTCCACCAAGCGTCTAAATAGGCGCCGCGATCGTTTTTATACTTTAAATAATAAGCGTGTTCCCAAACATCGTTACCCATTATCGGATAATTTCCTACCGATAGCGGACTGTCTTGGTTGGCGGTATTCGTTACTTCTAACTTACCGCCGGAAGTCAAAACCAACCAGGCCCAACCGCTGCCGAAGCGATCGCCACCTGCGGCGTTAAATTGCTTTTTAAAAGCATC
Source organism: uncultured bacterium (assembly GCA_964619285.1). Classification (GTDB taxonomy): domain Bacteria; phylum Cyanobacteriota; class Cyanobacteriia; order Cyanobacteriales; family Microcoleaceae; genus CALKCV01. Next base: position 1,223 of record CAZUCT010000489.1, on the reverse strand, counting down.
GAAACTGCCGAAGTTTTCCTTAATAGCAGCAGCGATCGCCCCCGTAGGTTCCCCGCCACCGTCGGGACTCATAATTTCCCAAAACATTTTATGGTTGACGTAACCGCCGCCATTATTAATAATAGTCCCGCGAATATCCTCCGGTATGGCGCTCAAATCTCGCAACAAATCTTCGGCAGTTTTACTCTTTAATTCCGGGTATTTATTCACCGCCGCATTTAATTTATCGGTGTAGCCGGCGTGATGTTTGTCGTGGTGAAACCGCATCGTTGTCTCGTCGATATATGGTTCCAAAGCGTTATAATCGTAAGGCAAAGGCGGCAGTTTAAAAACATCGGTATTTTGAGCTATTTTGCTCTTATTTCCTCCGTTTAAACCATCTCCCGACGCACCGCAAGCACCCCCAAAGGTAAGAATGCCGACGCTACCCATAAATAACAAGAATTTTCTTCGATTAACAGTCATTTTTTTTCTCCTTAAAAAACAATTAATAATTAACAATTATAGCAATCCTAAATCATTCGCGATATCTGAGAAACCGGGTTTTTTGAAAAAACCCGGTTTCTGGTCCGCCCCCAGGATTTTGCCTCTTGCCTTCTCTATCATTGCCCCATCCAAGGTGGAGCCATTTCTATATCAATATCTAATTGACTCTCCTCAGTTTCGTCAATATTTAAAACGAGCATTTGTCCGTTGGGAGCCCGCAATTTAAGGTTATAAAAACTGTAAGCATTTTTAGCCACGCTAAAGCCTTCATAGACCGTTCCTGCTGGCAACAAAGATAAAATTTCCTCTATTCGTTCCAGAGGTTTTGGATGAGAACTAAACTTCCTTTTTGCGTGTTCGACAATGCGTTCGAAGTCCTCGTGGCTAACATTCAAAGCATTAGCAAGCTCCATAACAAAAGACCTTTCTTCAGTGGTAACTTTATTATCTGCTAAAGCAACTTTTACTGCTAAATCGATGGTTGCTTCTATTTGTTCCGGTTCGGGAATAGCCTTTTTAGCAGCATTAAATAAAGCGGCTTCAGATTCATTATTTTTAATTCTCAAGACCTTTTCCCGCGCCTCGTTTACTTCCTTAACGCTCAACCCTTTTCTTAACAAAAACCCTTCTAAAATTTCCACCTCGTTATTATCAATGTCGCCATCGACAATCATCACCATCAGACCAATGGCAAATATCGCTTCGTTAGGAGTTAGTTCCTCCGAACATTCAACCTC
>CAZUCT010000488.1:0-1568 GCA_964619285.1 uncultured bacterium | reverse complement strand
TAATTCCAGGACATTCACTTTCCAACCATTCCAAACTTTCTTTAGCTTCCCAAACCGCAGCATATAAAGACTTACCTCCAGCGAAGTTGCGGTGCCAGATTTGAGTTAACTTTAGAACAAACGGGCACATACACTTTCGTAGCTTCTACTGGTGGCACGGGTAAATATTTAATTGAAGTTTCTTGCGTTATCGGAAGTTGTCTTGCCCAAAGCCCTCAGTAAGTTAAACGCGGGGTGGGGGCAAAGCATTCGGACATCAAATTTAATGCTTTTGTTCGTAATTTACCGCCCGAATGCTGTTGCCCCTACAAAGCGATCGCTTTTTTTTAATCTTACTCCAAGGTCAGAATACCAGCTTTTCTATCGACCACCAAGCGCCTATCTTCCAGCCAAGGCAAACCGATTAAAATCTCTGGAACTTCCCTTCCAGCTAAAGCAGGGATAGTCAATTCTTGACCGTCAAAAACTACCGTTCCCTCGTAAATATCGAACTTAAATTCGCCCCTAGCTGTTTTCATTTCTTGCTTTTTGATATATCGCCATTCCAAACTTTCTACATCTTGAATATCCATTGCCAGCCAATCAGTAAAGCCGGTATCTAGCAACGCATCCACCGTAATTATAGAACCATCGGCGGCGACTAGCTCTATTTCAAAAAATAGCTCTCCTTTGTTACCAAAATATCCTCGAATCAGATCCGGCCGCAACACCCGGTTTCGTTCAAACGCATTACTATAAGATCGGCGGTTGGATGCTGTTGGCGAGCTTTTTGGAAACTGACATTTTCATCCGCGTCGATAAAATAGTCTCCACTATCCGGTTCGATATGAATAAACCAGTCGTAATGGCCTCGAACCAACTCTGGGTAAACTCGCCAAAAAATCTCCCGACAGCGCCGGGCAAAAGCTTCGCTTTCTGCCTCCCGTTGGGCGATTTCCTCGGGAGAAAGACGGGGGCGATCGGGAAATAATGGCGTGCCCCTTGGTACTCGTCTGCGGGTTACTTGGGTCATATTTACAACTCCTTTTTTGTGATTTGTGACAATAGTATCATATCGCAGTCAAGTTTATTATAGCCAAAAAAACAAGATTCTATCTAATATCTTAATTAATACAATCCAGAGGAGGAACATTGATGGCGCAAACTTCTTTAGAAAAGGATACTTTTTTACCCACCATCTCGGAAATAATTGATCGATTGATGGAAACAGAGACTATCTACCAGCAACTAAGTAAAGATGAATTGATGTCAACTTTTTCCATGCTGTTAGAAAAGCCCAAAAATCTAGAAGCGATCGCCCCTTTAGACCGGGAAACTTTGGCCAAACGGGTAAGAAGGGTGCTGTCCACTGAATTATTGGGCACTCTGTTGGATGGTTTGACCCCGGAAGAAGTTGAGATGTTTAACGAAGCGGTAAAAAGGAAGTAAGAATTATGGGTTATTTGCCGGACACTAATATCGTTTCTGCTGTGGTGGCTAAGTAATGGTTGTTGGTGGGGGAACCGGAGTGTATGAGGATTGAGAAACCGGGTTTTTGGGAAAAACCCGGTTTCTGAGGTCGCGATCGA
>CAZUCT010000487.1:0-1632 GCA_964619285.1 uncultured bacterium | reverse complement strand
TCCCAAATTTTCCTTAAATTATTATGCCACAACATCCCGTATTTAGCAACGCCGGGAAAGTCAGCACTGCTAAGATTTTGGAATATATTAACGACCCTCATCACGGCGGTTGAAACCGCCGTTCGTTTTTCCGCCCCGAACTAAAGTTACGGGGCTACCAAACTTTCGTCTTTTTTTCGTGTTAAATGCGGGGGCAGGGTAAAGCATAAGTTGCTAGCCGTAACGGACTTGTGATTTTGTGATTTAATAAGATACGGGGAAAGTTGGGTTCCGCTCCGCTCCACCCAACCTACTAACTACTAGCACATAAAAATAATGAACGAGAAACCAGAACCAAATCAAAATACAAAAAAGGGGAGTTTTTCTGAAGTAACAAATCGCATCTTAGCTTTGGTGCAAATGATACGAGCGATCGCTCCTTTTATCTGGGCGATCGTAATTTTAATCGTAGTTATTCCCCTATTAGGTCAGTTTTTTATAGCTAGAGCTTTTCCGCCCGATGCCGAAACTAAAAACATTAACGAACCCAAAGAAATTGTAGTACAAACAGTAGATTGGAGTGCGGTAGATAAGGCAATGGTAGGAGCATTAAAAGCTGCCCGCCAAAGCGCTAAAAAATCCGCAGAAGCAGAACTCGATATCTGGGTTGAGGAATTAACGAACAGAGTTGACGAGAGCTTTTTAGATTGGTATTTCGGTTATTTCAATCAAAAAACACGGGAATTTAAAAGCTTTTTCGTACAAGTATCTTCCGGTACGCTTCACTTATTAAATGACAATAATCCCACCCCCAGCGAAAAACTTGCCGAAATAATAACTAGAGATTTTCAAGAACAATTTGCTAAAAGGGTTTTAAGACCGCAAATCGCTCAATTGAGATTGGAAAGATTGACGAAAAAAACCGTTAAGTGCTACTTAAATGATTTGAGTTCTAATCTCAATCAAATTTCCGTAACTTATCAGATTCCAAAAGCTGATTGGAATCGATATCTTAACGACATTGCCTTGAGTATTAACAACACGGAAGGCAATGTTTCGAGTTTGTCGATGAAGGTTTTAGTCGGTGGCGGTGCTTATTTAGCGCTGAAACCTTTAGCGGCGCCTTTAATATTAAAAGTAGGCAGCAAAGTAGTTACGAAAATGGCGGGTAAAACCGGTGCGAAAATTGCTGCCAAGACGGGGGCGAGTTTGGCAGGAAAAATTGGTGCCGAACTTTTGGATCCTATTGTGGGGATTGGGATTATTTTGTGGGATGTTTGGGATTATAATCGGACGGTGGCGATTGACAGACCGATTTTGCGCGAAAATATTGCCGATTATTTGGAAGAGATGAAATTGTCAATTTTGGCCAATCCTGAAAACGGTATTATGACTGCAGTGGATAAAATTGAAAGTGAAATTCTGGACTCTATAGAATTAAATGTTGTTTGAAAAAATCAAGAGCGATCGCTTCCATTTAAATGTTGTTTGAAAAAATCAAGAGCGATCGCTTCCATACAGATTTAAGAAACCGGGTTTTTTCAAAAAAACCGGTTTCTGGAGTACGATGGATATTTGATAAAATGCAAATCGCTAAAGCGATTACTACGAACTTTTACGACTAAAGTCGTTACTACGAACTTTTACGACTAA
>CAZUCT010000486.1:0-1742 GCA_964619285.1 uncultured bacterium | reverse complement strand
CCCCTCAACATCATCATCAGGAGTATCATCTACCGTTTTACTGAGGCGATCGCCATTCGCACCATAAGTAAACTCCGCCTCTTTCGTAACATTCGACCCAACAGATTGATTTGGCGAAGCAGTCGTTCCCGGGTATCGTAGATGGGTTTGCTCTTGACAATAACTTAATGTTCAGTTGATGACAAGTTCCAGATGCGAACTGTACTAGAGGATGCAGTTACAAAAAGTCAGTAGCGATCGCTGCTCCATCCAGGGGCCAATTATTTTGCCAAATTAAGTGCTGTTGCCTTTCCTCTTCAAGTTGGGCGAGTTCTGATTCCGAGGGAGATTTAAAAGGACAAAAGGTGAGGGTAAGTTCTTCAGGATATGGGTGCATCCACTCGGGCAGAACTTCGTAGGATTTCATTCCCAGGCAAAAATCGCGGACGAACTCGAAAAAGTCTCTGCCGATTTGATAAAATTCACCTTCAAAGCAATCAAGATAGGTTATGTAGATGTCATAACTTCTATCTGATTCGCTGTAGGTTCTCAAGTCCCAAAAAACCAGATGGGCGTTGGAATTATCTGCGAAGAAAAATGCCGAGTCAAGAGTTTTTTGGATTTCTGCCAGATTCGAGACTTTCTGGGCCACTAAATCTAGAGTATCTTTTAGGGAGGCTGCTGTCCCATTAGAGTCATTAAGGTTTGGGTAAGAAATTCTCATGTAATCGCCAAGCATTCCCCTTCCAAATATTTGGCAAAATTCTTTGTAGCCTGCGGGTAGAATTATGCCGGTTTCGGTTTCAAATGCAAGGAGTCGTTCTTCGCTCCAAATTCCCCAACCTTGGTTTTCGAGAATTTCTAATTGTGCGAGTAAATCCTGCCATTTTTGTTTGAATATCATAGTAATAACTAAGACTGCTAAGACTAACATTTTGAGTGATTCCAAAATCAAGCTAACTTAATCGAGTCCGAATCAATTTATTGCTCTACCATCTTGGATTAATGCTATCATTTGGAACGACAACTTGAAAGATACTACCATCCGTAAAAGAAGCCACTGCTAGAATTTGGGTGGGTCTTAAGGGGTAGTTATCTTCTCTGTTTTTATAAGATAAACTTACCATATAAAACAAGCTGGGCGGAGGACATGATGTCGCGCTTTTAGCATCCAGCATAGCTCTTGTTGAGTTTTCAAAAGCTCGCCACTGAGCGAATCGAACGCTTTTTCCTTGGTTAATATCACGATCTTGTGCGAAAAAGTTATTAACATCGCTATTAGAGCCTCCCAATTCTCTTGCCACAATATGTCCTCTATCATCGTCACTTTTCATGCTTTTTATTTGGTTTCTTTTGACCTTAATTCGCTTCGATGGTTCTCGAACGCCACCGTAAACTATTTTCGCTACTGTCAAATCAAAATCTATGAATATATTAGTATCGTTGTCACGAATAGTTTTTATGTCAAGAGTTCCTTTGGATTCTTTTCCATCCCTATAAGTAATAGCGCGGTTTTGAAAAAATACTTGTCCATATAACCCCGAAGGATCCACACGATCCAGAGGACTATTCCCAACATACCGATAAAGATTAACATCCCCACTCTCAAACCCAATGGGGTCGGAACTAATAAACCGTCCAACATCACCATCATAATACCGCGCCCGATAATAATACAACTCAGTCTCCTCATCAAACTCCCGCCCCGTAAACCGATAACCGCTACCAACCGTCTCATCAGTCATTGAAACCACATTCCCAAA
>CAZUCT010000485.1:0-1823 GCA_964619285.1 uncultured bacterium | reverse complement strand
CTACTTCTTTAATATACCATAATTTTGGTATTTTTACAAATATGGGATGCTCCCATCGCTCTTGCCTACGAAGGTAGCCATCTTCTTATTTTAGACGATCGAGAAGCACGTCGCGTTGCTCGTCAAATTGGTGTTTCATTTATGGGGACTGTAGGAATGTTAGTTAAAGCCAAACAAGCGGGAGTAATTTCTAGTCTCAAACCGTTATTAGATGCTTTGGAAGTTAATGAATTTTACCTAAGCGAAGGCTTAAAATTAGAAGCTCTTAGATTGGCAGCAGAAATTTCATAAAGGTCATTTTGACCAGCAACTATTGGGGACAAGAAATTACCGTCACCGGACTGCTAACTGGCCAAATGTCAGTTCGACGGATGCCCTAGAAACCCGATCGAGAAACCCGGTTTTTCAAAAAAACCGGGTTTCTGAGAACTCAAAAAATGCCAATTACAAATCTCGATGAGTAAACGCCTTAGCATTCTTACCCGCATAAGTCGCCACTACATGACCGTTCCCCACCAACTGATACTTATAAGTCACAATGCCCTCCAAACCAACCGGACCTCGGGGCGGCATCTGTTGGGTACTAATGCCAACCTCCGCCCCAAAACCGTAACGAAACCCGTCGGCAAAGCGGGTGGAACAATTATGAAACGCGCCGGCAGCATTAACAAAATTGAGGAAAGTCGAAGCAGCGTCCTTATCTTCAGTAACGATCGCCTCCGTATGACCGGAACCGTAATTATTAATATGAGCGATCGCCTCCTCCAAACTATCCACCACCTTAATCGACAAAATCAGATCCGTATATTCCGTCGCCCAGTCTTCCTCCGTGGCGGCCTTCAGCGAAGGCAAAATCTGGCAAGCGCGGCGATCGCCCCGCAACTCCACCCCATGTTGCAACAACCCCGGCATCAACTCCGGCAAAAACTTAGAAGCAATCTCCCCATGAACCAACAAAGTCTCCACCGCATTACAAGCAGCAGGGTACTGAACCTTAGAATCTACCGTAACTTGCACCGCTTTGCCAATCTCCGCAGACTTGTCTATATAAACGTGACAGATACCATCCGCGTGACCCAAAACTGGAATCCGAGTATTATCCTGGATGAAACGCACAAAAGAATTAGAACCCCGAGGAACGATTAAATCCACATACTCATCCAGTTTTAACAACTCCAAAATCTCCTCTCTGGTAGTCAACAACTGAACCGCATCGGGATTAACCGCCGTTTGCGCCAACCCCTCCCGTATCGCCTTCACCAACTCCCGACAAGAATTAGTCGCCTCCTTACCCCCCTTGAGGATAACGCCGTTACCCGACTTTATCGCCAAAGCAGAAATCTGGATCGCCGCATCGGGACGCGCTTCAAATACTACCCCCATCACACCCAGAGGGCAAGTAACCCGTTTGAGAATCAACCCCTCATCCAGTTCGCGGTTAATTTGCACCACTCCCACCGGATCCGGCAGTTTGCCCACATCCCGCAAACCCGCGATCGCCCCTTGGAGTTTAGTCTCATCCATTTTTAAGCGATTGTATAGCGGTTTGGGGATACCCTCTTTTTGGGCAATCTCGCAGTCTGCCTTATTCGCCGCCACTATCTCTGGGGCCGCAGTTTCTAAAGCGCGGGCAACTGCTTCGATAGCTTGATTTTTCTCCTCCGTCGATAACACCCCCAATTTTTGAGCAGCTTGACGGGTAGTTTTAGCAATATCAATTAATGAAACTTCAGCAATCATTGATTTTTATTTGTATTTTGCAGTTCGTAGCTTCAGCGATTGTTCGTAGTAATCGCTTCAGCGATTGTTCGTAGTAATCGCTT
>CAZUCT010000484.1:0-1835 GCA_964619285.1 uncultured bacterium | reverse complement strand
CATTCCCAAAAAGCGTTAAGTCTTTGGGAAAACTTCAAAACTGACCTGCTCCCGAGAGCAACGACGGTACAACTGTAAAAAAAATGATTAAAATTACTGGAAAAGTACCCTTGGGATGTCTGTTGATTGTGCCCTTCGCCATCCAAATATTCGTCACAGTAGGATTGGTCTCTTATCTTTCTTATCGTACCGGGCATAATGCTGTAGAGGAATTATCCGATGAATTGATGACCGAACTCGGAGAACGCATCGATAGCCACTTGGATTCTTATTTGGGCAAAGCGCAGGAAATAAACCAAACGAATTTGGCAGCATTTAAAGCTGGGGTTTTAGATCTAAACGATTTTAAAACCCTGGGCAAATACTTTTATCACCAGTTCCAATTATTTGATTTTGCTTATGCGAACTTTGGAGGAGAAGATGGCTCGTTTATCGGAGCAGGGCCAGGAGCCAATAACACAAGTATTGCAGAAATTTCCAGGTCTGACCTAAATGTGTTACGGGGCTATTTGGTAGACGATCGGGGTAATCGGTTAAATATTGGCGATTTGGTGGAAAACCCCAAAACAAATGATGCCCCTTGGTATTTCAAAGCAGTTAAAGCGGGAGGCCCAATATGGAGTCCAGTTTACACTTGGGGGGATATACCAGACGTTATAAGCATTTCAGCTAGCGTCCCGGTTCGAGATGAGGGAAACAATTTATTAGGGGTATTGGGAATTGATATTGAACTCAACCAGTTAAGTGAGTTTTTGCAACAATTGAAAGGCGATCGCCTCGGCAGTATTTTTATCGTGGAGCGTTCGGGCCTAATTATTGCCAGCTCGACCAATGAATCCCCAGCTCCTATTATTGATGGCAAAGCTACAAGACTTAAGGCCATCAATTCTCAGGAGCCTTTAATTCGCAATGCTACCCAACATTTAATTCGGCAATATGGCAGTTTGGAGGCGATCGCCAAGCCACAATTATTAGAAGCAGATCTTCCACAAGCTACCTTTATTAAGGTTAGACCTTATCGAGATGCTTACGGACTCGACTGGCTGACGGTCACTGCGATACCGGAGTCGGTATTTTTGGGCGAAATTCATGCCAACGTTCGTCGCACCTTGGTTTTGTGTGTATTGGCCTTGGTGGGAGCTGTCGGTGTTGGCAGCTTAACATCCCGGCGAATTACTAGATCGCTGTTTCGTCTGACCCAAGCGACTCAAGATTTTGCTGTCGGCAAGCTGGACCGATCTGTTAAATCTACGCGCATTCGAGAAGTGGAAATTCTCTCAGAATCGTTTCGTAAGATGGTTGACTCTTTGCGTCAAGCCGAGCAACTACGTTTGAACTATGAATTGGATTTAGAATCAGAGGTTAGGGAAAAGACTGCCAGTTTGCGAAAAGCCTTGGACGAACTGGCTGTTGCTAAAGAAAAAGCCGAAGTAGCAAATCATGCTAAAAGTTCGTTTATCGCCAATATGAGCCACGAATTGCGCTCTCCTTTAAATGCGATTCTGGGGTTTTCCCAAGTAATGACTCGCAGTCAGAATTTGCCAACAGAACATTTAGAAAATGTTAGTATTATTAGTCGTAGCGGCGAACATTTACTCAGTTTAATTAACCAAGTTTTAGACTTATCAAAAATTGAGGCTGGCAAGACTACTTTAAATGAAAAAAACTTCGACTTTTATCGATTGCTAGACGATTTAGAGGATATGTTGCAGCTAAAGGCAGAAGAAAAAGGATTGCAGTTAATTGTAGAGCGCCATGAGGAAATACCTCGCTTTATCAAAACAGATGAAGTCAAACTAAGACAAGTATTAATTAATCTAGTAAATAATGCAATT
>CAZUCT010000483.1:0-1943 GCA_964619285.1 uncultured bacterium | reverse complement strand
CTTGCCAGCGATACCGGCGAAGTGGCGATCGTGTAGAATTGTTCGTAGTAATCGCGCTTTGCGATTCAAATCCCTAAAGCGATTGCTACGAACTATATGTTAATAAGTTGAGTCGTGAAATAGTGGTTTCTAGCAGGCTGGCTGACAGCCTGCTTTTTTTACCAATTTCCTATCGCTATTTGACAAGTTGAGTCTCAAAATACGTTTTCATTAAAGAATGGGGTATCTCTTCGCCAATGGAAGTTTCCTTCCAAGGTGTTTCTTGATGAGTCAAATCCATGAGGGCGGGGGCGGTATATTTTCCGTAACGTTGATAAATTTCATCGAGCAATTCTTGGATTTTTTTCTCATATTTTTCTGGGTTAAAATGTTCTGGCTGTGGAATAAATGCCGATTGATATTGTTTGTAGATTTGATAAATTTCTGGCACGACCGGACCTAGTTTCCAAGCTTCTACTGGTTCTGGAAATAGGGGTTTGTCAAACATTGCCAGATGAAAACCCTGGGCATAATAGAGCAACTTTTGGAGTTTGAGATTGGTAATACAGTCTTCTTGCTCGGGAGAAGGAAGGGTAATGAAATATTTAGCTATATCTAAGGCGCTATGCCCGGCTACAATGACTGTTGAAGTTTCTTTTACAACTTCAAATTGGTCGGGAGTAAGAACCAGATTATGGTAAGCCAAACCACCGGCAAATCTTCGATCGCGAATTGCTAAATCTACTGCGTACATTTCCGGGTTGTCGTAACATTCTACAATTGCTCCCCGGACGCCTTTGGGAGCGATCGCATCTGAAGATTCCAGAGGAATTTCTACTAATGTCTTGATTTGGTCGTAAATTTGTGCTTTCATGGTTTTTTATTAACTATAAACTTCTACCCAGTTAGTAAGTAGTCTGGGAACGTCTTTACCGCTATCAATTTGCCAAGCTGTAAACAGGTTGGCTCGCACTCCGTTTGGTCCCTCAATTGGTACTCGTAACTCAAATCGAAGACCGTGTGGAGTGCTTCGATTTTGGGTAACTGGTGCGTTAGGAAGACCTCGACGCAATTGTTGAATTACATCTTGGGCGGCAGCTTGGCGACCTTCTGGGGTTTCTACGTCATATCCCAGCATGACAAAACCTTGCCACTTGCCCTGGTTAGCGGGATTGTTTCGATCCATCGAATATGCCTCGAACTTGCGAGGATCGATTTCGGCATCTTCGGCCCTCGGCAAGCGATCGCCCAGATTCCCTTTTTCAGACATACACCCTCTACCCACGATTTATTCAGATTAAAATGTCCAGCTTTACTTTCTCCTAATAGAAAACTGGATACTTTTCTAGTATAGTTCATCTTTTTTAGATTATGGGAGCCCCTTGAAAAAGGCGATCGCCCCTGTTAACGGGCCCCCAGGACGGCATTGTTTTTGAGACCTTTTGAGATTGCGGGGCGAGGTTGAGGGGAGCGATCGCCCTTTTCTATTTGGCCATCAACGCTTAATCCTGGCCAACTGACCCGTCAAATGGGCCATTTTAGGGCCAATCGTTGATGGCCATCGAGTTTTTTATTGCTGCTAGGGTTGGGGCTTTGCTTTGGAGGACATATTAGTTGGGCTATTCAACTTGTGCGTGGGACTGCGCTAATATATGGGTAGTGCAAACTCGGAGTGCCGAGGGGCTTGTTAGAAATTAGATGATAATTTTTAGCCGCTAATAAGTTGAGGTAAAAAATGACCGGTTATTCTATACCTCCAGGAGCTATCGTTAATCAGATTAAAACCCTGCTCGGGGAACGCTATAAAGAAGGATTTCCCATAGTCAAGGAAATAGTTCAAAATGCTAACGATGGTGATGCAACAAAGCTAGATATTGGTGTATGTAAGGGCTTAAAAAACGCCAGTCATCCCCAACGAACCGGGCAGCATCACCGACTTTAACGGTAACTATTTATTTAGCAAC
>CAZUCT010000482.1:0-1966 GCA_964619285.1 uncultured bacterium | reverse complement strand
GCGATTACTACGAACTTGGGATTTATAAATCGCTGAAGCGATTACTACGAACTTGGGATTTATAAATCGCTGAAGCGATTACTACGAACTTGACTCCATAACTACGCGGAAACCTCCGTAGTCGGTCTTGAGACCGAAATCGCTCTTGGAACGATAGGCGCTGCCACAATTTATGGGGTTGGAGTCCCAAGAACCGCCGCGAAGCACTCGGATAGAACTACGCCCGCCAGATTCCCAAGCACTCCCATCGGTGGGTGCCCCATTATAATTGCGATGCCAAACATCCTGACACCACTCCCAGATGTTCCCGTGCATGTCGTACAAACCAAAAGCATTGGGAGGAAAACTGCCGACTTCGGTCGTTTCTCTGCGATACAAACCTTTGCGCCCCAAACCATAAGCATAGTTGCCGTTGTAATTAGCTAAATCTGTAGTAATAGACTCTCCGAAATAAAACGGTCCAGTCGTACCCGCCCGACAGGCATACTCCCACTCGACCTCCGAAGGCAACCGATACTGTCTCCCCGTCTTCTGGGAAAGTCGCCAGCAAAATTCCGTTGCATCGTTCCAAGTTACCTGCTCCACCGGACGGTTTGCACCCTTGAAATAAGAAGGATTTTTTCCCATAACTACTTTGTACTGTTCTTGCGTCACTGGATACCTCCCCAGGAAAAACCCTGGAACTCGGGCTCGGTGTTGCCGAAGTTCTAGGTAATCTATCCCTGTCTCGCTTTCTGGCGAACCCATTAAAACGCTGCCACCGGGAATAGATACCATTTCCAAGTCGACTCCATCCCCCAAGTGCGTCGCGAATATTTCTGCTTGGCCCGGTTTTAGGTCGATGAGGGTGCCTCGGGGGCTGACGGTGACGGTTTCAAACTCTTTTCGATAAATTCTCATTAATTTACCGTTAGCTAAAAGGGCTTTAACTTTCGGGTGATTGAGTTTTGCTTGAAGCAAATACATAGCCTCCCGTCGGACTTGTGGGAAGTCATTGTCTAAAGAGGCGATCGCCACATCCAGCCCCGCCTCCCCATATTGCATCGCATCTCGAACTGCCCCCACTCGAACTAATTCATCGTTGGCAGTCAAACGCAATTTCACTCCTTCGATACCGCCCAAAACTGCAGCATTAACTGGAGGAGGATTTTTGCCGCCAAGGACGGCATCGTATTCTCTTGGTCGATTTGGTTTTTCTGTCATTTTTCTCAAGAAAGCATCAAGGTTCTATTTCTCCGGTTTCTCTTAAAACCTCTGCTAAAAAAGCAGGTGCTATATGAAAACCGGCAAAAGTGCGCAACTGAGCGATCGCCTCGGAAACTGATGGAAGTTCCCCCTCGCGCCAACCGCGCAGTAAAACTCCCACTACTCCAGTAATGTTAAGTCCCAATTGGATGAGTTCAAATTGCCGTCGCAATAGAAAAAGGCGATCGATAATTGCCAAGTTCAACAGTGGGGAAGTGTTACTTACTGCGGGCATAATTCAAATCTTCCTCCAGTTCTTCTTTGCCGTAATGTCGGGAGATATCGCGTTCTCCTAATAGTTGACTAAATTCGTGCGCTCCCATGTTGGCTAATTCTCTAGCTTTGCCAAAGTTGAGAAGTTCTTGGGCGTAGAGAGCGATCGCCAATTCTTTCAACATTTCTGCTTCTATGCGCTTTTCTGGCAGTCGGATCGCCTTCGCCACCGAATCAGGTATTGATAATTGCATGGTTGTTTTTTTAAGAAGTTTCCAAATCTGTTTTAACACATAAATAGTTAGTTCGTAGTAATCGCTTCAGCGATTTCGGCCCGTCCAAAAAAAATTTTCTCAAACCCCTTGACAAGTCGCAAAACCTCTGCTAACGTATAGTTAAGATGTTAAAATGGGGGGAGATGGGCGTCTATAGGGTAGGTGGGCCATTTTTGGGAAATCGCTGAAGCGATTACTACGAACAATCGCTGAAGCGATTACTACGAACAATC
>CAZUCT010000481.1:0-2022 GCA_964619285.1 uncultured bacterium | reverse complement strand
TAACGACTTTAGTCGTCTTTTTTAGTTCGTAGTAACGACTTTAGTCGTCTTTTTTTGGTTTGGAGTAGGGATTTGGACATCTATAAGTAGTCGTGCAAAATTAATTAGACACCGAACAGACAAGATGTCTATTCTACGGGGAAAATTTTATGCAAATATTTTTGCCTACCTACTTATCGCGCTTTGCGATTACTAGAAACGGCCCTTTTTTTTTGCCCGGTAGGTTAAAATTGAATTAGGCCAAATTGGAGGATTCCTTATGAACAGAAGAAAACCATCTCTAAGTCGTTCTGAGAAAAAATTCTGGAAGTTGTTCTTTGCCACGGTGGCTTTAATTAGCTTGGTGGTGGGATTTTATAGTTTTAGCGAATATATCAAAGGGGAATCTGCCGCAATCTCTCAAGGGAATACTTCCTCTAATTGCGGCAGTCCCAGGGGGGGGCCGACTGATAATCCGATCGCCTCTTTATACGGTGGCGATGCTTATCCCTGGACTCAAGAGATTAAGTGGGGTTGCGTCTATAATATCAAGGATTTTAATGGAGGTAGCGCGGGCGATCGCTTCAATGCCGCGAGAGATGCCGCCAGCGCTAACGGTGGGGGAGTTGTTTATTTCCCTGAAGGTACATATAATTTTAACGATAGCATCCAACTCGCCGATGGGGTGGTCGTTCGAGGAGACACTCCAGGGATTAAAGATGCAAAATCTGACTCTTATCGACCTCCCAGTAAGTTAGTTTTTCCCAAATACGAACCGAAGCTGTCTGGCAGGGGCACTCCTAACGATACTGCTTTTAAGAAAATTACCACCGCTTCGCCGAATACGGATAGCAATATCGGTTTGGTCAATGTCGATGTTAACAGGGCTGCTATTGCTCTTAGGGGAGATATTGATAACGGTACAAACAAAAATATAGTTGTTGTCGGGGTTCGCAGTAACAACGTCGCCGAGCCAGATCCAACCGTTCCCGATACCTCCTTTCAAGAACCTTGGCAGCGATATAGTTATCGATTTGCGACTAATATTAAAATTAATGCTTTTGCTAATGTTTTAGTTGCCAACAATCGGGTTAACGACAATATTACCGATAATTACGACCAACCGGGTTATAAAATTCAAGGACGCAAGAAAAATACAATTATTACTTTTGAAGATGGAGAAGTGCCTTTTCATTATGGGAATCATTACGGTATTGTGGTAAATCGCGGTAAAAGTAGCGGTTTTAAAAATGGAGCTACTCCCCAACAAGAACCGGGGTTATTTAGAAAGGGAATTGTGATTAGGGATAATTGGGTTTATCATACGATGCGGGTTGCGATTCATGCTTCGGGAGATGGGTTAATTATTCAGGATAATATTATTAGAGATGAACCGGGGAAACAGTGGTGGGTAGATCCTACGGGAAAGAAGGAAACGACTGGGGCAGTTACTTTAGAAAATCGGGCGATCGATTGGTCGGGATGGAATGTTTTAGTTGATGGTAATGACTATCAAGTTTATAGGCATAGAATTGGTAATTCTAAATATTTGAGTACGGATGGAGAAGGGATTTTAATTCAGGAATGTTGCGGCGGAACCAGGGTTAACGGGGCGACTATTAGTAACAATCAAGGCAATGCATACATCGGTTTGTACAAGGTTCGGGATATTAAGAATGTGAAAATAACGGGAAATCAGTTAAATTCTAATATTACCAATACAAGTTTAATTTATGTGGTAGCGGATACTAACGATCGCCCTTTTTCTGTGGAGAATGTTTTAGTAAAAGATAACCAAGTTGCAGGCAGTATTTTCGTGAAAGGAACTGCGGGGGGCAGCGGTAATGTTATTGAGGATAATGCGGGTAATGGTAGCGGTAATATTAGCTATTCTTGTTCGGTAAATGAGGTGAGAAATAATCGAGGTTTTGAGGTTAAACCGTGTTTGTAACAATTAGCAATTAATAATTAACAAGATTTAACAATACCTTCGCCAAAATAAAAAATTCGGATTGAGACGATCTTGTTCGGGGTCAAAATATG
>CAZUCT010000480.1:0-2026 GCA_964619285.1 uncultured bacterium | reverse complement strand
TAGAACAGACATCTTGTCTGTTCGGTGTCTAATTAATTTGGCACTCCTACTTATTTTGGAAAATAAATCGCGCTCATCGATTACTACGAACATGGCTACGAACATGACAAAATTAACTATGAGGCGATCGCTCCTCAAACAACGTCAATCTTTGTCCCCCGCCGAATGGAAAGAAAAGAGCGATCGCCTCGTCTCCCACTTGCGAAACTGTCCGGCCTTAATCCAAGCTCAAACTATTTTAGCTTATTTCAGCTTTCGCCAAGAACCGGACCTCATGCCTTTATTTACCGAATCTCTGGAGGATTTTAATCCTGCCAGCAAGTTTTGGGGTTTTCCCCGTTGCGTCGGCGACTCTCTCTCCTGGCATCTCTGGCAACCGGGAGAAAATCTGGTTAAAGGGGCTTATGGTATTCTGGAACCTTCCGAGGTTGCCACAATTTTAGACCCACAGCAGGTGGACTTAATTCTCGTCCCCGCCGTTGGTTGCGATCGGCGCGGTTATCGTTTGGGTTACGGCGGCGGTTTTTACGACCGGATGTTGAGTTTGCCAGAATGGGCGTCTAAACCTACTATTGGTATTGTCTTCGATTTTGCTTTTGTACCAGAGTTACCCGTCGATGTTTGGGATAAACCTTTACATGGGGTTTGTACCGAAAAACAGTTGTTAATGGTTAATTGTTAATGGTCTATCGGTTGCTAACTTACTTTTCAATCGCGCTCCGCGATTACTAAGTAGGAGTGCAAAATTAATTAGACACCGAACAGACAAGATGTCTGTTCTACGGGGAAAATTTTCTGCAAATATTTTTGCCTACCTACTTACGAACTACGAACTACTTTTTTAATCGCGCTCCGCGATTACTACGAACAATTGTTATTATGAATTATCGGAAAACAAATTTGCCAAAGTTATCCCAGTGGGGAAGAGCGATCGCTCTCTATTTATTATTAAGTGGCATTGCTCTCTTAATGCTCTTTCCTTTATTTTGGCTGTTAACTACGGCCTTTAAATCTCCTACGGAAAATATTTTTCAATTTCCCCCCCAACTCTTACCAGAAAAACCAACCCTCGAAAACTTTATTAAAGTGTGGCAAACCGTCCCCTTCGGTCGCTACCTTTTTAACAGTACCGTTATTGCCGCTTTAACCGTTAGTTTAAATTTAATTTTCTGTTCTCTAGCAGCATATCCCCTAGCCAGAATTAACTTTCGCGGGCGCAAAATCATTTTCGCCCTCGTCGTTTCTACGATTATGATTCCCTTTCAAATTGTGATGATTCCCCTCTACGTTTTAACCGTAGAAATGGGATTAAAAAATACTTATTTTGGCGTCATTTTTCCCAATATTGCCTCCGCTTTTGGCATCTTTTTATTGCGACAAGCCTTTCTAGCAGTACCCAGAGAATTAGAAGAAGCAGCGATAATTGATGGTTGCGGCTATCTCGGAATTTGGTGGCACGTTATGTTGCCTTCTATTAAACCTGCTTTGGTAACTTTAGCTATTTTTAGCTTTATCGGTTCTTGGAGCGATTTTTTATGGCCTTTATTAGTGTTAGACCGACCGGAAGCTTACACTTTACCTCTGGGAGTGGCAAATTTAGCGGGTACTTTTTCTTTAGATTGGCGTTTAATCGCGGCAGGTTCTCTCATCTCTATCGCACCCGCGATCGCCCTTTTTATTCTCCTCCAAAAATACATCGTCCCCACCGACACTGGAAGCGGCATTAAAGGTTAACAATTAACAATTAACAATAATAAAAATAATTCCTGCGCAGGTTGTGCGGACCTCCGTGGAACCCAACAACACTAAGGGACTTGTTAAAAAATAAACTACCAGTCTCTTGTAGGTAGGGCGCGCGCGAACCTCCACCCAACATCGGTATCTTATTAAATTGCAAGTCCCTAACCTGTTGAAATTGTCAAAAGTAAGGTTCCTCTGAAGAATTTTAACCTTGAAATTGTCAAAAGTAAGGTTCCTCTGGAGGATTTTAACCTTGAAATTGTCAAAAGTAACGTTCCTCTGGAGG
>CAZUCT010000479.1:0-1938 GCA_964619285.1 uncultured bacterium | reverse complement strand
GCGATAGTTCGTAGTAAGCACTTTAGTGCTTGTTCGTAGTAATCGCTTCAGCGATAGTTCGTAGTAAGCACTTTAGTGCTTGTTCGTAGTAATCGCTTCAGCGATTCTAATGTTCGTAAGTAAATCAAATTAACAAAGGTTAAAAAAGTGGAAACCTTACACCAACCCAACGAAATCATCAACCAGCGCTATCGAATAGTTACCCCCCTGGGTCAAGGTTCGATGGGGACTACTTACGAAGCAGAAGATTTAACCAATTATCAGCGAGTTGCGATAAAAGCCGTATCTTTACGCCAGGCAACCGACTGGAAAATCTTAGAACTCTTCAAACGGGAAGGGCGAGTTTTAGCTAATCTAAATTATCCCAATATTCCCAATTATCTCGACTATTTTTATGTGGATAGCGAGGGAGACCGCATCTTTTATTTAGTGCGAGAATTGATAGGAGGAGATTCTTTAGCTAATTTAGTTAAAAGAGGCTGGAATTTAGAGGAAGAAAAAGTCAAACAAATTGCCATTCAATTGTTGCAAACTTTAGACTATCTCCACCAATTAAATCCGTCAATAATTCATCGAGATCTTAAACCAGCAAATTTGATTGTTGACCGTTCCGGCAAAGTATTTTTAGTTGACTTTGGGGCGGTTCGAGATGTTTATCGCCAGACCATTAGTTTGAGCAATACTTTTGTGGGGACTTTGGGTTATATGGCTCCAGAACAATTTCGAGGGCAGGTAAAACCCGCTTCAGATTTATATAGTTTGGGGGCGACTTTAATCTTTGTTTTGACGGGGCGATCGCCCGTAGATTTACCCCAAATTCGGATGAAGATTGACTTCAGAAATCGAGTTTCTATTTCTCCCCAGTTTGCCCACTGGTTGGATAAAATGTTGGAACCGATGTTAGAGGATAGATTTACTTCGGCGAGGGAGGCGTTGGATGGTCTTAATAATAAAACTGCTCCCAGAGGAAAGGAGGAGTTAGTTGAGGGCGATCGGGCAAGTTCAAATATGGTTAGTAACCGCCGCCCGCAGCCTGCTGGTAGTAAAATTGTTTTGAAAAATTATGGCACTAATTTGTTCGTAGAGATTCCTAAAACGAAAACAGAAATATATGGAGGTGTCTTAGGTTACTTAGGGCTTTTAATGCCATTCTTCTTTTTATTTCACCTTTTTCGTTCTGGAGAATATCTCCCGCTATTTTTCATTTTGGTAAGATGTTTGGTAGCGCTCCTGCTAACATTTTTAAATTCTATTTTTGGAAAAACAAGAATAAAAATTAATAAAAAAAAGTTATGCATACAGTCTATTTTCTTTGGTTTTCCTTTCGATAAAAGCGAAATTTTAACAAGCAAGATTGACAGAATAGAAGTGTCATTAACGGTCTGGGGAACAAAAAATACCTGCACTATTTTTGCGGGAGCTTGTACTAAGGGACTTGTTAAAAAATAAACTACCAGTCTCTTGTAGGTTGGGTGAAGTGAAACGGAACCCAACACCGGTATCTTATTAAATTGCAAGTCCCTAAATATTTTGGACTATACCTAAGTCAAATCGAACAAGAATGGTTAGTAGAAGAAATACGATATTTCTTAAGCAAAATTTGTCAGTAAATCGAGCAGTTCAAGAAACCCGTTTTTTCCAACAATACCTTCGCCAGCATCGAGAATTAAGAAACCGGGTTTTTTCAAAAAACCCGGTTTCTGGGTTCTCCTAACTGCTAATCAACTCCCGTACTTTGGGTTGCTAATTAATTCTTTTTATCGCTAAAGCGATTACTACGAACTAACTCTATTCACCTACCGAAAACTTATCCGTTATATCCCGTACTTTGGGTTGCTAATTAATTCTTTTTATCGCTAAAGCGATTACTACGAACTAACTCTATTCACCTACCGAAAACTTATCCGTTATATCCCGTACTTTGGGTTGCTAATTAAT
>CAZUCT010000478.1:0-2139 GCA_964619285.1 uncultured bacterium | reverse complement strand
ACCTCTAACCTAAAGCGTTGAATTGTAGGTTTTCAAATTGCATTGAGATGCTCCCCGTCATTGGTACTAAACCCAATAGCTTATAACCATCAAAATCGGCGAGTTAGTTCTTTGTAGGTCGGGATCCACGCAGTGGAACCCAACATCTTCGTTGGGTTCCGCTTCGCTTCACTCAACCTACAAGAAAATGGCGAAGGTATTCTTTAAAAAACCCGGTTTCTGGCGGGCGAGTTAGTTCTGACGAAGCAAGCCATAACTTTACTTCCACGCTTCCAACCCAATTGTTAATTGTTAATTGTTAATTGTTAATCGATCTAAAAACCAGCATCTACTCCTTATGGTCCCCGAACAGTCCCAACTCCAACCCTCAACCTGGATTTGTCCCAATTTAACGCCCTACTGGCAACTGGGCCAAACCTCAGAAGGCCAAATCCGCCTAACAGCTAAAAACGGTCAAATACAACATCAATTCTCCCCGGTGGAAGGTTACGCCTTGCAACATTTCATCGGCAGATTTACCGTCGAACAAATTCAACAAAAATGCGAGGCAAAGTTCCCAGAAACTCCCCCTAACTTCACCATTCAACTATTAGAAAAACTTCTCAATCTAGGACTATTAGAAACCTCAATTCCAACAACAGACCAAAACTGGATTTGCCCCGATTTAACAACTTACTGGCAGTTAGGGAAAATTCCCAACTCGGACCAAGTAATTCTCAAAGCCAAAGAAGGCAACCTCCGAGCAATTTTTACTGCCCCAGAAGGTTATGCTTTGCGGTATTTTACCGGGAAATTTACCGTCAGTCAAATTCAGCAAAAATGCGAGGAATATTTCCCCGAAACTATTGCGCCTAATTTAGTAACAGAATTGCTGGAAAAATTGGTCGAGTTTAACATATTAGAAATAGCAACCGAACTGGCAGAAGAACCAGAAGAAATAGAACCGGAAATTCCCAGAAATCCTCAACCTTCGGGACCGAAATTAAAAGCTTGCGTTCGGTGGATAGAACATCCAGAGGGTTACTGGATTTTGCGCAATCCAGAAGATGTTAAATTCCTGCAAGTAAGCAGGCAAGATAAAGATATTATCGACCAAATCGGACAGAGACCGTTGGGGGCGATCGCTGCCGAATTTTGCGTCGCCCCAGAACACATAAAACGCCTGCTTCAATTATTAACGGCGACGGCGATGCTGGAAGGAACAAAACCGCCCCAACCGCCTAAGAAAAAATTCAGCCCTTTCTCCTTATTATTCTTTAGGATTCCTCTTTTTAACCCGGATAAATGGTTGAGCAAACATATCAATAAAATCCGTTGGTTGTGGAGCAAACCGACAGCATTTTTGCTCGTAATCTTCCTAGCAGCAAGTACGGCGATCGGTATTTCTCAAAGAGGGGAAATCTTGTACCAAGGGCAACAATTAATAGCAGCTTATGGGGGCAGTTTAATCCTCATATTTGGGTTGCTAACTGCCCTAGTCGTTACCCTTCACGAACTAGGTCACGCTTTCACTTTAAAACATTACGGCGGCATCGTTCCCGAAATCGGTTTGTTGATGATAATGTTAATGCCGGCAGCCTACACAAATACCACCGATGCCTACTGTTTGGTGAGACGATATCAACGGGTTTTAGTAGTAGCTGCCGGCGTGTTAGTGCAATTTATTATTGCGGCAATTTCCCTTTGTTTGTGGAATTGGACGGCCCCTGGAAGTTGGCTGCATACTAGCAGTTATTTATTAATGACAGCGGCCTTAATTACTGTGGCTTTAAACCTCAATCCTTTAGCCAGATTTGACGGCTATTATTTGGCGGTTGCATTGACAGGAATTAATAATTTACGCAGTCGCGCTTTTGGTTTTTACGGTAAGTTATTAACCGGAAAACCGATTAAAGAAAAAGGGAGCGATCGCCTAGTTTTAGCTATCTATGCCCCCTTTAGTTTAGCCTATATTTGGTTTGTTTTCGGCTTCCTAATTTGGCGCGTCATCGACTGGAGTTGGACCAACATTCCCACCCTAGCAATAACCCTATTAATTCTCTGGCTAATTTATTTCTATTTTCCCCGTTCGTAGTAATCGCTTTAGCGATAGTTCGTAGTAATCGCTTTAGCGATAGTTCGTAGTAATCGCTTCAGCGA
>CAZUCT010000477.1:0-2279 GCA_964619285.1 uncultured bacterium | reverse complement strand
GGCGATCGCTCACAATTACAAACTAATAACAGGCAAGATGCCTGTTCTACTGGGATAGGGAGGAAGGCAGGAAAGGAGCGATCGCGCACCAATAAAATGCCCGATTCCCAATTCACAATTTCCAATTACCAAATCAATTTACCTAGAAGATTAAACTATGGCAGTACTCGAAAAAGGCACCATTACAATTCATACAGAGAATATCTTCCCCATTATTAAGAAGTCTCTCTACACGGACCACGAAATCTTCTTGCGGGAGCTGGTATCTAACGCCGTAGATGCCATTTCTAAACTTAACATGGTCTCTCGTACTGGGGAATATAGCGGGGATATTAGCAACCCGGAAATAGAAATAAAAATCGACAAAGATAATGGAACTATTTCCGTTTCTGATAACGGTATCGGCATGACCGCCGATGAAATCAAAAAATATATCAACCAAGTTGCTTTTTCTAGCGCCGAAGAGTTTATTAAAAAATATCAAGGTACCGAAAAAGATGGCGGCATTATCGGTCATTTTGGTTTGGGTTTTTACTCTTCTTTTATGGTAGCTAAGAAGGTAGAAATCGATACTCTTTCTTATCAAGAAGGGGCTACTTCAGTTCATTGGTCCTGCGACGGTTCCCCGGAATTTGAATTAGAAGAATCTTCTCGAACCGAACGGGGAACCACCGTTACTCTGACTCTTTTGGACGACGAAAAAGAATATTTAGAACCAGCGCGGGTTCGCCAATTAATTAAAACCTATTGCGACTTCATGCCAGTTCCAATTAAATTGGAAGGAGAAGAGGTTAACAAACATAAGGCTATTTGGCGGGAGTCTGCTAGCAATTTAACTGACGAAGATTATCTGGAACTTTACCGCTATCTTTATCCTTTCCAGGAAGACCCTTTGTTGTGGGTTCATCTAAATACGGATTATCCGTTTATTGTTAACGGCATTCTTTTCTTCCCAAAATTAAAGCCCGATGTGGATGTTACTCAGGGCAATATTAAGCTGTTTTGCAACCAGGTTTTTGTTAGCGACCATTGCGAGGAGGTAATTCCTAAATTCTTGATGCCTTTGCGGGGGGTGATAGATAGTACGGATATTCCTTTAAATGTTTCTCGGAGTTCTTTACTTAGCAACCGAACTGTTAGGAGAATTGCGGATTATATTGCGAAGAAAGTGGGCGATCGCCTCAAAGAACTTTACCGCGATAATCCTCAAGATTATACCAGTTCTTGGCAGGATGTCGGTACTTTTGTTAAGTTCGGTGCCCTTAACGACGACAAGTTTAAAAAGCAAGTTGAAGACATCATTATTTTCCGTACCACTGCCAAATTAGACCAAACTTCAGAAGGGGAAAAAGAAGCAAAACCGTCGGTGGAAGTTCAGACCGACGAGGGAGATGTTTGGCAACAGGTAAAATCGGAAGGCGAGAATCAAAATTACGTCGATGCTAAGGGTAATTCTTACACGACTTTGAAGGATTATTTGGAACGCAATAAAGAACGCCACGAAAATCGGGTTTTTTATTGTACCGAACCGGTTTCTCAGGCGACTTATGTGGAGTTACATAAGAGTCAGGGTTTGGAAATTTTGTTTATGGACTCTTTCATCGATACCCACTTTATTAGTTTCCTGGAACGGGAATATAGCGATGTTAAGTTTTCTCGGGTTGACTCGGAAATTGACGACCAATTAATAGATAAAGAGAAGGACTCGGAAATAGTCGATCCTACTACTCAGAAGACTCGCAGCGAACAAATTAAGGAGTTGTTTGAGAAGGCCCTTGGGAAACCGAAGTTGAATATTAAGACTCAGGCGTTAAAGTCCGACGACCCCGTGGGGACGCCGCCAGCGATGGTGTTGTTGCCCGAGGCCATGCGGCGGTTGCGGGACATGACAGCTTTGTTGCAGCAGGAGAAGATGGAGTTTCCCGAAGAACACGTTTTGTTGGTGAATACGGCCCATCCTTTGATTAAGAATTTGGCCAGTTTGGGTCAGGGGGGCATTATTCAAAGTGGGGGCGAGTCGCCGTCGGCGGAGTTGGCGAAAATGATTTGCCATCACGTTTACGATCTGGCTTTGATGGCCCAGAAGGGGTTTGATGCCGAGGGGATGAAAGACTTTGTGGAAAGGTCTAATCAGGTGTTGACAAAATTGACGGAACGTGCTATGTAGCAGCTAAGAGCTTAGAAACCCGGTTTTTTGCCAACCGGGTTTCTGGCCCCACTATCCAAGGTCGAAACCCGGTTTTTTGCCAACCGGGTTTCTGGCCCCACTATCTAAGGTC
>CAZUCT010000476.1:0-2376 GCA_964619285.1 uncultured bacterium | reverse complement strand
CTTCGGTACGCACAACCTACGAATGGTATTTTTTTATTTTGGCGAAGGTATTGTCAAACAATACCAACGCCGGTGCATCTTGTAGGTCGTGCGGACCTCCTGGAACCCGACGTATTTGTTGGGTTCCACTTCGGTACGCACAACCTACGAATGGTATTTTTATTTTGGCGAAGGTATTGTCAAAGAAACCGGGTTTCTTAAATCTTAGCTAATCTCCGAATGCTTTCCCCCGATATTCCCCATTCCCCATTCCCAAAAATTATAGATCGACCGTGATTATGCCACTTAAAATCTCCTCTTCTGTCATATTGTTATAAACAGTAGCTAAGACTTGTCCTCCAGCTATAATTTGGATTCCGTCTAAGAGATTAGTTGTCGGGTTGGCGACCTCTGCCAGAACATCTCCAAATTGCGATAATGCAGCTTCTACGGGGATTCCATCGGGAAGCAGCGGTAGGATAACATTTCTCGATCGCAACCCTGGAGTAGGATTTAAAGTGATATCCGCTGCGGTTAAACCAATAAGTCCGATGCGATCGCCTTCAGCGGGATTAAAATCTAGCAACTGATCTCCTATACTTCCCGCAGGCAAAGTCGAGTCTGCAAATAAGACAAAAGTATCGGCACCCTCATTTCCAATCAGGATATCTTCGCCGCGATCGCCCCAGATCTCGTCGTTTCCAGCATTTCCCTGTACTATGTCTGATTCTTTACCGCCCCTTACGGTGTCGTTACCGCTACCGCCAACAACCAGATCCTCTCCGTTATTCCCGTTCAGGTCGTCGTTACCACCTTCTCCGAACAGTTGGTCGTTATCCTTGCCGCCAAATATGGTCTCGCTGTCACTCGAACCCCTTACCACGTCGTTGCCTCTTAAAGCAAAAAGACTGTCGGTTGGTCCCAGTTCTCCCGATAGCAAAGTTCGGGTATCTCCAGCATCCGTTAATAAGATATCCACTTTTAATTACTCCTTCTTTTTGTTGGCTATTTTGACATTAAAATCTATCCGTCGTTTGCTATTTTTATAAACGACGGTAGCTTATCTCGATTCGAGCGAGAAATTTAGTTTATATTTGTGACTGCTGTTTTAGTTTATGCAATTGAAAATCTTTTTTTTGCCCCAAACGGAGTTTTTTTTGCCCGTTCTGGATCGGTTAAAAATATCAAGAATTGAGGCTCATCCTGTAAGCTCTGGGAGTAACGCCAAAATGTCTTTTAAAAGCATCGCAAAAGCGACTTTGACTTCTATATCCCACATTTTGAGCGACTTCCCCAACGCTCAACATTTGCTCGGCCAAAAGATTTTTCGCGCGCTCCATGCGGACTTTTTGCAAATATCCAAATGCAGTGGTACCGAATACTTCTCGAAAACCGCGCTTGAGTTTATAATCGTTAATTCCTACTTTTCTGGCTAATTCTAATAACGAAGGTGGGTCTTCTAGGTTTTTTTCTAAAATATTTTTGGCATGGTGGATGCGGTCTATGTCCCCCGGTTGCAAGCAACTAGAACAACTAATTGGGCGATCGCTTTCCTTTAATTGCGCGAACTGCAAAGCGATTAATTCCAGCACTTTACTTTCGAGATAAATTTGTTTGGTAATTCCTTGATAGGGGCAGTTAATAATTTGTTGTAAAGCTTGCTGCATTGCTGGAGATATTCCCCCTACATTTTTATGAAAAATCGGAGCCGAATCCTTCGCTATTAATGCTTTTAATTCTGTCGGTAGTAAATCGAGATTGCAGCAGCTAAAACTTCTTAAAACCTCCGGTTCTACAATAATTTTAATCGCCTTCAATCTTTCTCCCCCTGGGGTTTCTTCTATTTCTTTAGTACCGGGAACAAAAAATAAATAATTTTCTCCAGCTTTCTCGTAATAATAATCATCTCCTATTCCTTCCGTCCATACTCGGCAATAACCAGACAGCCGAAATGCTAATACTAATGGCGTCGAATCGTCGTGTCTGTGTTCTAATCCCACTGTAGATTTACTTTGACAATCGCTAATTGCAATCTTTAATCCCGGGCGAAGTTGAATTTCTCGCCGATAGGTTTTTCCTAACTGATGGGTTACTTTAATAACGCTTTCAAAATTGTTGGATTGGCGAAAAACTTTACCTGTTTTTAAAATTTCTTCCCGCATTTGCTCGTATTCTGTTGCCGTTAATATTTGTGTCATTTTTATTTGCTTTTGTCTCTGTTAATCGTCAAACCAATTGATGTTAATCGGTAGTCCAGAAACCCGGTTTTTCTAAAAAACCGGGTTTCTTAATCAATACCTTCGCCATTTTCTTGTAGGTCGGGCTCCGCGAAGCGGAACCCGACCTACAAATCAGGTTAGATGGCCCATAAAGGTCATCCCTTATGGGCCGCTAAAT
>CAZUCT010000475.1:0-2423 GCA_964619285.1 uncultured bacterium | reverse complement strand
ATCGCTGAAGCGATTACTACGAACGGGGGAATCGCTGAAGCGATTACTACGAACGAGGTTACTTTTATTATGAGGGGTTTTAAGGCTGATGGGGACGGTTATGCCGGTTCTTTGGTTTGCGCTAGGGAGGTTTCTGCTGTTAGTAAGGATTGTTTGATGGTAAGCAAAAGCAATTTTGAGGCGGTGGGAGGTTTTAACCAACATTTATTTACCGGTTATCAGGAAGCAGATTTATGCTTGAGATTGCGGCGGGAAAATAAGCGGGTTATTTTTACCCCCAGGTCGGTTTTAATTAACCCTCATTCTACGAATCTGCAATTGGAAAATACCGATTTCCTCGATAAAATGTTGTTGTTGGATAGCCACCAAGCTTAAGAAACCCGGTTTTTTCCCAACCGGGTTTCTCAAACCCCAATTGTAAGGTGCGCATTGCGCACCTACTCATTATTCCTAATCTTTTAATAAAATTATGGAAGCACGCCCCAGAGAAATTAGAAACTACCGAACCTCAGAGGGAAAAAGTCCTTTTTTGGAATGGCGAGATTCTCTTCGCGATAATAGGGATAAAGCTAAAATTAATACGAGGATTGACAGAGTTGCAGAAGGAAATTTAGGGGATTATCGTTCTGTGGGTCAAGGGGTTTGCGAACTGAGAATAAATTACGGTCCGGGTTATCGGATTTACTTTGGACAAATTGGCTTAACAATTATTCTACTCTTGTGTGGCGGAGATAAAAGGGCCCAACAGCAAGATATTAGTAAAGCTCTCGACTACTGGGCAGATTACAATAATAGGAGTGAAGAAGATGGTTAGAAGCACTAATTATTACGAAGATTTGAAAGAATCTTTTCAAAAAAATCCCTCGGAAGTGGCAGCCTATTTAGAGGTAGTTATAGAAGAGGGAGACCCTCAAATGTTGCGAATAGCTTTGAAAAATGTTTTAGAGGCTTATGGCGGGGTAAATAATCTTTCTCCAACTGCTAAATCCCACTATCAAAAACTCGATTTAGCTTTGTTAAATACGGGAGTTCCCGAACTGTACTCTTTAGTTAACTTGCTGGATGAAATTGGGTTTCAGTTAGCTGTAAATGTTAAAGGCAATTCGGCGGCTTAGAATTAGCAATTAGCCATTAACAATTAACAATTAACAATTGACAATTAGCAAATGAAAAACATCCTATTCGTTCTTTACGAAGACTTTTATTGCAACAGCGCTTTACACGTTCACCACTTCGCAAATAACCTGGTTAAACTAGGTTTAGATTGCGTCGTTTCCGTTCCTAAAAATAAGCTAACCGTATCCGCCGTTACCGAAAATTCAGCTAATCTTTATAAGGTAACACAATTTAACGAACTTTATAAATTAAATGAATATTTCAATAACCAAAAAGGCCCCGATATAATTCACGCTTGGACTCCCCGAGAACTGCCTCGAATTTACTGCAATAAAGTTAGAAAAGCTTACCACAGTAAATTAATAATTCACCTGGAAGATAACGAAGAACACATCGTCGAAAGATATCTAAACCGACCGTTTAAAGAACTACTTTTAGAAACTAAACCTTTCTCCCTTCCCGAATACATTTCCCACCCGAAACATCATCGAGAATTTCTCGAAAGTGCGGAGGGCGTAACCGTTATTATTGAAAGGTTAAAAGAGTTCGTTCCTCCCAATATTCCTAGTTTGATTCTCTGGCCGGGAGTGGATACTAATTACTTCTTTCCTAGAGAGAAAAACTTAGAAATTGCTCGACGTTTTAACGTACCAAAAGATGCCCTTGTTTTCTGTTATACCGGCAACGTTCATGCTGCCAATACTTTAGAAGTTAGGAGTTTGTATTTAGCAGTGGCGGTATTAAACCGGGAGGGGAAAAAAGCCGTTTTAATCAGAACCGGTCAGGATATGTGTAACTTCTTAGGAGAGAGCGATCGCTGGGCGAGACAATACTCAATAGAACTCGGTCACATTCCCCGAAGTTTAATCCCAGAAGTTCTCAGTTTGGCGGAAGTATTAATACAACCTGGCAGGCCGGATCCGTTTAACGATTATCGTTTTCCTTCTAAATTACCGGAGTTTTTAGCAATGGGAAAACCGACGATTTTACCTGCTACGAATATCGGCTTAAAAATGGAACATAAAAAAGATGCCCTGGTTTTGCCAATAGTCGATGCAACGGCAATAGTTGACGCGGTGGAGATGTTAGAAGGGGATAGTTTGTTAAGGGAAAACCTCTCGGAAGGTTCCCACAACTTCGCCCTAAAAAACCTCGACTGGCATCAAAACAGTCAATCCCTTAAATCATTTTACGAGTCCTGTTCGTAGTAATCGCTTTAGCGATTAGTTCGTAGTAATCGCTTGAGCGATTAGTTCGTAGTAATCGCTTTAGCGATTTGTTCGTAGTAATCGCTTTAGCGATTTTAA
>CAZUCT010000474.1:0-2435 GCA_964619285.1 uncultured bacterium | reverse complement strand
TAAGTTACCGACGTGCCATCAGCCAGAAACTCCTTCTCCTGCAACTCGCCAAATTGAACATAATTTTTGCTTTGGACATAATTCTCTGTTCGTGTTTATTTACTGATAGCCAATGTGAATTTTTCCAAGTTCTTGATATACTTTCTTGGCAATGCTTCTAGCGTCTTCTAAGGTCATTTGTTCTTCCATTAAAACAAAATGCTAAACTGTTACTTCCAGCTTGCTCTGCTACGTTCTTACCAAATCTTCCACCAGGGTTGTTTTTGGCTTCTAATCCTCTTAATTGCATCACCAACTGGATCGTATTTTTCCAAATGAATTTCTCCTGTTTTGACGTTGAGCCAGAAAGGTTCCCAATCTGTGTCAGTTGAACGTTGACATTCTCCAATTAATACAATTCCATCGACTTCGAGTTGACGAATGCCACTCCACGATAGTTCTTGGTTGCGCCAGAGAAATCCAGTTTCATCATAGCTTATGAAACCGGAAAAGTCTTGAAATAAGATGGCATAGGAATCGAGAAAATCTATTGTTTCGGTAATTTCTCCACCAAATGTTTCTAATAACTGTTGAGTTTCTGGATTAACGATATAACCCTGTCCGTTAGAAATAATAATTAAGTCAACCCGATTGGGATGCTGATACACTCCAGAAAACTCAGATTGACCTGACTCAAAGGAGGCATACCAGTTAGTTCCGTCATCGGGTAATATTTCTAGGATTAACCTCTCCTGCTGTTTTGGCTTTTCTGGAACTTCAAAATGTTGACAATTTGATTCAGGAGGAAGACTGGATTTGACTCTAAAGTTTTCCAGAATATATCTTTCAATAGATTCATCCCACTTGAGTCTAGAATATTTAACTCTTAGCCATTCTTTAATGGCGTTAGGATTTTCCAGTGGATTATAGCCACGAGATACCAGTGGACTATAGTCACGAGGTAATGGTAGAAGTTTTAAAACTCCAGCAAGATGATTGACGGAGCCTCTCCCTCCTGGAATATTATTCAAAATATCTTCAGCGACATCCAATCGACCAAATGTAAACAGTCCGACTCCGATTAAAAATAAATCACCGTTTAAATTTTTTTGCTTGGCTTCCTTGTATTTAAGTTCGAGATGTTCATAGAAGGCATCCTCGGAAGGAAAGTACAAATCTCTAACACCAGTACAGGATCTGATATCCTCCCGAAATTTTCTGGCTTTGGACATAATTTTTGCTTTGAACATAATTCTCTGTTCGTGTTTATTTACTGATAGCCGATTATTATACCTCCACCATCACCTGTGCGGATCGGAGCGATTTCATTACCAGGTATCACTTTTACCACGTTGCTATTTGGAATTTGGTGGAGAACTACATACTCTTCTTCAAACCTCAAATCTTGCCAAGGCTGTGATACACGGTTGGGAACTTCTTGAGGTAAACGAACGATCATTGTAACTCCATCTTCTCCCGCAAATGCACTAGCAACTCCTGGAATACGGGAAGTTGGAATTCCTGCAGCCCCTAAAGGTTGACCTGCTAAATGCTCAAAACCTTCAGGTATGGCAAAAGCCCTAACCGGGTCATTGTGAAACCTTCCTGTGAAATTAGCAATCTGCTCATTTGAAAGTCCTTCTGCTTGCATACGTCTTACCAATTCATAGGATGCTTCAATACCCTCGCTGCGGGCTATTGGACTCAAAATTTGCTCGCTTAAACTTCCTTGACCGCGATAGAGAATCATATAGTCTCTTAAATCGGCCCACCACCTGGCCCTGTTAGCTATCCAACTTTCTGCTGCTTGTATCTGTTGGCGAAGACTGATAAATTCATCCTGAGCGAGTCCGGTGGTTGATACAGCATTTGCCAACTGTTCGCTTGCAGCTAGATCTGCACCAATAATTCCTCGGGTTGCTATCCAGTCTAAACCAAATCCACCTGCATAAGTAAATAAAGGCAGATAAGCTAGCAAATCCCAAACAGTTCCTTCACCTTCTTGGAACTTCTTCGTACTCAGGTAAGAACCCAATCCAGAGCCAAATAAATCATAACCCAAAAGAGCCTTCTGACCCCAAGTCGTACCTCCCCATGTTGTTGGTGCTGCTAACCCAGCACCAAAACCCACGACTCCACCCGTAAATCGGCCAAGATTGAAAAATAGCCCCCGATGATTTTGCGTGGCTGCACTTCCATGTAACCGGTGGCGAAGTTTACTGCTGCCACCAAAGGTTGCTACATCTGCGAAACCGGCTAAAAACTGGTCGTATTTTGCCGCTGCATCGCCAAGACTTCCCCCTCCAATCAGAACTCCAGCTGCACCTAGACTTGTTATGCCCATACCAGTAGTAATTGCTGAAAGCGCTAAAACAGTCCCAAATTCTTGAAGGCTTGTTATATACCCGCTAGGGTCAGTATTAACAACAGGATTAGCATGAGCGTACTGATAGTCG
>CAZUCT010000473.1:0-2464 GCA_964619285.1 uncultured bacterium | reverse complement strand
TCAGTGGGGCTAGAAACCCGGTTGGCAAAAAACCGGGTTTCAGTGGGGCTAGAAACCCGGTTGGCAAAAAACCGGGTTTCAGTGGGGCCAGAAACCCGGTTGGCAAAAAACCGGGTTTCAGAAAACTCGATTAGGTTTTTAAAACATCGAGCTACTTTTATCCAGTTTATTAGTTAATTAGAAAAATAAAATGTCAGAAGAACAATCAAAACAACCAAATTCAGAACAACCGAAACCGGAGAAAACTCCCTCGGCGACTCCCCAAGAGAAAGGAGCTGCTAAACCTAGTCTTTTGCAGAAAGTTTTGGGGGTAGTTCGTTCTTTTTTGCCGGAGGCTATCTCCCAAAAGTTGCCCGATGGAGTTTTGGCAGGGGCGATCGCTGCTATTTTTCTACTCCTTTTGACTTTACCTCTGGTATTGCCTACCGGAGATGGGGCAACTGAGGTGGCAGAGGTAGCGGCCATCGAGGAACCACAACTGCCTCCAGAGGCGATCGCCCCAGAAGAGTCGCCATTACCTGTTGAGGAAGTATCTCCAGAAATTTCGCTATCGGAAGAGATAGCAGAAGACGAGCCTTCCAGTTCTACTTTAGTCGCCCCCGAACCTACCGAACCGATTGAAGTTACTCCCGCTCCAGTGCCGAAGCTGACTCCAGAACAATATTTAGTGGTAGCGATTAAACATCAAATATCGGATATTACTAATCAATATGGGGGTGGAGTTATCGAGTCGATTGAGGTGAATTTTCCTGCAAGTTTGTTGGTGGTTCAACTGAGTAACGATTGGTACGATCTGGACGAAACCGAACAGGATGAGTTGGCCAATAAAATGTTCCAGCAAGCTCGGGATTTGGATTTTAAAAAGTTAGAAGCGGTAGATCCTGAAGGGGTTTTACTCGCTCGGGAGCCGGTTATTGGTTCTGAGATGATTATCATGCAGCGATCGCTCTGGGAATTGTAAAGATAATTTGGTAGGGTGCGCAGTGCGCACCTTACTAGCTCTATTATCATAGCAGAAAGGAGAGGAGTGCGATCGTTAATCCATCAGACAATATTAGCAATAAAAACCTCAAACACATTAGTAAGCATTTACCCGAATTTCAAAAATATGATGCTTCGATGACTCTTAACGATCCTGTGAATATAGGTCTAAAAATTGCCAGGGATCCGGATAAGTTAATCGGTACTCCTGGGGGCAGGCAAGTATTTGAAGCAGCGATCGTCATAGCCCAACAAGAAGTTGTAGTGAGAGTCGTTCTTAACTCAGAAGCAAGTTTACGTTCCGTACATATTAAAAACAGGTAAAATGATTGAAATTTACTGGCAATTAGATGAAGAAGGTGGAATCGAACCTCTAGATCCAATTGGTGAGATTACCATCGCAAACGGTCGAACCAAAATTCAGGAAAAGTTTACCTATTTAGACTCTTGGTTTGATGTCTTAATTACAGGTATTGAAGCATTAAAAAAAAGTCAAAAAGTCGCGGTGGAAATAGTAGAAGAACCAGAAACAATTACCTTTGAACCTGCAAGCAACGGCTGGCGATTGTCTTATGGAAAAGAATGGATAGAATTTAGCAACATAGATGAGTTTATCGAAACCGTTAAGTCGGCAGCCGCAGAGTTTTTGTTAAAAGTGGAACCAATTCCGGGAAGCGAAGACAATGCTTTACTTAAAAATATTCATCGGTTCGTGCATAATCTGGCTTCAGTCGTTTAATCGTGGGGTCAAGAAACCCGGTTTTTTCAAAAAACCGGGTTTCTGAGATACCAAAAATTGTTAATTGATATTACCCATCCTGGGGATTTAGCTTCACCATTTGCCAAGTGGTATAAGTACCGATGGGACTCCAAAGAACGTAGGGCAACAATAAAACCCCCGCCCAAGTATCCACTTTCCAAACGCTCAAAATCAACATCAAACTTAACATTAAACCGGTTGCCCCGATTATGGTACCTACTCGCAAACTTCGGGTTTTTAACATCATCGGCGTGTAAGCCATTGTTGCTATTTCCAAGAGCAAATATAAACCCATTAATAACCAAGTTTTATCCGTTCCCGGTTCCGCTTCCCAGACGATAACTGCCGACCAAGCAGCACAAATAAAAATTACCGTCCAAATAAGAGGAATTGCTGCTTCAAAGGTTAACCAACTCGGACGCCGCAGCCTCCTAAACCACTGGATATCCTCCCTCGAAGTTAAGCCGCTCGATAAAAAGATTACAAAAGCGACGGCGCTAATTACCATCCAAGA
Organism: uncultured bacterium; assembly: GCA_964619285.1. Taxonomy (GTDB): domain Bacteria; phylum Cyanobacteriota; class Cyanobacteriia; order Cyanobacteriales; family Microcoleaceae; genus CALKCV01. The sequence goes on along the minus strand of CAZUCT010000473.1, from coordinate 209 downwards.
TTTAATCATTTTTTTAGGGAATTGTTAATTGTTAATTGTTAATTGTTAATTGTTAGGAATGAGGATTTAATAACCTGTCAATTTTGCCTCAAATTCCCCTGCTGACAAGGCTTTATGGCTTCTTGGACGAGCATCTTGTTTAATCCTCATTCCTTAATTAAGTAGGTAGGCAAAAATATTTGCAGAAAATTTTCCCCGTAGAACAGACA
>CAZUCT010000472.1:0-2467 GCA_964619285.1 uncultured bacterium | reverse complement strand
TTATCTAACGATTTACTAGGTATTTTGCAGCTTTTAAGAGAATGAAACAGCCCTGCCGGGGCTCCCGGGGCGTAACTGCGGCGGAATGGGGAATTAGAGAGCTATGTCCATTTGTTGATGGGAGGCGATCGCCCTCAATATTGGCCATTGGTCGAGGCGAGCGCCCACTGGCCATCATCTCCGGCCTTCGAGAAGGGGCCCGAAAGGCTTCATTGGCTAGTAATGGCCTTTTAATATGGGCCATAATCTTTGAAGGGGACTACGGTTCAGGCTCTAGTTGGCGAGCTTTGAAGAGGGGCCATCATCTGATGGCAGTTCTAGCTGAAACTCCATAGACTTGATTTTTTAGGCTACAATATTTTCCAGAACTTAAGCACGCTCAAGGGAGAAAAAATTACTATGAAATTTGTCAGCCCCAAGGTCGATTACGCTTTTAAAAAAATCTTTGGTTCGGAACAAAGCAAACAGATTTTAATTAGCTTTCTCAATGCGATAATTTATGGCGGTGAGAAAGTCATTGAATCTTTAACGATTCTTAACCCTTATAATCCCGGAAAAACCATAAGTTTGAAAGACACTTTTTTGGATGTAAAGGCGGTTTTAGTTGACGGTTCTCTTGTGGTTATTGAAATGCAAGTGGCGCGGATGACGGCTTTTAGTAAAAGGGTAATGTACAATTTGGTTAAGGGTTATGCAAATCAGTTGACGAAAGGGGAGAAGTATCATTTGTTAAATCCTGCTATAGCCTTAACAATTACGGATTTTATTTTGTTTGAAGATGAGGTGGATTATATCAATCCGTTTGTGTTTAAGCATAAAAAGAAAGACTGGGAATATCCCGATGAAGAATTGCAACTGATTTTTGTGGAGTTGCCGAAGTTTAAGAAAACTTTGTCACAGTTAAAGAGTTTGAGTGATAAGTGGATTTATTTTCTGAAAGAGACGGCTTCTTTGGATGAAATACCGGAGGTTTTGGGGGAAGTTGAAGAGATAGAATTGGCTTTAAATATTGCTAACTTTGTTAATATGACTGCGGAGGAATTGGAAATTGTTGAAAATCGAGGGATAGCTTTGCAGGATGAAAGAGGACGCATTGCTTATGGGGCAGAACAAGGGGAACAACGAGGGAAATTGCAATTAATTATGCGCCAACTTAAAAAGCGTTTTGGAGAAATTTCGACGGCAATAAGCAGTCAAGTTGAAGATTTATCTGTTGAAGATTTGGAAAGTTTAGGAGAGGATATTTTTGATTTTAATAGTTTGGAGGATTTGGAAAGTTGGTTGGAGGAGCGTTAGCGAAGCGGCTCCAGGGCGAGCTTCGCCTAACTAATTAAAATGGCGATCGCTCTTGACACTGACCGTTTGATTCGCTATAGCGATCGCTCTTAACATTGGCCATCTGGTTCGCTTAGGCGATCGCACCTTTAGTTGTTTGGGGTGGCGATCGCTCTCAATCTGGACCATTGGTGCAATCTGGCAATAATTTTGCCTTTATGTTGATGCCTGCTAATATGAAGATTTTAGAAGAGCAACATTTTGTGGATAAGCAGATATTTTGGCTATGTTTGCCACAAAGACGGCACTGCTTCATCCAAAAACCACTTCCAAAATTCTTTCCTTTTTAAATCATCTCCAGCATCTTTTCCCCAAGTTGCACTTCCACAATACGCTATATTTGCTAAAAAAGCTGCTGTCCATTCATCATGATCGATTTCTATTTCTGGTTGACCAAAAGTAGCAAGTTCAAAACCATACAGCACAACCCTTGTTGCTGAAATACAAGCAAAAGCAGCATAACCGGCTGTAAAATATTCTTTTCCATTATCCATTATATCATCTGCTTGATTGTAAAAACAATTTCTTTTTTCTTGTAATTCTTTTTCCTCCGCTTCACCTTGTAAAAATTTTTCTGCAAGTTCCAATAATTCTCTAGCTAAATTGTCAGTTAAATCGCAGGATTCCCAAATATTTAAAACCTTCCAAGCACAAGTAAGTTCTAGTTTTGCCATTTTATATTCAAAATCGCCTGGGTTTTCATTAGCACAAAACTCTTCTATTTTTTTGTAGATTTTCAGACGTTCAGAAGCAGGCAGTTCTCCTCTAACAGTAAAACTAGAATGACACTCTTCCAAAACTTGCTTGATTGGTAATGGTACAGTTTTCATGGTAAAGATTCCTTGTTATGGTGACTCTGTGTACATTGGACCATCTGGTGGGAAAATATTTTTCTTTTTAGGGTCTATAACTATTATTTCGCGTCCTTGTGCGTGCGCTTCTTTTGTCAAAAAATCCCTGCAACTCTTACACGGACCTTTAGGATGAGAAATATAAATAATTTCCGCATCTGGGTTTCCAACTATAGATTGAAGTTCTGCGTGACTTGCTTTTGACTGTCCTGGATAATCTCTGTCAAAATTTCCTTGATTTGGAAATTTATGTCCCAATTCTCGTCCTCTTTCCATAACCC
>CAZUCT010000471.1:0-2483 GCA_964619285.1 uncultured bacterium | reverse complement strand
TATCACTATTTAGACTTTCTCTAACGCCCTCGTCGGCTTACTTGCCTGAGTTTCCCCATTCAAGCAGAGACCAGTCTCTCCAGAGATGTTACTTTCCCTGCGCCCCAGGGTAGTTGATGTTACGATGTTATCCTAACACTAAAAGTTGAGAAATGACAACCTTTTTTACTTTTTTTTACGGGCGACTGAAGTCGCCGTTCGCTTTTCATCCACGCTCTAAAGAGACGTGGCTTTCAAGCTCTCGTCTTTATCTCGTAAGATCGAAGATATTTGCTATCTTGTAAAGAAAAACCCCCACCTTGTCCAAAATCAAGATTGCAAGAGAAGGGTTGACTAACCATTAATTCTGCTCATGCCTGTCCAACTTTCTCTGAACGATCGCCACCAACATATTCTCTGGGCAACCATTCGTCACTATATTGCTACGGCAGAACCAGTGGGCTCTAAATCTCTGGTAGAAGAATACAATCTCAGCGTTAGCCCCGCGACCATTCGTAACGGGATGAATTTTTTAGAAAAAGCCGGACTTTTATATCAACCTCATGCTTCGGCGGGGCGAGTACCATCTGACTCTGGGTATCGCATTTATGTGGACCAATTGATGACTCCCTCGGAAACGGTAGCTTCTAAAGTAGAGGAAGTGTTCCAACAACAGCTCGATTGGTCGGAAGGTCGCCTGGAAGCGGTATTGCGAGGGGCAGCTCGGGTTTTGGCCACTTTGAGCGGTTACATTACTTTAATAACTCTGCCTCAAACCTCCACGGCTAGATTGCGACATTTGCAATTGGTACAAATCGAACCTCAAAAGGTGATGCTGATTGTGGTGACTAATAATTATCAAACCCAATCGGTTTTGATGGAGCTAACGGGGGCAACTTCCCAGGTGGGTAATTTGAGAACTTTTGAGGATCGATTACTAGAAAATCCCGAAGATGTGGATCGAGAATTACAGATTTTATCCAATTTTCTCAATAGTAAACTGCGGGGGCGATCGCTTTCTGAATTATCATCCCTCGATTGGTCTGAATTGGATCGAGAATTTCAAAACTATGCCGACTCGATTACAAATTTGTTGGCCGAGTTAACTCGACGTTCCCAGGTGCCGGCCTATACCAGAATTTTGATTAGCGGTTTGGCGGAAGTGTTGCGCTTGCCAGAATTTTCCCAGCTCCCGCAAGTCCAAACCATCGTTCAATTGTTAGAAGAAGAACAAGAACAGTTGTGGCCTTTAATTTTTGAAATGCCGGACTCCCAGACAACTAAGCGGGTAAAGGTCAGAATTGGTTCTGAAAATCCTCTGGAGCCCATTCGTTCTTGTACTTTGGTTTCTGCTACTTACGGGCCCGGTTCTGTACCGATGGGAAGCGTTGGCCTTATCGGACCTACTCGCATGGTTTACGAGAATAGCATCGCCCTGGTGGAAGCGGCGGCGGATTATTTGTCGGAGGCGTTTAATAATGGCGTTTAATTCTGGAGAGATTTTTTCTTTGAGGAGGTCGAGAAACCCGGTTTTTTGGAAAAACCGGGTTTCTGAAATACGTTTTATGTTAAATTTAAGTTGGTAGATGCACTCTGATGTCGAATTTTCCCCGGCTGTCACAGACGGGGCTTTTTTTATGGGAATCTTTCCTGTGGGTTAATAAATCTGTTTGTTTCTGAATTCTCGTAGCATTCTACTGGTACCCGAAGCGATCGCCTGTCGTACTAATTGCGGAATCAAAGTTGTTAAAGGCAGTTCGGGAAAAGTAGGACTTACAGCAACTTCTCGGTATTCCCCTTCAGCAAATACATACATCTTCAATCGTTCTTTACTGTAAATCCAAACTTCGGGAACGCCAATAGCAGTATAGGCATCCAGAACAGTTTTAGAAGTTACGTCCGACTCAATAGCCAGGTCCGGTGGCGGAACCACAGCCAAATCTAGATCGATACAACCGCGAACCCGTTCGGCGTTCTGAATGTAAAGACCGGTATCGGGTTCGACTCCTGCCACCGGGGGACATTTCAAAGTAGTAGAACCGAAATCCTCCCAGTCGCGGCCTTCCCCATCGAGTATGGTTTTAACGAGATCGGCAATAATGCGATGGGGGCGAACGCGAAGGGCCAGGGGAGACATTATTTCTAGTTTTCCTCGAAAATAGGTCTTCCGAGTGGGAGAAGATTCATCTAACTCGGCGAGAATTGCCTCGAAATCTTGCCAGGAGATATCGCGAATCTTAATCGAACTGCCTGGCAGAAGTTCGATCGCTTTTACCGGAATAGTGGTAGTCATTAAAAGTCAATATTAATTACGAAGAAAGTTTCGAGAGCTTGAAAGCCACGTGGCTTTAGTGCGCGGACTCAAAGCGAACGGGCGATTTTAATCGCCTGTAAAAAAAGTAAAAAAGGTTGTCATTTCTCAACTTTTAGTGCTACGATGTTATCGTAACAGTGCGATTCGTTGGGCCAAAGAAGCCAATTTTAGCAACATGGCCCCCGCCAAT
>CAZUCT010000470.1:0-2563 GCA_964619285.1 uncultured bacterium | reverse complement strand
TCATTGATAACAGAAAGCCGGTTGGTAAAAAACCGGGTTTCATTGATAACAGAAAGCCGGTTGGTAAAAAACCGGGTTTCATTGATAACAGAAACCCGGTTGGTAAAAAACCGGGTTTCAGTGGGGCTAGAAAGCCGGTTGGCAAAAAACCGGGTTTCCTCAAAAACCTGCGGACAATTAACAATTATTAATTAACAATTGGAGAAGATTCCTTCAACCTCTTCAGAGTTTTTAGGGCATCCTCATAAGCTTCGGCGCGGCCTCCTTGCTGGTAAAGAGCTGCCGCTTTCTCCAGATCTGCTATTGCTTTTTCAAACTGTTCGTAGGCTTTCTGCATATCCCCACGGCGGGAATAGGCAACGCTGCTTTGATAGTAAGCGCTGGCGCGGTTGTAGTAGGCATCGGCATAACCGGCATTAAGCTCGATGGCCTTGGTGTAATCGGCGATGGGGCTGGGACCTCGGGTAACTTCCAGAGGATTTACCAACAAGCTGCGAGCTATGCCCATATTAAAGTAAATTTCGGGAGCGTTATTAGGATCGTATTGTAGGGCCCGGTTAAAATCGGCGATCGCCTCCCATCCATCGCCTCGATCCAAGTTAGTCAAGCCTCGGAAATAATAGGTTTCTGCTTTCTGGGGGTTAATTGTAGATAAAGGAGTGCTAACAGTGGGGCGATCGTCTAAAACCAAATCTTCGGGGTCCATGCCGGCATCGGACAGACGTCGAATAAAGCTATTAATAGGAACTGCGGCATTAAAGCCAGTTTTAATCGGTGCCATATCTCCCGAACTGGTTTGAGCGAAGCCAAACTCCCCTTGTCCGTGAAGTCCCACCACTCGACCGTCGGCATCGAAAACCGGTCCCCCGCTCATGCCGCTCCAGGTTACGGCTTGATAGCGAAGGGTGTATCCTTCCGGGCGACTTCTGGGGCGACTCGTTACCAGTCCGGGAGATAATTCCGGTTCTCTTTCGATGCCAAACAAACCGCCAGTGGAAGGATAGCCAAATACATAAATTTGAGAACCGATAACGGCTTGTTCGGAGTTGCCAAGGGTGGCGAGGGGATATTCTACTTCGCTCTCGAATTTGACGATCGCTAAGTCTGGCTCTTCTTCGCTAGTTTGCAGGCTGGCGATCGCCGTTACTGGAGAGTCTTTACCGTCGTTAGTTCTAACGCTATATGTTACTTCTGAATCTGCCACTACATGATTGACGGTGAGAACGGTGTAAATATTGCCGCTTCTGGATACAATTACTCCCGAACCGTCTCCCAAGCTGCTATTTATCTGCACGGTTATGGGGGCGGCTATTTCGGCTACTTCTTGGGCGGTTTTGGCTAATGTAACTGCGGGTAAGGTTATGACAATAGCTGCTACTGTAGCAGTGCCTGCTATGACGTTGGTTAAATAGTTCAAACGAGAATAACTCATAGTTTTGGTAATTGGGAATGGGGAATTGGGAATTGGGAATGGGCCTTATGCCATCCGGCTTGGTGGCCCATCTTTTTTTTCAGACGCAAGGAGCTTCAATTTTGTTCTCTAGGCCCTGTTTAAGAGCCCCTACTTTTGTAAGGTGCGCCGCAAGTCGGATGTACGTCCCCTTAACTTTTGCCTTTTGCCTTTTGCCTTTTGCCTATTTCTGCAATAAATCTAATAATCGCTTCTGTCAGTCCGTCTAAGGTATATTCCTTAGCTTCCACGTCAACTCTTCCCAATAAATTCTGGCAACTTTCAGAAGTTTGAGGCCCGATAGAGGCGATGCAAATACCTTTCAATAAATCCTGGGGTAACTGTTGCTTGTTGCTCTCTATAAGCTGACAAAAATTCTTCACCGTTTTAGAACTAGCAAAAGTAATAACATCGAGAGTTTTTTGTTGGAGTGCCGCCAAAGCATCGGGAGCCATTTCTGTCGGGCATCCAGACTCGTAAGCGGGTACTTCTGTTACTTCTGCTCCTTTTTCTGTTAGCTCTTTTACTAAGATATCTCTACCCCCGTTTTCTACTCTGGGAAAGAGAATTTTACTCCTTTCTAGATTGCCGGGAAAATTAGCTACTAAAGAATCTGCGACAAAATTAGGAGGAATAAAATCCGGTTTAAAAGAACGTTCTTTAAGACTTTCTGCGGTTTTATTTCCTACTACTGCAATTTTCAATTTTCCTAAATCTTTACTATCTTTTCCGTTGGCAGTTAAACGGTCAAAAAAGTAATCCACTCCGTTAGATGAGGTTAAAATTAACCAGTTAAAATTAGAGATATTTGAGATGGCATTATCTAGTGGTTGCCAAGTGGAAGGAGGGGTAATGACTAAGGCCGGCATTTCGATAACAGTTGCCCCTTCTTGTTGGAGGCGATCGCTAAATTTACTCGACTGCCCTGCCGCCCTGGTAATTAAAATAGTTTTCCCAGATAAGGGCAAATTGGCAACAGATTTTCCCGGGTATTTAACGAATAAATTCAAAGTTTTTTCTCCTTTTTCAATTGTTAATTATTAATTGTCAATTCTTAATTATCGGGACTTAAACTAAAAAAAGCCTTTTTTATGCTATAATCGTTTTCCATAC
>CAZUCT010000469.1:0-2596 GCA_964619285.1 uncultured bacterium | reverse complement strand
CGCGTCGCGCACCGTTTTGTATAAGCCAACCAGCTAACTGTAGGGTGCGCACCGCGCACCTTACGCTTTTTTTTATACTTCCAATCTCCCCGCAAAAACCATGACCCATACTCTATTTATTTGTACCACCTGCGCCAGCACTTGGAAAGACGGAAAACGGCAAGGCATCAGCGGCGGCGAACAACTGTTAGAGCAACTCTCCCAACAGCACGAAAACTGGGAATTAAAAGAGAAATTTTCCCTTCAACCGGTGGAATGCATGAGCGCTTGCAGTCGTTCTTGTGCGGTTTCTTTTGCTGCTTCTGGCAAATACACCTATTTATTTGGCGACCTGCCCCACGACAAAGAAAATCTCAATGAAACGACTGCAGCAGTGTTAAAATGTGCCGGTCTTTACTACGATAAACCAGACGGTTTGTTGCCTTGGTCCGAAAGACCGGAACCTCTGAAAAAAGGCATTTTAGCCAAGATTCCACCACTGCAAAATTAAGGCGCGTAACATTTAAGTACCCGTGCAAAATTAATTACATACCGAACAGGCCATAGCCGCGTTCTACGGGCAAATTTTTCTGCAAATATTTTTGCATACCTACTTATTTGGGAATTAAGAAACCAGGTTTTTTGGAAAAACCGGGTTTCTAACTACACCAAAATCTACTCCATTACCTATTACCTATTACTCATGTCTGCAAAAATTCCCGTAACAGTAATCACCGGTTTTCTCGGCAGCGGCAAAACTACCACTATTCGCCACTTATTACAAAACAATGAAGGTCGCCGCATCGCCGTTTTAGTTAACGAATTTGGCGAAGTTGGCATCGATGGAGAATTGCTGCGAAGCTGTAAAATTTGCGATGAGGAAGAAGATGCTTCTAATAACATTGTCGAACTTGCTAATGGTTGCCTTTGTTGCACGGTTCAAGAAGAGTTTTTCCCCACCATGCAAGAGTTATTAAAAAGGCGCGATCGCCTCGATAGCATCCTTATAGAAACTTCCGGTTTGGCCTTACCAAAACCTCTGGTTCAAGCTTTCCGGTGGCCGGAAATTAAGACTGGGGCAACTGTGGATGGTGTCGTTACTGTGGTAGATTGCGAAGCGGTTGCCAATGGTACCCTGGTGGGAGACCTAAATGCTTTGGAAATGCAGCGACAGGCGGACCCAAATTTAGACCACGAAACGCCCATTGAGGAATTATTTGAAGACCAGTTAGCTTGTGCGGATTTGGTGTTATTAACTAAGGGCGATCGCGTGGATGAGGAAACTCAAATTAAAATCCAGAAATGGTTAAAAGAACAGTTGCCTCCCAGGGTAAAAATTGTGTCTTGTATTGAGGGTAAAATTAGTCCCGAGGTGTTATTAGGATTTAACGCGGCGGTGGAGGATAATTTAGACAGTCGCCCCAGTCACCACGACGAGGAAGAGGAACACGAACACGACGAAGAAATTAATTCGATTAATCTGATTTTAGACCGGGAATTTGAACCAAAAAAGTTAGTTAGTCGGTTAAAAGAGTTGGTGGAAAAAGAGGAGATTTATCGGATTAAAGGGTTTGTGGCGGTGCCGGAGAAACCGATGCGTTTGGTGTTGCAGGGAGTGGGCGATCGCTTCGATTATTTTTACGATCGCTCTTGGCAAGTTGGAGAAGTTCGCCAGACAAAATTGGTCTTTATCGGGCGGGATTTAGAAAAGAGTAAAATTGAGAAAGCAATTAGAGGTCAACGATAATGCCTGAATAAAAATGTCAGTAGAACAGGCATCCTGCCTGTTATCCGCTGTTCGGTCCCAGCATTGCATTAATTGAAGGGGCTTGCTAAGGGACTTGTAATTTAATAAGATACCGATGTTGGGTGGAGGTTCGCGCGCGCCCAACCTACAAGAGACTGGTAGTTTATTTTTGCACAAGTCCCTAAACTGGAAGGTTAAATTAGTTCGGGCAGAAAACTAGCTCCTACCGGAGGTACTAAGCTGTTCGGTATTTAAACTACCGATCGGTATCGTAGCTCTAGGCAAGAGGCATGCATGCAAGAGGCAACAGGGGCCGTGCATTTTAAATGCGTCTTAGCTTATGAAATTTAATCTATCTAACCTTGGTTATTTAAAACAAGCAACTATCGAACTAGGAGACTTGACAAGAATTTGCGGTCAAAATAACACCGGTAAAACTTATGTTAATTATGGGAGCTATGGCTTTCTTGAAGTTTGGAAGTCAAATATCGATTTTAACTTAGAGAAAGAAATTGAAACGGGAGCATCTCAATGCACCCTTTATTCTCAAAGAAATTGGGTAGAAGTTTTTATCGTGAAGTTAAAGGATGCTTGGGTTTTACAGAATATCAAGTCCGGAATAAAAGAAGTATGGGGCGTCATTTTTTTGAGTTTTTTGTGCCTACAGTTTTATTATCTGGCATAAGTTAACTGGTGGGTAACAAAGACAATGGGCTAATAAATCTTTGAACGCTTTTACTGAAGCTTATGAGGCATTCCGTACAGCCATGTTTTTCCGTTTTTTCAATTGGAGGAGAGATAACATGAATGTCTTTGGGGAGCATCGAATCTTTGCAAAAATAGAAAATGGCTAATCGCTAATCGCTAATC
>CAZUCT010000468.1:0-2602 GCA_964619285.1 uncultured bacterium | reverse complement strand
TTTTGGGCCAACAACCACCTTGGGGACGCCGACTCTGCCGATCGCCCCCGAGTCATCCTTCACCACTAAGAGCGATCGCGCCCCTTGCCAAAAACCCACTCGCTATCTTAAATATCGACTCAAAAACTCCAAATTATTAACCATTGACTCCGCCGATTTAGTAGCAATTAAACTCATAATTACCCGCAGTTTTTCACCTACTGAATAACATCGACATCAAGACAAATATTACTTCAAATAAAATTATCTTACTCAAAATAAATTAAACGATCGCACTCTGCTGCGTCTGCGGCTAAAATGCTTTCTATTTCTTCTTTATTAGCATGATAATATGCCAAGGCCGCGTAAATCTGGGCTAAATTCACATAATCCCAATTATCTACCATTTCTTCTGGGGTTATGCCTTGTTTCCATAAGGTCGCGATGCGTCCTACTGTAATTCTAGTGCCAGCAATGCGAGGGCGGTTTCCGCAAGTGTCGGGCGATCGCTCTATCAGCTTGCTAATCTCTATTACCTTTGACATGGTTGATTTTCTCTACTCATTTTACGATCGAATTTATTTTAACACGGATTCTTGATGGGTGCATCTCAATTTTTTGAGAAGAATTGGTCGATGATGTTGGGTTCCGCTGCGCTTCACCCAACCTACATTTTTGCTGTACAATATCAGCGAAACCATCAAATCTAAGGTAAAATCAACAATGTCAGACTCTATGTCCTGGAACGATCGCTATTTATCCCTAATAGATAGCATCGTCGAAACAACCCTCAAAGGTCAAATTCGCTCTAAAGAGCAAGTATATCAAATGCTGGTAGAGCAAATCGAAACCGGCAGCGGCGAAATCTTCGAGCGCTGCCTCGCCGATCGCCTCGCCACTAACCAACAGCAGGCAGACACCGAAACCGACGAACTCAAACAGGCAAAAGCAACCCGCCGCCTGCGAGCCCTCAAAACCATCCGGGGAGAATGGGAACGCTGGCAAAAAGAAAATCAGGTCCGAGAAGCGATCGCCACTTCCCTAGAACAAATCTTAACTGCGGAACCGGAAAACCGCTTAACCGTTTTCCTGGGCGCAATAGATCCCAACCAAAAACAACCCCTCACTTTAAACCAACTCCAACAACTCGCCCAAGCTTTAAAATCGCCCCAACTCCCAGAAACCGCCAACCCCGACCTCAAAAACGACCTCCAACAGTTCCACGCAGGCATCGCCCGGGGGCTCGCTTGTTGGCAGCGTCTCGAACCTCACCTCGTTAGTTGGATGTACGATCGCTCTTCCCTCGGTTTTGGCGGCGCTACCCGCGTCGGCCCTTGGGAGTTGTGGGGGAAACAAGCAAACAGTCCTTTCCCCTCGGCGTTTTTTAACGCGATCGCCCTAGATAAATCTATCGTCGAATTTGCCGACACCACCACCGCCGAACCTCAAGACTTAGTAGAATTAACCGTAACTTTACAATGTCTCCAACGAGGTTTAGTTCAATGGTTTGATAAATTAGTTTACGATGCCAAAGTAGGAGCAAAACTTTCTATTTCTACCTTTTTAACCTTTGCCGCTATTTGGTGTCAGTTAGCTAGCGGTTTCGCCAACAAATCTAGTTTTGCTAACGCTTGTTTTCAAGTTGCCATCCAAATTTTACGCGCCTTTTCCCATCAAGAATATTTCCCTCTTTATGGGGGCATTTTTGCTTCTTTTTCTGGGGAATATCTCAAGGATACTCTCAGCTATTTAGACAAGCCGATGCGCTTGGTAAAAGGCACCCAAGAAAAAGCGCGAGTTTTAACTTTATTGGGTTATTCTCAACAAACTTTAGGAGACTGCGAAAGGGCTTTTGCTTTTCATCAAGAAGCTTTAGAAATAGCTCGGGAAATGGGCGATCGCTCTTGCGAAATTGCCAATCTCAATCATCTCAGTCGTACTTATGTAGCGGTTAAAGATTACGAAGAAGCGATTAATTACAGCCAGCGGGCTTTAATTCTCGCTCGTCAAGGAGGCGATCGCCAAGGGGAAGCTAATGCTTTAGCTAATTTTGGTTATAGCGAAGTTTTCCAAGCTAAGGCGCAAGATACGATGGAAATTGAGGTTTACGAAAGCGCGATTAACTATCTAGAACGGGGTTTAAATTTGTCCGATAAATTGGGCGATCGCCAAAGTCAATCTCTCTGTTTAAACAGTCTGGGTATTGCCTATCTTTTTATAGAAAAACCCGAAGAAGCTCTCAAACATTTAGCTAAGGCTTGGCAAGCCGCCCAATATGCGGGGGATTTATATCTTCAAGGTCTGAATTTAGCTTACTTAGCCCGCGCTTATTATGGAGTGAAAAATTTATCAAAAGCTATTTCCACCGGTGCAGTTGGGATGTATCTTTTGTGGCAAATTAACGCTAGCGAGTGGCGAGAAACTGCGGCTTTACTAATAGTTTTACAAGGACAATTAGGGGAGACTTTTCAACAAGAATTAGAAGATATGCGATCGCAAATTCTCCCCATTATCGGCGTTGACGGTTTCGACTACATCCCCAAGCTATTAATTGAATACCGAGAATCTCTCGGTTAGGGAATAGGGAAAGTTCGTAGTAATCGCTTCAGCGATTTCCAACCAA
>CAZUCT010000467.1:0-2644 GCA_964619285.1 uncultured bacterium | reverse complement strand
CGTAGGTTGGGTGGAGTGAAACGCAACCCAACAAGTCTGTACCTTATTACTACGCGCAAAAATAAACTACCAGATGAAGGAAAATCGTAGGTTGGGTGGAGTGAAACGCAACCCAACAAGTCTGTACCTTATTACTACGCAAGCACTTAATATAAAAAACAAGCAAGACTTATGAAAAGCGGACCTAGAAAAAGTATCAAAAGAATGGTTGCTAGTGCAACTACTTCAAAGGGGATATCCAGTGGAAATGCCGAGAAACCCAAAGAAGCCCCAAAACCCAGAAGGGAAAAACACGCTCGGATGGAAAAACGCGCTTTTTCGATCTTATTAACTCTCTGCGGTGCTAGTTTGACAGTGGCAGTAGTAGTATTTTTCCTGTTTTTATGGGAACAAAGTCAGGTGATTAAAAATGCCAGAACCCAAGCCAGGCGAGAAACCGTCCGCGCCACTCTCCAACTAGACCGAGAATTGCGCGTCGCCCAACAAACAGCCCTTGATGTTGCCAACAGCCTCACTAACGGTAGTTTGCCAGCGACCGAGCTTTTAAGCAAGTTAGAATTGCAAATGCAGCAAAAATCCGACCTTATAGCTCTTGGCGCTGCCTACGATCCCTTAGCCGACCCTTCAAATCCAAGACGCTACGCCCCTACATACGTTAGAGTAGGAGACGCAGAACCGCAATTGATTCAACTAGAGCAAATTTACAAATACGAACGCCCCAGGTATTTTTGGTATCAAAACACTTTTACCAAAGGACCTCATTGGGAAGAACCCTATATCTGGCCGAGTAACGATTTTGTCAAAAAACCAGTCGTCGGTTTTTACACCCCTTTTTATAACCCCGAGCCTCAAAATAACCGTCCCCAAGGAGTTGTCTTTGCCGAGTATTCCCTAGATACCCTCAAAGATATCATGAAATCTTTAGATTTAGGTAGAACCGGCTATGCAGTTATCATCTCCCAAAGCGGATTTTACGTTTACCATCCCAACGAACAGTTCGTCACCGGTCAAAGAAATCTCTTGGGTCGTTCCAAAGACAATAACCCAAAACTTCAAGAGCTAGTAACCCGAGCCCTTCGCGGCGAGTCCGTTGAGGGAGAGTTAAGCGATGAAGTCACCGGTCAAGATTCTTGGGTTTTCTTACGCCAAAGCAACCTTACCGGCTGGGTAGTCGGAGTAGTGTTTATTCCAGACGAAGTTATACCAGACACCCTCTCGACGAGGCGCAAAATCATCTGGGTTAGCCTCGCTTTCCTTTCGTTTTTCGTTTTTCTAGAAATTCTTCTGTGTCGCGCCTACAAGGGCACCCCAAAACAACTGTGGGCCGCGTCAACTGCTTTTACCTTATTATTGGTTATTGAAATAGGATTTATTTGGAGCTTGGTCTTAAGAGCGCGTACCTATACCAGCACTCGAAATCTCCTTTTGAACGATACGGGCATAGATCAGTTGTTACAGACCATAGAAGATTTAAGCATCAGAGCCAAGCAAGAACCACCTTTAAGAATTCCTACGGGAGTGTTCGTTCAGACTATCGATTTTGTTTCACCCATAGATGTTTATATCACTGGATATATTTGGCAAAAATATAACGAAAGCATCCCCGAAGAGATAATCCCCGGAGAAGACGAAGCGGGTTTTATTCTCCTCGACGTTCAAGAATCTAATGACTTAGGTGTATCGGAAAGGTATCGCTATAAGGAAGGAAACGTTACCGTTATTGGCTGGTATGTTGAGGGAACTCTGCGCCAGAGCTTCGATTATTCTTATTATCCTTTTGACTATAAAGACGTTCAAATTCGGTTTTGGCCTAAAGATATTAACAATCCAGAGTTAAACCGTCAGGTAGTTTTGGTTCCCGATCTTAATAGCTATCCCGTAATCAATCCCAAGGCGAAACCCGGGATTGCAGAAGATATTGTGGTGGGAATTTGGGATTTAAACGATAGTTTCTTTGAGTACGATTTTAACACCTACAATACCAATTTTGGTCTGCCAAATGCCGCTCCTAAAAACAACTATCCCGAGTTAAATTTCACGATTATTATGCAACGAAACTTCCTCGGTCCTTTTATTTCCAGGGTGGGGCCGCAAATCGTTGTTATTACTTTGCTATTTGCAATTTTGCTCATCGCTAAGGCTGAAAATTCAATGGAGGTTTTGGGTGCTTGTGCGGGTTTTGTCTTTATTGTAATCTTAGATCAGACAACTTTTCGCGAACAAATTGTCTCTAAAGGTCTCGTCTTTTTAGAGTATTTCTACTTCCTCATCTACCTTTACATTTTCCTAGTGGCAATTAACGCCATCATGCTGCTGTTTCCATCTGGTTTTCCTCTGGTTAAATACAAAAACAATTTTGTATTTAAGTTACTTTATTGGCCGAGCATTACCACTCTGTTATTGATTATTACTATTCTGGTATTTGGTTAATTTTACCAGCTCGTAGTAATCGCTTCAGCGATTCAGACAAAGCTTGTTTTAAATCCCTAAGGAGTCGCGCAAAAATAAACTACCAGATGAAGGAAAATCGTAGGTCGGGCTCCGTGAAACGCAACCCAACAAGTCGGTACCTTATTACTACGCAAGTCCAAAGCGATTACTACTAACTTTTATCGCTAAAGCGATTACTACTAACTTAAATCGC
>CAZUCT010000466.1:0-2649 GCA_964619285.1 uncultured bacterium | reverse complement strand
CCACTGCAGAAGTCATTCCTACCGTTAAAAAATCATTCCTACCACTGCAGAAGTCATTCCTACCGTTAAAAAATCGTTCCTACCATTGCAGAAATCATTCCTACCGTTAAAAAATCGTTCCAGACCGAGGAAAAAGATTAACCGGTTTTCCCACCACCAACCCATCCGCACTCGTCCCTTCACTCGTCCGCTGCTAACTAACCTTTTTCACCTACTTAATAGCCTTTGGTATAGTAACAGGGGGCTTGTTGGCGGGGCGCGAAACCGGGAATATGCGAAAAACCCGGTTTCTTAATACTCCTTGAGTGGGAGGGGTTGTTGTTGGAAGAGCGATCGCCCCCATAACCCTTGCCAGCTTTGCCCCGCAATTTCATCTTTTAAAACAAACGCCCCACCGGACAGCTAAAACCTGGCAACATCCCAGAAGTGAGGGTGTCGCCAGGGAATAAAGTTGCAATTAACTCCAACATCGCCCGATCGCCCCGTCGATAAACTTCAATTTGTTGGTTGCGCCAGTCTGCAATCCAATATTCCCGCACCCCTCGTTCCGAATATAGCTTTAATTTCAATTCCCGATCGCGCCTTTCATTAGTTGTACCTGCCGACAACACCTCCACTATTAACTCCGGTGCCGCCGTCAGATGCCCGCTTTCGTCTATAATTGTTAGCAGGCGATCGCGACTAACCCAAACCAGATCCGGCTCTACGTTATCGGCATCGCTAAAGACGATACCCGGAGCAAAAAAAGGCTCGCCCAGATTAGTAGTATCAGACCATCTCTCCAAATATCCATAAATTTTGCCCCTGGTGCGTTGATGGTTTATATGGGGCGATCGGGTCATAAATAACTCTCCGTCAATTATTTCATAGCGGTTGTCGTTGTCTGGCAACAGCTCTAAATCTGCCGTCGTCCAGCGAATTTTGTCCGTTAATGTTTGAGTCATCAGATTAACTGTTCCTCCTGAATTTCCTTGTTTTTGGCAAAAACCCGGTTTCTCAATACTCCTCTGGTGGGAGGGCGAGTTGG
Organism: uncultured bacterium; assembly: GCA_964619285.1. Lineage (GTDB taxonomy): Bacteria > Cyanobacteriota > Cyanobacteriia > Cyanobacteriales > Microcoleaceae > CALKCV01. Next base: position 1,622 of record CAZUCT010000466.1, on the reverse strand, counting down.
TAAATGGTTGTTGTTGGAAGAGCGATCGCCTCCCCCACCAAACAACTATTAACCAACAACCGATTTTTCCTTAACCCCCTCTTCAGCAGTAGAAGAATTGCGTTTAACAAACTCATCGAATAACTCAAAAAACCTTTCCAAAGCATCCCTCTCATCCGCAGAATAAAAGAGAATAATCTTCGCCCAAGATTGAGTATCTGGCAAATTAAACTTCCCTTCGACCCACTCTTGAAAATCTTCAAAATCTGCCTCTTCATTAGAGATGGAAACCTTCAAATCTCTGCGAGCAAAAGTGTAGCCATCTAAAAAAACTTGCAAGTGACTAATTGAGTCCTTACCCAAATATAAAGCCGGTCTTTTTTTAATTTTTGTTATCAATTCGTAAAAGCCGATCGTCATCTTTACCTCCTGAAAAAATCTTAACTAAAAATCAATTTCCGTTATCTCGAAGCCGCCCCCCAAGTCCATAGCGACGCAATAAAAATTATCCAGCCATTCTTGTCTGGAAGCTCCCTCGCAGTCGATATTATCAAAAATGATTTCTTCACCTCCTATTTCCACAGCAACACCCTCGTGACGACCGTTAGTAGAAATATTGCTTCCCAAGCGATCGTGGTAAATATTTCCATATTTTCCCGTGCTTCTGCCCGTGTAGAGTTTAACGTGCTTAGGGACTTGTTAAAAAATAAACTACCAGTCTCTTGTAGGTAGGGCGCGCGCGAACCTCCACCCAACACCGGTATCTTATTAAATTGCAAGTCCCTTACCAGAAATGTCTCTGATAATTAACAACTCCATAATAGCTAAAGCACAATCCTTGCATTGAAACAACTTAAAGTTGCTGGCGACAGAAGCAATTTGTCGGCGAATATTCTCATCGTTAAGCTCAGGTAAACTCATTTTTTTTCCTCTGGTGGGAGGGGTTGTTGTTGAGAGAGCGATCGCCCCTCTCCCCAGAAACCCGGTTTTTCCCAAAAACCGGGTTTCTTAATACTTTTATAGTGGAAGAGCGAACATTTCCCCTAACAAAAAATAGAAGTCACATCCACCATCCCCGCCCCACCTACATATTTAACAGAAGTTCTTGTCAAGTTTTATGCAAAATCGCCACAATTTTTTTGATTCGGTGGCCCGGCCCATTAATGGCCCAGTCTTCTCGATGGCCCTAGTGTGGCCATTTGTCCAAACCTGGGGCCAAGGGTTCGGGCCAGAAACCTTGGGCCAGAAACCTGGTTTTTCCTTCGGGCCAGAAACCCGGTTTTTTCAAAAAACCGGGTTTCTAAGAGTCAATACCTTCGCCATTTTCTTGTAGGTCGGGTGGAACGCAGTGGAACCCGACGTATTTGTTGGGTTCCACGAAGGTCCGCACAACCTACAAGAAATTAGCGAAGGTATTGTAAGAGTTAAAGCTTGCTTTGTCATAAAACCTAATGCCGAAAGTTCGGAAGTTTCAACCTGGGGTTTTCCAAGGAGCAAAGGTTGGAAATTAGGATGAGAATAAAAACGACGTTTTTAAACTTTTGTAAGGTGCGCTGCGGCGCACCCTACTAGTGCAGCACAGCTAAAATGGTGGGTAAAAAAGCAGTGCGAGCGTCCCCGCTCGCGGCGGGCTCCAAAACCCA
>CAZUCT010000465.1:0-2655 GCA_964619285.1 uncultured bacterium | reverse complement strand
CTAACCGCTTATCTGGCAGTAGCAATTAGCAATTAGCCATTTTAGATGGAGGGAGGAGACGATGATGGAAGCAATTTATATTCCGAGTATCGCTCAAAAACCCAAGGCAACAGAATCCATAGAGTTTGAAGAATTTATCTCAGACTTAGAAACTCTAATGCCAATCAAAGGAAGTTTGTGCGTAACTCATAAAGGAAATTATCTGGAAGTGGAGGGGAAAGCAGAAACAATTGTTACTTTAACTTGCGATCGCTGCTTGAACCAATACAACCATCGCTTGGCAGTGGAAGCCTCAGAACTAATCTGGTTAGAACAAGTACCAAAAGCTACCGAATTGGTTTTGTTAGATGTAGAAAATAATCTGGAAGATTTGGTGGAAACTTTGCCAAGAAATGGTTACTTTAAAGGCAAAGATTGGATTTATCAACAACTTTGTCTGGCAATTCCACAAAAGCAATTATGCGACCTTAACTGCGAAGGCATCAAGCTAACCGCTACAGAAGAAACAACATTAAAAGATAAACGTTGGGCGGCTTTAGAAGCATTAAAAAAACAGCTTAAATAGCAATTAAACGGAGAACAGGCAAGATGCCTGTTCTACAGAAAATTAACAAATAATAGAAATGGCAAGGAGTTTTAAAGAGGAATTTGAACTCTTATTAAGAGCCCGCTATCCCATAATATATATTCCAACCAGGGAAGAAGAAAGGGTAGAAATAGCGATCGCTCAATTGGCAAAAGAGCGAGGCCATAGAGGAGTTTACTTATGGGATTTCGTGGAAGGATATCAAGACAATCCCAATTATGCTGGAGTGGGAAAACGCAACCCCCTCCAAGCACTAGAACTAACTGATAAATTACCAGAATCGGCCCCGGCAATCCTGGTCTTGCGAGACTTCCATCGCTTCCTAGAAGATGTATCCATCTCTCGCAAGCTGAGAAATATGGCCAAACATCTCAAGTCTCAACCCAAAAATATTGTTATTATCGCCCCCCAAATAACTATCCCAGAAGACCTCAGCGAAATTATCACCGTCTTAGAATTTCCTCTGCCCGATGGCGAAGAAATAAAGGCAGAAGTAGAACGGCTTTTAGTGGCGATGGGTCAATCTATCCAAAAACCTCTACTGGATGACGCGGTCAGGGCCGCGAGGGGACTTTCCTTAGAAAGGATTAGGAGAGTATTGGCAAAAGCGATCGCCACCCACGGCGAACTACAACCGGACGATGTTGACTTAATCCTCGAAGAAAAGCGCCAAACCATCCGCCAAACCCAAATCTTAGATTTCTACCCCGCCCGGGAAAATATCTCCGACATCGGCGGTTTGGACAATCTAAAAGATTGGTTGTTGCGGCGGGGTGGCGCTTTTTCCGAACGGGCGAGACAATACGGTTTGCCCCATCCTCGGGGTTTGCTGTTAGTGGGCATCCAGGGTACGGGTAAATCTCTTACGGCTAAAGCGATCGCCCACCACTGGCATTTACCTTTATTGCGTTTGGATGTCGGTCGTTTGTTTGCCGGCCTGGTGGGGGAGTCGGAATCTAGAACCCGCCAGACGATCTCCCTGGCCGAAGCTTTAGCGCCCTGCGTCTTGTGGATAGATGAAATTGATAAAGCCTTTGCGGGATTTGATAGTAAAGGAGATGCCGGTACTACCAGTCGCGTCTTTGGGACTTTTATTACTTGGTTGGCCGAAAAAACTTCTCCCGTCTTCGTAGTAGCTACTGCCAATAATATCCAAGCTTTACCTCCAGAAATTCTGCGTAAAGGCCGCTTCGACGAAATCTTCTTTGTCGGGTTGCCCAACCAAGACGAACGCAAAGCAATTTTTGAGGTACATTTATCTCGACTGCGGCCCCAGAACCTTAAAAATTACGATTTGGACCGCTTGGCCTACGAAACCCCGGATTTTTCTGGGGCGGAAATAGAACAAACTCTCGTCGAAGCCATGCACATCGGTTTCAGTCAGAATCGGGATTTTACCGTGGATGATATTTTAGAGGCAGCCAGTCAAACTATTCCTTTGGCGAGAACTGCTAAAGAACAAATTAATTTTCTCCAAGAATGGGCTGCAGCCGGTAAAGCCCGCCTGGCATCCCGATATGGTGGTTTAACTCAAAGAATCAAACCATCATAATTAGCAATTGTTAATTGTTAATTATTAATTGTTAATTGTTAATTCCCCATTCCCCATTCCCCATTCCCCATTCCCAAAGATTATGAACTTTTATGGATTTTTTAAGTTTTTAGTCGGTGTTATTTTAGCGATACTGCTGCTAGCTGGAGCTAGCGTGGCAGCAGTTTTATATTTTGCCGCTAAATTAAGCACTCGTCCCGAAAAACCGGTTTTCCCTAACGAAAAACCCGTGGTAGAAAACGTCTCCCAGGTACAAACTGCTGCTTCTAATAATGGATTGGAACCGGGGGCTTATAGGGCGGTGGTAGTGGAACCAATTGGTTTAATTTTGCGCGATACTCCCACTAGAGATGCCGTTCGTATTGGGGGTATTTCTTATCAAGAAAAGGTGATAGTTTTAGAAACAACTGAGGATGGAAGGTGGGAAAAGGTTCGGGTAGATGATGGAGGCGATCGCGTGGGTTGGGTATCCGGTGGCAACACGGAACCTATTAATTGATGTTGGCTGCATCTAAAT
>CAZUCT010000464.1:0-2656 GCA_964619285.1 uncultured bacterium | reverse complement strand
TAATAAGTCGTTGCCGCTGCCACCCAAGAGAAGATCGTGACCCTCACCGCCGCTGGCGCGATCGCGACCGCCCGCGCCCCAGATGATATCGTTCCCGGCACCGGCAGCTAGGATATCGTTGTTCGGACTGCCCTGGAGTTTATCTTCGTTCTCCGTACCCACCATCCGAAACCCGGCAGGCCCTTCTTCCACGTCGGTTAGTTGGATTTTAAACTCTTTCCTAAAACTTTTACTGGGAGTGCCGCTATCGGTAGTTCGGATCGCAATTTCGTGACTGCGGTTGCTTTCAAGGTCTAACTTGTAGCCCTTATCTACCAGAAGGCGATCGCCCTCGATGCGAAACCGTCCCCCGGCATCGTCAACTAAAATATAGGTGTAGCTATCTTCGGTCTCGGCATCCACCGTCGAGAGCTGGCCGATGACCTTGCCGCTATCGCTGTTTTCCGCGACCTCGCTGTCGTCTAGGAGGATGTCGGTGGGGCGATCGTTAACGGGCTCTATTTCCAGATTAACATCGATGCTGTCGATGTCGCCCCCGTTGCCATCGGTGGCGGATACCTTAAAAGTATCTTCAGTAGTTTCGCTGCCGTTATGAACGTAGCTGAGGTTGCCGCTATCGATATCTGCTTGCGAGAAGGTGTCGTCCGCCGCCAAGATATTATTATTCAGTTCTAAAATGCCGTTTTCGGGTAGTTCCTTAATACCAAAAGTAATCGGATCGCCGTCGGCATCTATTACTTGCAGTTGATTTTTACTAATAATAGAAGCTGCCTTTTCCTTCAGAGCTAAAACTTGGTTTCTGAGAACTGCAGGAGGATTATTTAGTACGGCGCGATCGTCAAATTCATAAGCGCCAATATCCACAACTTCGCTGCCGTTACCATCCCCATCTATGGGGCGTTCTCGACCCCGTTGGTCCGTTGCTGGTGCTTCGGTATTATTGCCCGCATCAATAGCCAAACTTCCTAGCTGTAAGGGACGAACTAACGTAGCGTCAATTTCTTGAAGCGGTGCCAAATTGGGGTCGCCAATTGCTATATTTTCCGTTACTAATTCTTCGTTATTATTATTATCAATTCCTGGGAATTGTAAATTGCCTCCTCCATCGATTAATTGAATATTTGTTTGTTGCTGGTTGCCATTTTCGTTAGCCGCAACGTTGCGGTCAAAAATTGTATTAGTTACTGTTATTTCCGGTGTAAATTCTGGATTTTCGTTAGTGTAAATAGCTCCCGCTAATTGCGCCGCATTATTGTTAGCAATAGTTGAGTTTATGATGGTGGTTGGTGCAAAAGTAGCTATGGCTCCACCCAAACCAATAGTACCATTTTCGTTCTCTGCTTTATTCTCGGAAAAGGTACTATTAACAATGTTAACTCGGGTTAAATCTAATTTTCTGTCAATCCACAAACCGCCACCCTGAGACTCGGCAGTATTGCCAGCAAAAGTAGTATTAATAATTTCAAATTGTCCGGGAGAATTGCGGTTAATGCTACTTTCCCCAGTGCCCAATCGTATGCCACCACCATGAGCCTGTTCGATGCCGTTAAAAATTACAGAATTATTGAGGATTTTAGTACCTTCAATAACGACATTATCCCCGGGATAAATAAACAAAAATGCCCCTCCACCGGCACCGGCACTTTTATTATTTTCTAACAGACTGTTGCGAATAATAATACTGCCGTTATCCCCGCCAAAACTAGCAGAAACTCCGTCGGTATAAATGGCACCGCCAAAGCCTCTGGGAGAACTAGAACTGCTCGCTATTTCTGCTCCTGCGGTGGTGTCGTTATTGGTAAAGATTGAGTTTTCTACTGTTAAAGCCGTTGAAGGAGCGTTGATGGCACCGCCGTTAATTCCTTTATTATTAACAAACTCGCTATTTTCAATTGTTAAAGCGGCAAAACCGTTAGTAATAATAGCTCCGCCGCCGCGCTCGTTTAAACCTAAAGTTCCATCGTTGCCGTCGAATTTAGAGTTGATTATAGTGGTGCTGCTTTGATGTCCGGCTGAAATTGCGCCTCCACCTTCTCCCGAAGCAACGTTGTTGAGAAATTGGCTGTTTTCGATAGTTAAAGTAACTTCGGAACTGGTTTTAATTGCTCCTCCGCTTCCTTCTTTACCTCCTTCGGTGGTTTTGCCATCAATAATTGTTAAGTTTTTGAGGGTAAAGCTTTTTTGATATTGAACGTCAAAAATGCGACTGGCGTTATTGCCGCTGATGGTTAAATTGGGTGCATTTACACCATCAATTATTAAGTCTTTATCTATGTCTAATTCGCCGCTAGTGAGGGTAATAGTCCGGTTTGCCAAACTGGGGGTAAATTGAATCGTATCTCCAGTATCGGCGGTGGCGATCGCCTGTCTTAAGGAACCCGGTCCGTCGTCGTTTGCGTTAGTTACCGCGATAATCTCAGCCATTTGTATCTACCTCAATAATTCACAGATTTAGTAAGGTGCGCGGTGCGCACCCTACTAGAACTGGTAATATAATCAGAGGATTTTTTCTCCAACCGGAAAATTTTTGCTGCTAAAATTGTGGCTCAAATAATACAGTAGTTGTAGGGTGCGCACCGCGCACCATACAGAGCTTACCTAATCAGAAAATCGCTCTCTTCCAATGTCGGCGCATCGGTTAAAGTGGCAAACAAAC
>CAZUCT010000463.1:0-2662 GCA_964619285.1 uncultured bacterium | reverse complement strand
ATGTCTGTTCTACGGGGAAAATTTTCTGCAAATATTTTTGCCTACCTACTTAACAGTAAAATCTTTTTTAGTCCATTTAACGTGCAAATTTCTTAACTCTTGCCTTTTGCCTCTTGTCTCTTGCCTGGCTTCATTTTTTTTAGTTAACATCAGCGGCCTTCTTGCTAGCAGATATGGGGCCAAGTATCCCCGCCTATAGGCCTAATTCTCTAAGATAAAGCTTTTGAGACTAAAGTCCCCGGTGTTGAGGTCCAATTTTGGCGACATATAAGCGATCGATATCAAATTAGAATTTTTTATAACAAAAACCGTTCGATATATCTAGCAGATCTGTTTTACAAACCAGACTTTTTCCCTTAATATCAGAGATGTACAAAACACGACGACAAATCTATTGGCTAATCTTGCCTAAAGATTTGTATTAGCTAAACTTATCAATTCCCACTAGAGAGGAGAATCAAATGGCCAGCTATAAAGTTACTTTAATCAGCGAAGCAGAAGGAATCAACGCCACTATTGAGTGTCCAGATGACAAGTATATTCTGGACGAAGCAGAAGAGCAAGGCATTGACCTGCCTTACTCCTGCCGCGCTGGCGCTTGCTCTACCTGTGCGGGTAAAGTCACAGTCGGTACCGTAGACCAGTCGGATCAATCTTTCTTGGATGACGACCAGATCGAAAAGGGATATGTCCTGACTTGCGTGGCCTATCCTACTTCCGACTGCACCATCGAAACTCATAAAGAAGAAGAACTGTACTAAGGCAAGAGCCGACGGCCGATTGCTGGGCCTTTGTCTTCGGCTTCGTCAAGAGAAGGCCAGCAATCCCAAATATTAGGGCGACCAAAAAGTAATTTCATCGCTGAGGGGTTGGACTTCTGTCCCGGGAAAATAGAAGCGAAGAATGCGATCGCTCGTCCAACCCAACTCAGCTAATTTGATGGAACCTATCTGGCTGAAACCGACTCCGTGGCCGAACCCGCCCCCTATCAAAGCGTAACCTTGCAGGTTTTTCTGGGCATCGTAAAGGGGGTCGAGATAAAATAAGGTACTCCAAGGGGCCCATAAAGCATTTTGGACCTCGTCTTTTTCGAGCAAAATCGGGCCCAGGTCGGTTTCAACCAGCATTTTTAACACTCGACCCGATCGCGATCGCTCTAAAACTCGCATCTCTTTAACTGTTTTTAAATTAGTAAAAGAGCTTTTTTTCTCCTTCAAATAACTTTTTAAATTACCCGCTATCCCCTGCAAGCTGAGTTGTTCTCGCCAGCGAAAATCCAGCCAACCATCTTCGTTAAAGCCTTTTTTAATACTCATAAACCGACGGAAATTTTGCTCGTCGGCCAAACTATTAGCGGCTAAATTCCAAATATTATTAGGAGAGTCGATGGTAGCTTGCAAATAAGGCCGTCCCGAACCGTCCCAGACATCGTTAAAATCTGCAGTCACTCCCCCACTGCTAGCAAAATAAACCGCATCGACTAACTCGTTGTTGTAGGTTAAGACCAATCCTTCAGTGGTAGCGATCGCTTTATCGGTTTCCGGGTAAACATCCAATCCCTTATAAACCTGACAGTGAGTGTCGGCGCAGAGTTGGTAATTATCGGCCTCGAAGCGGCGCAAATTCCGCAGGGCGTAAGTTCTGGCGATAATTGTCTGAGCTTCGAGGGATGCCTGGGGCGGCCAGGCCCCGAGTTCGTGGGGAACTACTCCTCGCAAGTAAGTTTCTAAAGGCACTTTATTGACCAGGGTATAAGTTCCTAATGCGTTGGGTTGGAGTCGCAGGGTTCCACCGTAGAGGCGATCGCCTTTTTCTCCCTCGATGCCGTTAACTAAAATAACGCTGTTGCCGGCGGTAATATCTAACTCGTGGCGGTGGTAAGTTAAGCCGTCGGTCTGCCAATAAGCTACCTTTTGTTGTTTGAGAACCTCTAGATCTAAATAAGCACTTGTATGACCTCGGGCGTGCAAAGTTTGTAACAGCCAACGGCGCAGTAAAGGAGTAGAATAGACATCTCGATCCGCCCAAACTTTCCAGCGTCCCGGTTGAGCTATTTCTACTTCTATACCTAATTCTTGCCATTTTCTAGCGCTTTCTTCGGCGCTTTCAAAGCTGCGGTGGCTGCTGAGAACTAAACGTTCTCTTAACAAAGGTTTTTCTAAGGGTTGGGTTTTAATTTGGAGGGTTACGCTATCTACAGTTAAGCTTCCTTCCCCTTCCATTGTTTTGAAGCGCAAAGTTAACTTATCATCTTGGGTGGCTTTTAGGGTTAATTTATCAGTTTTTTCTTCTCCAAATCTTTGAATAATTCCTACTTGCAACCAGCGGCGATTTGTGGTTTGGCCAAAAGCGGAATTAGCGGTAATTGCTAAGACAAATATGGCAGTAAAGAAAGTTGTTAATTTTGTTTGAAAAATCCGTTTTAGTTTGATGTTTGCTCGCGAACGTATTAACTTGAATTGGTAATTTTTAAAAGTAGTTATCAGTGGATTAGCTAACACCATTATTTGCCTCCAGTAGCTAGAGTTAAGAACTTGGCTAATTTTAGATTATAGCATCCCTCGGGAAAAATTTGGTTCGTAGTAATCGCTTCAGCGATTGTTCCCAAAAAATTGGTTCGTAGTAATCGCTTTAGCGATTGTTCTTTTTTTCTTGAAAAATT
>CAZUCT010000462.1:0-2713 GCA_964619285.1 uncultured bacterium | reverse complement strand
CGAAATCGCTGAAGCGATTACTACGAACGAAATCGCTGAAGCGATTGCTACGAACTTAATAATAGGAATAGGTTATGCAAGGAAAAATAGTTTGGCAATATGGCAGCAGCAACCCCAAGAATGGGGAGAATTTGCAAATCGTCCGCCAGTGGTGGGAGCGCTTTGCTAATAAAAAAGTGTCTTGGCAGCAGCGACTTATACCGGAAAGCGGGGATTTAGGGGCGATCGACTGGGAAGCGCAACGGTTCGATGAGGAGTTCGTGCTAACTTCCCCGTCGTTGCGGGGGATTACCGTATATTGGCGCAAACCCGACAGTCCCGACGAACGCAATACTACCGCCGATCGCCTGGAGTTGGATACTGACCGGCAGAAGTTATATATTTTTCCCCAGTCTCAAAAACAACTGGCGATCCGGGTGGGAGTGCCAGAATTAAAATACGATAAGGTGCTTTTAAAAAATCCCGATATCGTCGTGGAAAAAGGGGCGATCGCTTTTCGAGATAACCGACAGTTGGTGGAAGTTAAAGTTAGTTTGAGCGAGGAAGGGTTCGAGGAATTGAAGAAAAAGTTACAAGGCAGTTAATTGGGACTTTAAGTAAGTAGGTATGCAAAAATATTTACATAAAAATTGACCCGTAGACAAATATAAAAAGGATTTTGGAAAACCCAATTCCCCATTCCCCATTCCCCATTCCCAAAAATGGTTCATCATAGAGAAAAGTTACAAAAGTTAACAAAAGCCCGTGATTATCCAAGAGCAAAAACCTCAAACAACTTTAGAACCGTTAACCTGGACCTGGAAAGGCCATCAAATCCAGTACGCAGTCATGGGAAGCGGACGCCCGTTAGTCCTCGTACATGGCTTTGGGGCCTCCATCGGACATTGGCGCAACAATATCCCGGCCTTAGCTGCCGGGGGCTATCGAGTATTTGCCCTCGACTTATTGGGATTTGGGGCCTCGGGCAAACCGCCATTGGATTATAGCCTCGAACTCTGGGAAGAACTGCTCGTAGATTTCTGGAGCGAACTGATTAAAGAACCGACAGTATTTGTCGGCAACTCCATCGGCGCCCTGTTGAGTTTGATGATGCTGGCAAACCATCCAGATATCGCTAGCGGTGGAGTTTTAATTAACTGCGCCGGCGGCCTCAACCATCGGCCCGAGGAATTAAACCCGGTTTTAGGATTTGTGATGGGAAGCTTTGCCAAAGTAGTAAATTCGAGGGTTTTGGGACCGTTTGTCTTTAACCAAGTCCGCCAAAAACACCGGATCCGCAATACCTTGCGCCAGGTTTACGGCAATAAAGAAGCGATAACCGACGAACTGGTAGAACTGTTGTACTTGCCATCCTGCGACGCGGGCGCCCAGAAGGTATTTGCTTCGATTTTGAAGGCCCCCGCCGGTCCTCGCCCGTCCGAGTTGCTGCCCCAGGTGGTGGACTTGAAACAGCCTTTGTTGGTAATTTGGGGGGCCGATGACCCCTGGACTCCCATAGCCGGGGCCAAAATTTATCAAGATTTAGCGGCCACGGGACAGCAAGTTAAGTTTGCGTCCCTGCCAAATACGGGTCATTGTCCCCACGACGAACGGCCCGCAGAGGTAAATCGGTTAATTTTGGACTGGTTGGCCGAGTAGGAGTCGCTCCTCCGCGTTAGAACCCACAAAGCAGAACCTTTAATTGACAATAGTTTCGAGGTTTTTTTGAAAAAATTTCCCGAAAATAGTGACAAATCCGGATCTATTCGTTAGACTATGAACGTGTGAGGAGCGAACTAGGGAGAGAGCCGAGACGAAACACGGCCAGTCGCCGGCTTTCTTTCTGAACTAACCAAACAAACTATTAATTATTGGCAGGATTTATCTGTCTTTAATTAGTAATTATTAGTAAGTGGTGTTGAGGAGTAAAAAAAGCGGTCATTAAGCATGACCGCTTTTTTTTGTTTGAGCTAGAAACCCGGTTTTTTCAAAAAACCGGGTTTCTTATTTTTGAAAAAACCGGGTTTCTTATTTTTGAAAAAACCGGGTTTTTTAAATTTAATTCTCTTGCTGGCGATTGTAGGTTTGGGCGTCTGTTGGAGCCCAATCGTTAGTTAAATAAATGTGTCCTAATTCTTGACCTTGGTAGCTGCGTTTGGTAAAGCGCCAACCCGGTTCGAGAACGATTTTAGTAAAGCCACTGGCCATGCCGTGGGTTCTACCGATGAGAAGGGGTTCGGCGTTCGGATCGAAACGAGGAATGCCCAAAAGCATAATTTCGCCGCTGTGGGCCTGCAAGGTCAGTCCGTAGGTCATGGCCAGATCCGTATCGGCCATGCGGATCGAATAACCGTTGCTGTCGGTGGCCCGACCGCAGACGTAGGTAAAGTCAAAGTTGAGTAAGAGAGGATCGATGATGGTGGGGCGATCGCCGTTTTCGCTCCAGCACTGAGGCCCCGAGAGGTCTTTTTGTTCTAAAATCAGCAGTTGGGGGCCAAAGGCGCGAGGGACGGCGACGGCAACGAATCTACTTTGCTCTACTTCTTCTTGGTCGAACCATTGGGCTTTTGCCGGAATAACGGCCCCAAAGGTTAAGAGGGCTAAACTGGCGGCGGTAAAGAGCGATCGCTTTAATAACTGTTTCATGCTACTTCTGATGTTGGTGGTCAGTGGGAGTCTGGTAAGTAGGAGTGCAAAATTAATTAGACACCGAACAGACAAGATGTCTGTTCTA
>CAZUCT010000461.1:0-2766 GCA_964619285.1 uncultured bacterium | reverse complement strand
CCCAACCTACGATTTTCCTTCATCTGGTAGTTTATTTTTGCGCGACTCCTTAAAAAAATTAGGACATTCTCATTATAACCAATTACCCACCAGGACAAAAGGCGCCCAGAAATAGGGATGCTGGTAGTTGCCCTTTAATAAGGATAGTTGCGCGTTTCTCAAAGCTTCTGCCTTCGTTTCTCCTGCGTTGGCGAGCTCCTGATAAAATTTAACCATCAAATCTGCCGTGGATTGGTCCGACACTGGCCAGAGGGTGGCCAGAGTGCTGCGGGTTCCCGACCGGATGGCTATCCCCGCTAACCCTAAAGCTGCGCGTTTGTCTCCGGCGGCTGTCTGGCAAGCGCTAAGGATCAGTAACTCTATCGGATCGGTTCGCCCGTCTTCCCTAGACCTCAGCAGTCGCTCGAACTCGTTAACCTTAATTTTATCGTCCCAGGTCAGAATAAAAGTCTCTTCGGGGTCGGAACTAAACTGGCCGTGGGTGGCTAGGTGAACTACGGGGAAGGGGTTGGCTTTTATTTCCCGTTGTAACTGTTCGATAGTAAATTCCTGGTTGAGCAATTTTTCTGACGGCACTTGGGAGGCGATTTTTGCCAGCTCCACTTCGACACCCGGCAGGGGAGAAAAACCTTGAGATGCTTCGCTGAGTCCGCCCATAAGGATTTGTAGTTTTTCTTTTTGCAGCGATCGCGCCTCTAATAGTTGCAACCCCGGAGTCAAAGCAATATTGTATTTCTCTACTAAATACTCTTGTCCGTCATAAAGTGCCGCCATCGGCAAGTTGCGCAAGGCTCCATCCAGAACGAAAACTAGGGTTTCGATACCGCTGTCTGCCAACTCTTCCTCGGCGGGGCGAATTAACCAATCGTAGATTTTTTGGGCTACTGGGAGGCGATCGCTGGCAAAAGAGGTTATGCGCAAAGATGCCCGCATCTGGCCGATAGTCCGTTCTATTTCCTCTTGGGGGATAAATGTTGCGTAGTGTCGCAACGGTTTCCCGGGGATAGAGACGATAACTTCGAGGCGATCGCTCAAAATTGCCGGATTGATTACCGCCGCTTTGGCATCTATTCGGTCGATTTTTTGGGGGATAACCTGCAAGCAAGCTTCCCGGAAAAAGTTATCCAGTTCGGCTACCTGTAAGGATTCGAGAACGTTGAGGGCTTGCTGAATGTTGCCTTCAGGATCTTGGGTACCCTCCCCCGATGTTTCTAACAGCAGTCCCACCAATTCCCGATAAACCGGTTCGACGTTTTCCTCGAAGGAAAAGCGGACGTCGGCGCTAACCGCTGCCAAATCGTTGCGCAAGGATTGGAGGGACTTGACTGCTTCGGTATAAGCGGCGATCGCTCCTTGCCTGTCTCCTTGGTTTGTCAAAATTCGCCCCAACTGCCACTGCCACTGGTAGGCAATATCGGCGGCATTGATGCTTTGGGCGATTCCTAAAGCCTGTCGGCTTAGTTTTTCCGCCTCGGCAAACTGTTGGTTTTCTTCGTAAGTTTTCCCCAGATAGCCCAAAGCTGATGCTTCCGCTCTGGGGTCTCCTAAAACTCGCGCTTCTTTCACTGCAGTTGCTAAAATTTGGGCTACTTGGGAATGGGGAATTGGGAATGGGGAATTGGGAACAGATTTTTCCCTAAACTGCCTCAAGTTAGAGATACTATTTGCTAGTTTTATGCGACCGTAAACCGCCGCTTTACTCCCAGAGAAGTTTTCTAAATTATTTAACAGTTGAGTTGCGATTTGTTCCGCTTCGATATAGTTCTTTGTTTCTGATAATAAATCGAGTATTTTTAGCTCGACCTGCATTTTTTGAGCGCAAAAGTTGTTGCCTTTACAAACAGTCCAAACGGTCATAGATGCTGCTTCTCGATAGTAATTTAGAGCCGACGAGTAATCTTTTTTAGCAATAAAAATATCGCCTATACTGACCAAAGATGCTTGAATTTGGGCGGGATAGTTCCAGCGTTTCGCTGCAGACAAACTTCGCTCTAAAACGGCTTGCGCCCTCTCTAATTCTCCTACCTGTTTTAAAGTATTGCCCAGACTTAAAAGCGCTGTCGTTTTTACTTTTAGCAAAGATTCATCTTCCCGCAAGCCTATGTTTTCTGGAGCGTTTAGGATAGCTTCTAGCTTTTCTAAAGTGTCTTTTGCCCGTCGGTAGTTGCCTAAATTTTGCCAAGCTTGAGCTTGATTTATTTGAGCTCCAGCTATGCCTATAAAATCTCCCGCTTCTTGATAGTATTGTTCTGCTAACTGCCACGTTTTTAATGCCGCTTCTGCTCGACCTCTGGTAAGTTCTAAACTGGCTCTTGCACCGAGAATTTTAGCGGTTGTTGAGGGGGGAAAATTGTTACTATTTTCTCTTAGGTTGATGCTCGTAGCAATAGCCTTTTCTGCCTCTTCCCATTTTCCTAATTGTTGATAAGCTGTAGTTAAGTAACTCAAGACTAATGCTTGGCTGACCGCATCTCCTTGTTGCCGATAATTTTCCGCCGCTTCCTCCCAGAGACCGGCAGCTTCTAAATATCTACCTTCCTCGAATAATTCTCGACCTCTTTCAAAGCTGTTTTGAGAGATGATAATGCGGGTTTCCTCTGGGGGAGGTTGGAGAGCGATCGCTCCTTTTTCTGCAGTTAGGAAATAAACAGTTAGGGCCGTTATTAATCCTAAGAGAAATAAGAGAATAAAAGAGAAAAAAGCCTTCCTCCTGTAGAACAGGCATCCTGCCTGTTTGTAGAACAGGCATCCTGCCTGTTTGTAGAA
>CAZUCT010000460.1:0-2802 GCA_964619285.1 uncultured bacterium | reverse complement strand
GCAATAACTTCACCGCTGCCGGCTCTGTGGCATTGCGCCCGCCGACGATCGCTACTTTGCTGTTAGTCGCCGGCGTAAACCCGGCATCTTTGCCCTTGAGGATGGCCTGGTTTAACTGGATTAACGGTTGGGACTTATTATAAGCGATGCGAACCCGGTCCCGAATTTCTGCTTCGTCGTTATTGAAGACCTTAAAAATGCGATCGCACGCTGCCAATTCCCGCTTTAACTTACTGCTGCTGGGGGCATCGATAATTACCCGCCGCATTTTCAGGGCCACAATGTCCTTAAAATCCTCATCTTGAACGTCTGGCAACTGGGGCACATCGAATAACTGCATAATTTCGCTAGCGGCGCGGTTTTGCTTCCACAAAGGACTGGCATCGGTTAATACTTGCTCCGATAAAACGCTACAAATACCATCCAAACCTAACTGATACCGACTTTTATTGCCTTCGCTGGCGACGGCGTTTTGTTCGATTAAATCGTAGTATAAATCGTTCAACTCTTGCCTGTCGTAAAGTTTGATACCGTTGATAACCAAAGCATCGGCGCTATCGGCATTACTGTCCGCTTCCTTCTGGAAGTCGTCGCGCCACTGTCGCAACTTTTGATTTAACCGGACAAAACGCCTTTCTAATACTTCCAAATGTTCCTGGAGGCGATTGATTTTTGTTAAATTTTTTCGTCGAACTGACATTTGGTTTAGTCAGCGGCCCTACTTGTGTTGATGCGATCGATTTCCAATTCAGAAGCATCAATTTTCCCCTCCTTAATTAATGCCGTTATGTACTTTTCAAGATCGACGAATATATTGCCTTGCAAATCTTTTGCTGTAAATTGCATCATCGACTCTCCATGAAAGTCTTTGGCAATAAATTGTGTCATCGGACTGCTAGCTGTGTCTCTAATCACTAATAGTTCTTGCAACGTTTGCTCCACATTGTCTTCTGGCTTAAGGGTTAATAATATTGCTTTACCTTGAGAATTTTCCAAACAAGAACCCAACATTCTATCGGCAACGCACAAAATTGGATAACCGTTCATTTTGCTAGTGCTGATATATCTTAATTTGCCTTGTTCGTGATAATGCTGGAATCTGGCAGATATTTCTTGACAGCGAACTTCAGGCGTGTAACCGGAAGCACTAATGGGATTATTGTCTCTACTTGTAATGGCACTTACTTTTTCCTTAATTATGTCTAAAGTAAATTGCAGAGCTACAATTAACGGTATAAAAATTATACTTGCACAAAAAAATCCATATATGAAGTAACGTCTTTTAGCAGAACTAATTTTGCTTTCTTCTGTGGATTGGGAAGACATTTGTTTCCTGCTTTATCTACCTTTAGAGCGGAGTAAACTAAATAGCCCTAGTTTTATAGTTTAACTAGGGCTAGCTGAAATGCCCCACTTTCTAATTACTCTTGCTAGCAGAGCTTTTGAACTACTCGACGGGAGCAGTTTGTAGAAGTTTTTCTATGTTAATGTACAAGAGACCTCGGCTATCGTATTGCGATACAGACTGTACTGCTTGAATTAGAGGTCCGCTATTGCCTCGATCGCGCAGTTCGAGCAATTGCCTCAGAGGCGCGTTGGGATCGTCTCCTTTCTTGAGAGTAATTAACAATTCCAAGCAGCCACCGTCTTGTTCCTTGGCAACGCACAATACCGGATAGCCAGTCTTTTGGCCAGTGGTAAAATATTTGAGCGTGCCTCGGCTATTGTACGCCTCAAATCTGGTAGCTATTTCATCGCACCGCCTTTGGGGGTTCCACCCCGACTCGCTGAAATAGTTAGATACAAAGCGAATCAGAGGAATACTTCCCCGTGCAGTAACTGCCATTGCGGTGGGCACGCCGTCACGGCTAGTTAAGCACTGGAAAGAAACTCCGCTCTGGGCTCGGACTTCTTCGCCAGTAGCAAATGCGCCGCCAAAAACTACCCCAATTGCTATTAGAGGAACCATCAACCAATTTTTCAGGACAACGATCCTTTCCTAAATGTTACATTTTCCCCACTTTAGCACTATACTTTGAAAACGACAACTGCATTGCAGCTCATTTTAAATTTTCCTGGGAGTGATTAGACCTCTCCATATAGCCGAAACCCCATATAAAATACGCTCTGGATTAAAATTTAATTTTTGGTTTGGAGGAATCTATTGGCTTACGAAAGATACCAACCTCATTTGACTCAACCTTTTGGTAGAAGCTTCATTTGCAAGGAGGCCCCCACTGCTCTCTTTTGCATTCCCTGGGAACTGGCCATGAGGATTGCTTGCCTTTTTCCCCCGTTTCTGATGGGCATGGAGGCTGCCAATCCGCCTTTTCGCAGGAATAACCGATTGAAAAAGGTTGTGGGTTTGGAAAAGGTTGCTCCTTACGCAGCTCCCACACAGCCGCGATGGCCCCAATTACACCCGCAATGGTGCCGATTAAAAGAAGCTGATCCCTTTGTTTTTCAGAAAACATAAAAAGCCTACTCAGAGGAAGCTCGCTGTAGAAACTTCTCCATGTTTATGTACAATCGACCTTACAGATCGTATTCCCCAACCTGAGAATTGTCAACTTTAACTAAGTTCCTCAGAGGTTGGTTGGGGTCTTCTCCTTTTCTGAGTATAACCAGTACTTCTGGGCAAGAAGCATCTTTTCTAGCGACAGCACACAATCCAGTCTTTCTGTTATTCTCCCCAGCGGTTAGGTAATTTAGACTGCCCCGATCGTAATACTCCTGAAATTTACGGGACACGAAGAAGAGACGGGAGTTTGGTAGCCCCGTCTTTTTAAAGCGGGGCGGAAA
>CAZUCT010000459.1:0-2804 GCA_964619285.1 uncultured bacterium | reverse complement strand
CTAGATGAACGGCATCGAGCCAGCCTAAGCCTTTGCTTTCTTCAAAAGTCTGACCGGTAAATACCATCCACTCCTGCTGCTCGGTCTCTATTTCTCCTTTGGCGTTGGTAGTCCAAAGCACTTGGGAACTGGCTTTTACTAGGGCCCGATACCGCTCTTGGGATTCTTTGAGGGCTGTTTCTGCTTTGAGGCGATCGCCTATTTCTATTTGCAAAGCTTGGTTGATAGCTTCCAATTCTGCGGGACTCTTAAAGGAAAGAAAGGCGGGTATTAGGGGCACTAAGGTGACAGCCGTATAGACGGAAATGCCAGCGCAAACAGCTTTTACACCAAGGGACAGCCAATAGTCGGGATGCCAAATCGTCCAAACTTCCATGACATGAGTTAGCCCGCAGGAGACGATGAAAGCACTAAATAAAACTAAGATGTTGCCAAAGGGCAAATCTTTGCGCTTCAGGGCGAAGTAAATTAAGATGATGGGAATTGAAAAATAAGCTAGGGCTATAGCTCCATCGGAGATTAGATGCAGCCACACCAAAGTTGGCTGCCACAGGTAACAATGCCCGTGGGGGATAAAGTTTCCTGAAAATATATTTGTTATGCTTTCTTCCATAATCGTTTCCTATTTGATTTCACTCCAGAAACTCGGTTTTTCTAAAAAACCGGGTTTCTAACCATAGCATTCGGTCCAGAAACTCGGTTTTTCCAAAAAACCGGGTTTCTTAACACCTTTACCAACGATCTGAATTGGCGATCGCCTCCACATCCAGAACCATTACCAGACGACCCCGATAGTTATATAAACCCCGCAAAAACGGCACTAACTCCTCCCTTGTCTCTTCAGCAGAGATAATTTCATCCGGATCCAGGGGCACTACTCCTTCCACCCGCGACACTGCCAAACCCAGACGCATCATCGGTAATTTGACATCATCGGGGTTTGGCGCTTCTAAGATTAAAATGCGAGTGTCTTCTGCAAAGCGATCGACCGCTTCTGCATTGATAAATTTACCAAAATCTGCCACGGCTAAAATTTCTCCCCGCAAGTTAGTTAATCCCAGTAAAAATGGCAGGGTATTTGCTACTGGCGTAATTGCTTGTTCCTTGGAGGGCAAAACTTCTCTTACCCCTATTAAATCCACAGCAAAAACGCTTTTTTCTCGAGCAAATAAAACATATTGCCGTTTTTTGCCCAGATTAAAAGGTAAAGTTGGATTTTGAAACATTGTTAATTGCTAATTGTTAATTGTTAATTGCTAATTGTTAATTGTTAATCCTAACCATTACCTATTACCTAATTTTTCTCTAGCAAGCGTTGGACGATATCGACTAACTGTTTCGGTTCAAATGGCTTAGTTAAATAAGCATCTGCCCCCTGTTCCATTCCCCAAATTCGGTCGATTTCCGTATTCTTTTGAGAACACAATACTATGGGCAATTTTTCAGTTTTCGGATTGCTTCGCAATTCTCTTACTACTTCAAATCCGTTCATTTTTGGCATAATAATATCCAAAACCAATAAATCTGGTTTTTTCTCTTCAGCAAATTTAACTGCCTCGTAGCCATCGGCGGCTTTCATTACTTCAAAACCTGCCTTTGCTATAACGTCGCCTATCATTTTCAATTCGCTAGCTACATCGTCAACTACTAAAACTATTGCCATAATTTTCCTCCTTCTTATTTATTGCTTTATCATTAACAATTAGCAATTAACAATTAGCAAAAAGGGATAACTTTTGGGTTTTACTCAAAATTTAGATGCACCCCCCTTAGATTGTACCTTTTTTTTGAGAATATTGTCGATAACTTGCTGTAGTTCGGCAGCGTTAAATGGTTTGGTTAAATATTCCGTTGCCCCCGCCAACCTTCCTTCTATTTTATCGTAAACCGTGTCTCTTGCGGTCAACATCACCACCGGCAAATCTTTCAAGTTAGGCGATCGCCGCACGATCCTACAAAATTCTAAACCATCCACTCCCGGCATAGAGACATCTAATAACATCAGTTCTACCGGTTCGTGGTAAAGTATTCCTAAAGCTTCTACCGTATTACCAGCAATCATTATTCGATAGCGATTTTTGAGGGTTTTTTCGATTAATTGTTGCATCGAGACGTTATCATCTACTGCTAAGATGGTCGGTAAAGATTTACTGTTCATAGACTTTTTTCCTCTGGAACTAATCAGATTATCTGACAATTTAATTAAAAATGCACCCCGAAAGAGCAGGGGAAGACTACCATCCCTTTGAATCATTATAATCTTTTCTCAAGATAGTAGGCCAGATTTTTAACAATGTTTTAAGAACTTTTACCTCAACTTAACCTCAAGAAAGAATGTCGCCTCTTTCTAAGGTAAAAAATAAGTCCTAAGAAATAGACAACAAGGAATAGGTCGTGAATAATTGCGGGGAGCAAGTCAGTTTTGTAATTTTTCTCTCTCGATAATTTCATACTCTTACTCTTACTCTTACTCTTACTCAAAAAAGACGCTTTTCTTGAGTATGAGTGTGAGTCATGAGTGTGAGTCATGAGAAAATAAATATGCAAAGGTGACTTGCTCCCTAATTGCGGGTGCATCCCAATTTTGGTTGCACGTCAACTTTGAAGAGAACCAAAAAATAAATGCTTTTTGGGAATAGGGAATGGGGAATAGGGAATAGGGAAGATGGAATTGTTAATCCTAACCATGATTCTCTGGTGAAAGGCGAGGGAGGAAACGGTGGCAGGTTAAGCTCAAAATCCCCAAGGGAACGATGGCCCCATTCCCCATTCCCAATTCCCCATTCCCAAAAAGCGTTAAGTCT
>CAZUCT010000458.1:0-2815 GCA_964619285.1 uncultured bacterium | reverse complement strand
TGAAGCGATTACTACGAACTAGATTTTCTCATCGCTGAAGCGATTGCTACGAACTGGATTTTCTCATCGCTGAAGCGATTACTACGAACGAAAACTTAGGTATGAAACGACTTTTTAGTTTGATAATTCTGTTTTTAATTGCGGCCATACTGCCCATTGGCTGTAGCTCTAATAACGGCTATATTAACCGTGAAAATATTTTAAGCGTTTATAACTGGTCAACTTATATCGCTCCAGAAATTTTGACAGAATTCGAGCAAAAATATGACGCTTTAATCAAATACGACACTTACGAAAGTAGCGAAGAACTGTACGCCAAAGTTAAACCGGGAAATCCCGGTTACGATGTCGCTTTTCCCGCTGATTACATGGTAAAAATCATGGCAGAGGAGGGGTTGCTGGAACCGTTAAATAAAGAAAATATTCCTAATGTAAAAAACCTCAATTCTAAATTTGTAGATCCGCCTTTCGACCCGGGGAATGAATACAGTTTGCCCTACCAGTGGGGGACGATGGGAATAGGTTACAATTTCCAAAAGACTGGAGAAAAAATTAGTAGTTGGTCGGCTTTATTTCAGCCTAAATATAAAGGCAAAGTTGCTTTGGTTGACGATATGCGAGGAACCTTCGCGATCGCCCTAATCTCTCTCGGTTACGACCCCAATACAACTAACCCGGAAGAAATAGCCAAAGCGCGGGATTTCTTAATCCAAAATAAAGAAGCGATCGCCGTCTTTGCCCCGGATACCGGCCAGCAATTATTAGACCAAGGACAAGTAGATTTAACCTCGGAATGGAGTGGAGATATTTTTAAGGTAATGGAAGAAAATCCCAACCTAGATTATGTCATTCCCAAGGAAGGCAGCGTGATTTTTACCGATAACATGGTCATCCTTAAAAATGCTCCCAATAAGGAATTAGCTGAGAAATTTCTGAACTTTTTAATGGAACCAGAAATAGCGGCGCAAAATTCCAATTTTATTAAATACGGCACTCCCAACCAAGCGGCGATCGAACAGGGTTTAATTAATAAGGAAGATTTGAACAACCCCGCCATTTATCCGCCCCCAGAAGTGCTGGAAAAACTTTATTATCTCAAAGATGTGGGGCAAGCTACTATTTTATACGATGAAGCTTGGACGGAAGTTAAAGTGGCTGCTGGGAAGTAAAATACTCTGTTTGTAGTAATCGCTAAAGCGATTAGTAGCTGTCCTTCGCCTTTGGAAAATCGCTGAAGCGATTACTACGAACTGGACTTTTTTTATGGCTACAAATTTTAGAAAATCGCTGAAGCGATTACTACGAACTTAATGGAATCTAACGCCGTCGAATTAATTGGAATTTCTAAGAGTTTTAAGAGCGATGTTGCATCCGCAAGGCAACGCCAACGCCACCAGGAAACCTTCGCCCTCGATAACCTCAACCTCCAAATTAAAAAATCCGAGTTTTTCTCCATCCTGGGCCCATCCGGTTGCGGTAAAACTACTACTTTAAGGACTATTGCCGGTTTTGAAATGCCCACTGCAGGAGAAATCTATATTTACGGCGAACCGATGGGGCAGAAACCGCCCTTTCACCGCCCCGTCAATACGGTTTTTCAAAACTACGCTTTATTTCCCCATTTAAACGTAGTTGAAAACGTGGCTTTTGGCTTAGAAATGGAGAACTTAAAACGCAGAGAAATTCAGCTTCGCGTTGGGGAGGTTTTAGAATTAGTAAAACTAACCGAATTTGCCAGACGAAACCCCCGACAGCTATCTGGCGGGCAACAACAAAGAGTTGCTTTAGCGAGGGCGTTGGTGAAGCAACCAAAAGTATTGTTATTCGACGAACCTTTGGCAGCTTTAGATTTAAAATTGCGCAAAGAAATACAGTTAGAATTAAAGCGAATGCAGCAACAGTTAGGCATTACTTTTGTCTATGTCACCCACGATCGCGAGGAAGCATTAACCATGTCCGATCGCATTGCCGTAATGTACCGGGGGCAGTTGCAGCAGGTGGGAACTCCGGTAGAAATATACGAACGACCGGTCTCTCGTTTTGTGGCGGAGTTTATCGGCGAAACGAATTTTTTAACCGGGCGAGTAGCGGAACCAAAAGCAGAAGGAACGATAGTATTAGTTGACGAAAAGTTACCCGTATTAGTCTCTGGGGGCGAGGAGATGGAGACGGGTAAAGAGGTGACTTTGGTAGTGCGTCCTGAAAAAATTAGCATTTATCCGGTAAGTTACGACGGGGAAGATTGTTTTTTGGGAGCGGTCAAAGAGATTATTTATATTGGCACCGATACTCGCTATCTGGTTCGCATCAGCGAACAAAGTCTGATAACAGTTCGCTGCCAAAATCTCAATTTCGCCGACTTGCGCAAATTTGCCGTTGGCAATGCCGTTAAGGTGAGGATATCTCCAGACAGCGTTAGGGTAATTAACAATTAACAATTAACCCAGAAACCCGGTTTTTTGAAAAAACCGGGTTTCTTAATCCTCAAAAAACCGGGTTTCTTAATCCTCAAAAAACCGGATTTCTTAATCCTCAAAAAAGGGGCGAATGGTGATTATTTTAGCTTAAGTTATCCAACCAGACCACTAAATCTTGGCTGCTGCTAAAGTTAAATGCTGCCACTGCTAGATTTTGTAATTGTTCTGCTCCTAACTGGGTTATGCGGGTTTCGATTTCGGGGGCGATCGCTCCAAAACGACTCGATAATAGAAGCATAACTGTTTCGCTAACTCCCTTTTTACGACCTTTTACTTCTCCTTCTGCTTTCCCTTTTTTAAAAGCCAGTTCTCGGGCGCCTATCTGGTCTTGAACGTAG
>CAZUCT010000457.1:0-2827 GCA_964619285.1 uncultured bacterium | reverse complement strand
TGTCTGTTCTACGGGGAAAATTTTCTGCAAATATTTTTGCCTACCTACTTAGCAATTAGCAACTAACAATTCTAGCGATCGCCTCACTTCTGGAAAAGCCGCCACGGTATTTGGTAGCTTATCCCAGTCAAACTCGACCACCTGAGTTTCCACCGCAGTCGCATAAGCGAGGAGAGAAGGGTACTCGCATTCAATTCCCCACTGTTTGAGGCACTCGGCAAACTCCCGCAATTCCCGCATTTTCATAGTTTCGACCAGTCCGGGCCAAACTTCTGCCTCGTAAGAGCGCAGTTTTACCAAAAGCTGCCGCAGTTTTGCTTGGTTGGGCGGGTTGATTTCTTCTGGGACGGTGGTAACGTCTGGAGTGCGATCCATCGCTGGAAATATTTTCTTCAACTCGGCTACCACGTCAGAACGAGTTAGCGGTTTGAGCAAAAAGCCCGAGTAAAAATTGCTGATGTCTTGTAACTCGACTTCTCGGGCGGAAGCAGAGACGATCGCGATCGGAATATCTTTAGTTGTCAGTTCTCGTTTGAGATGTTTAATAGCTTCCTTACCATCCATATTTGGCATTCGTAAATCCATCAAGATGATGTCGGGGCGAACCAAGCGGGCCAGAGCGATGGCCTCCTCTCCGTCTTTAGCCAGCAGCAGTTGATGCTTGCTCCCCGCAAAATATCCCTCAATTAGCTCTAAATTAGATTGCACGTCGTCCGCTACTAGCACCGTCAGGGGCGGAAACTGTTCTAAATCTTCGTCCCCATCGGCAGCGATCGCCTCCTCCTGGGAGTAATTAAGCACGGCAACTGCTGGGAAATAACAAGTAAAGGAACTTCCTTTGCCAAGTTTGCTTTCCAAGGCGATCGCCCCCCCCAGCATTTCCGTCAAGCGCTTAGTAATAGCTAACCCCAATCCCGAGCCCCCATATTTGCGGTTGCTTTGCCCTTCGCTTTGGACGAAACTGCCAAAAATGCGTTCTTGTTGCTTCCCTGGGATACCGATGCCCGTATCTTCTACCGTCATTTTCAGCCAAACCGCGTTTGGCAGGGAGCAGTGGGGGTTGTTTTCTGAAATTGGCGGGCTCGACTCTAGCAGTTCCACCGTAATTTTCACATACCCCTTTTCGGTAAACTTGATAGCGTTGCCTACCAGGTTAAATAAGATTTGGCGCAAGCGCACTTGGTCGCAGTTAATACCGACAGGCACTGTTTCCCCGATCGCAGTTAGCAGAGAGAGAGCTTTCTGAGTCGCCGCGTGGGAAAACATCTTCTCGATTTCTTCAACTAACAACCGCAAGTTCACCGGTTCGTAGTGTAACTCCAACTTGCCAGCTTCTATTTTGGAGAGGTCTAAGATATCGTTAACGATCGCAAGTAGGGCTTTGCCGCTAGAGGCGATAGATTTAATGTAAGCTTGCGCTTTCGGTTCGGCGATCGCTTCAGAGAGCAAATCGCTGAAACCGAGAATGGCATTTAAAGGCGTGCGAATTTCGTGGCTCATGTTTGCCAGAAATTCGCTTTTGGCGCGGTTAGCACTGTCTGCGGCTTTTTTAGCATTTTCTAATTGTTTGGCGATCGCTTTTTGTTGTTCTATAGTTCGTCGCAATTCTTCTTCTGCATATACGCGATCGCTTGCATCCTGAAGCATCACCGTAAAAATAGTTCCCGACTGCAATTTCAACTTAGAAATCGAAGCCTCTGCCGGAAATTCTTCTCCATTTTTGCGCCGACCAAAAACTTGTTTGGAACGTTCCCCCATCTTGCGAGTTTCCCTAAAATCTTCCTCAAATTTATCGACGTATTCTCGATGGCACGAACGAAAATCTATCGGCAGTAACAAATCTAATGGCTTGCCTAAAACCTCCTCAGCGCTATAACCAAAAATCCTTTCCGCCCCCTGATTAAATAGTATAATTCGCTGTGGCCGGTTTATAGAAATAATTGCCGACATTGCCAAATCTACAATTCCTTTAAATTTAGCTTTGCTTTCCCTTAAAGCT
Source organism: uncultured bacterium (assembly GCA_964619285.1). GTDB lineage: Bacteria > Cyanobacteriota > Cyanobacteriia > Cyanobacteriales > Microcoleaceae > CALKCV01. The sequence goes on along the minus strand of CAZUCT010000457.1, from coordinate 828 downwards.
ATTTCCGTTTGTTGTCGTTGTTCTATTTCGTGTTTTAACCGTGCGTTTGCCGCCTTTAACTCTCGGGTACGTTCTGCCACTAACTGCTCTAAATTTAGCTCTAATTCCTCCTGTTTATCCTTACTTTTTGCTAATTCCCGCGCATTTTTATAAGACCTCAGCGCCGCCACCATCGTCACGAATAACTTTTGCTGAGTTAGTTCTGTTTTAGTTTTAACATCGTCTATATCGTAGTTAATAATTACCATTTCTTCCGGCGCTTTTACAGGTCTATCGGCGTGCAAAATTATCCTTACTAAATTATTTTTTAGCTTTTGGCGAATGTAGGTAACTAGCTTTAACATTACTACATCTAAAACAATTACCGCCGTATCGGCATGAATCTCAATTAATTTTTTGCCTTCTTCTCCCGAAGAAGCAGAAATAAATTTCAGGGGTTTATTGAGATATTTAAAATCTTTTAAGATTAATTTCGTAGCCTGATGAATCTCTAAATCTTCATCTACTAAAAGAACTTTCCAACCAGAATCTTTCCGGCTATCTTCTAAGATAACTAGCTCGCCATCCACCCCAGATAAGATTTTTTTGTCTGTATTCATCGCTTGATATCAATTAACAATTTAAATTGGGTTTTTGTTCGCGGTGGGGCCAAGCATTCGGATGCCAAATTTTTTGCTCCTTAGCTGTGGCCCCTGTAGGTTCGTTTTGGTTTAATTTTTGGTTAGGGTTCTTGTTTGATTTAACCAGAAAAATTTATAGGGATAAAGCATTCGGGGGTGCATCTCAATGCAAGAGGAAAACCTACAATTCAACGCTTTTTGCGAGCTT
>CAZUCT010000456.1:0-2879 GCA_964619285.1 uncultured bacterium | reverse complement strand
CGGTTGGTAAAAAACCGGGTTTCGCAAATTAGATAGGGTGCCCAGAAACCCGGTTTTTTGGAAAAACCGGGTTTCGCAAATTAGATAGGGTGCCCAGAAACCCGGTTGGTAAAAAACCGGGTTTCGACCTTTTGGTTGGCAAAAAACCGGGTTTCGACCTTTTGGTTGGCAAAAAACCCGGTTTCTTAACCGCTCTCTTCCCTTCCCAGTGGCGCTTCTAATTCTTTCGCTACTGCCTGGATGACTCTTTTATCGCTGACCATCCAGGCATGAATGGGAACGTTAAACTTGATTTCTCGACCTACGGGCATTTGGGAACTCTTGGCGGGCAGGATAATGGCATCGAAGGGGGTCCAAATTGAGGTAAAGTTCAACCTCTCTAGGATGGCGACATCTCGGTTTAGGTCTTCTAAAAAAGCGCTTTTGGGGCGCATCTGAGCGATGCCTGGCAGGTTTAAAGCGTATCCAGTTAGGGTTCCTTGGTGGGGGGAGGAGATGGCGATGAATCTTTGGACGCGATCGATGCCGCCTAGTCGCTGGACGTAGTAGCGACTGACTATTCCTCCCATGCTGAAACCAATTAAGTCGAAAGGGCGATCGCTCTCAAAATTATTGGCCACATAATCGGCCACTTGGTCGGCTAGTTTTTCTAATTCGATGTTGCCAAGGTTGGGGACCAAATCGAAGCAGCGAACCTCCCATCCCGAGCTTCTCAGATAGGCAGCCATTTTGTTGAATTTGGCCCTAGTGTCGAGCCAGCCGTGGACTAACAATACTGGATTGCGTTTTTGATTGGGATTCATCTTCTTTCAAGCATTAATACTCAATTAAAAAGTTTTGTAAAGTTTTGTGAAGAAATATAGACAAAGCTTACATTAGCAGTCAAGCTTAAGATTAAAGGCGATGTAAATTTTTGTATCAAAAAACTGAAGGAGAAAAAATAATGATTGGTTTTATTGGCTCGTTGTTTGCCGGTATATTCGGCATTTTAGGCAAATTATTGCCAGGGAAAAAGAAAGACTATTTTTTAAAATTTGACGATGCAGTATCTACGGTCCAAGAAAAAACCCAGGATGTAGTATCTACGGTCCAAGAAAAAACCCAGGATGTAGTATCTACGGTCCAAGACAAAACGGAAGATGCCACTGAGAAGTCGGGCTCGACTAAAGAAAAAGAAGCAGTCACTTCCAAAAAATCCAAAGCTAAAAAAAGGCCCGCACCCAAATCTGAGAAGAAAGCCAAAGCTCCTGTGGCCAAGACCCAAGCTCCCAAACCCGCAGCACCAGCCCCAGCCCCAGGGGCCAATGGCAAGGTAGCCCCTAAAACTGCGGAAACAGTGGAATTGTTTGCCCCTAACTATTTATTACCCAAGCCTACCGCCACCCGTCGTCGTCCCGGTGCTAACATGGCTGCGTTCGTGCAAATGTCTCGCGAAATGAATATCCGTCGATAATGGTTAATGGTTAATTGCTAATCGCTAATTGCTAATGGTTAGAATTAGAAGTTGACAATTGACAATTAGCAATTAGCAATTGACAATTAGCAATTAACTATTTTTAAAAAAGGCTAAAAGACTATATAACTGGAAAGCTGGATCCCACAAGCTGTCTTCTTTGCGTTCTAGCTCGACATCAGATTTAAGACGGCCTAATAGTTGAGTGTAGTCGCGGGTGGTGGTCTCTCCAAAAGGGGTAAAATTGGAGTAAACTTTTATTTTGCCGAGGTGGAGATTTAAGAGGTCGATTAAACTATTCCATTTAATTCGATTGGTATTTTCCCGATCGCTAACTTGGCGAAGTTGGAGACCTTGTGGGAAATCGTAAGCGCGATCGCAAAATCTTAAAATTGCCCGCCTTCCGGGTAGGTGAAGGTCGCAGATATTGGCATAATCTTGAATCATTTCTTGACGGCGAAATTGTTGGGTTTTTCTGCGAGGATCGTAATCCATCGCATCCATAAAAATCGGCAATAACCCTTCAACTTTTGCCGTTGCTTCCGACCAATTAAAAGTTAAAGAACCTTTTTGACCGGATCGATCTTCGCAAACAACGGTTGCTTTTGGTTTGACTGACTGGATGTGTCGAACTCTAAAGATTTGAACTGTTTCTAAATGGGCGATCGCGACCGCAAAAGCACCAATTCCTACCTTAACCAATTGTTCGCTATAAATTTGCAATTCCCCCACAGGTCCGATCCGATAAATTCGCCAACCGGAATTTTGCAGTTGCATTCTGGCAGTATAGGGGTCGAGGTTCATAATGCGGGCGAAATTTTGAATAGCTGCTTGTCTGTTTTCTTTATTTTCTTTATCGATCGCTTCGAGAATTAATAAAGCGGGTTCGGCATTGCCAGGATCGGATTTTGCGCGGGCGATCGCTTCTTGCTGGCGCTGTTTTTGAACCGCTTCTATGCGCTGCAAACCCTGACGCGCTTGAGTCATTACTTGGGGGTTGGTGGCATCTTTTAAAAGTTTCCGATAGGCTTTTTCTGCGGATTCTAATTTATCGGTTTCTTCGTACCAACGTCCGATATAAAGTTTTACCCAAAGATTTTCGGGTTTTTCTTTTTGCAGTTGTTTGAGTAATTTTGCTGCCTGTTTGTATTCTTTACGTTCCAAAGCGGCGGCAACTTCTTTTATTTCTTTCATCGTAGTTAAGGAGTGGGTTTGAGTGGGTTTAGCCGATGGTGGGTGGGAGACCGTCGGTTAATATTATTGTGGCATAGAGACTGGGTGTAGGTTGGGTGGAGTGAAACGGAACCCAACGAAAGTGTTAGGTTCCACTTGAGAGTCGGTAAAGAAACCCGGTTTTTTAGCCATTTTTTCGTAGGTTGGGTGGAGTGAAACGGAACCCAACGAAAGTGTTAGGTTCCACTTGAGA
>CAZUCT010000455.1:0-2955 GCA_964619285.1 uncultured bacterium | reverse complement strand
TCAAAAAAACCGGGTTTCTGACAATACTTGACCTGCTTCACGGAGTGGAACGAACGCGAAAATGTTGGGTTCCGTTACACGCGCGCCCTACCTACAAAAAAATGGCTACACCATCGCAGCCATCGATTGACTTTGAGAGCCTTCCGACAAACCATCCAGAGGCTTTAGAGCGAAAAAGGTTCCAAAAATTTTCTCTCCCGTATCGTTAATCCTTCCTTGGAAGTTATCCAGAAATTCGTGCAAGCCCATTTCGATAATTTCCTCGATAGTGAGAAAATCTAACTCGGAACGCAAGCGACCTAAAGAACGTTCTGCCGAATTGCACCAGGTACCTAGTGGGGAACCGGTAATTTGATGGAGCGATCGCTCTGCCTGTAACAAGCAAAATTGAATGGATCGCGGAAATTCTCGATCTAAAATCAAAAATTCTACTACCCCATTGGGAGTAATTTTATGCTGCTGGCGCTTGCGATACATCTCATAAGCGCTAGCCGATTTTAACAAAGCCATCCACTGCACCTCATCCAGAGGAGTTCCCACATCTTGAATCGAAGGCAGCAGAATAAAATATTTAACATCTAAAATCCGGCTAGTTTTATCCGCCCTTTCTAACAACCTGCCCACCTGACCGAAGTGCCAACCTTCGCCATGACTCATGGTAGCATCCATAATCCCAGCAAACAAATGTCCTGCCATTTTCACTTCTTCAAAAAATTCTGGTAATTGAGTTCTATTTAGTTGCTGGTTAGCAGCATCTCTTACCATCATGTAAGCAAAATTAACTTGCTCCCACATTTCTGAAGAAATCACCTCTCGAACCGACCTTGCATTTTCTCTGGCGGACATTAAACAGGAAAGAATAGAATTGGGATAATCCCGGTCAAAAGTTAAGAAGTGAATGACGTTTTCTTCTGTTATTTCCCCATAGCGTTCTTTAAACAACGGCAAGTCACCTGTCGTGAAGATTAAAGGTTGCCATTGTTGGGCTAAACCCGAGGGGGAATCTAACAGTAAGTTTTGATTTACATCGACAAAGCGAGCGATATTTTCCGCTCTTTCGACATAACGATTTAGCCAATAAATTGAATCTGCAACGCGACTTAGCATGGTTTGTCTATTGTTAATTGCTCATTTCCGTAGAACAGGCATCTTGCCTGTTCTCCGCTAACAGGCAGGATGCCTGTTCTACCAGGCAGGATGCCCGTTCTCCGTTAACAGGCAGGATGCCCGTTCTACTAACTCGATAAAACCCAGGTGTCTTTACTACCGCCACCTTGGGAAGAGTTAACTACTAAAGAGCCTTTTTTCATCGCCACCCGAGTCAGGCCGCCTGGATGAACGTAAATATCTTGACCGTAGAGAATATAGGGTCGTAAATCGACGTGGCATCCCTCTATTTCTTCTCCTAAAATAGTCGGAACTCGGGAGAGAGATAAAGTTGGTTGGGCGATATAATTGCGAGGATTTGCCTTAATTTTTTCGGCAAATTCTTGTCTTTGTTCGGCGGTAGATTGGGTTCCTACCAACATTCCATAACCCCCCGCCTCGTTAGCAGCTTTTACTACTAATTTATCCAGATTTGCTAAAACGTGGTCTAACTGCTGTTTTTCCCAACATAAATAGGTAGGAACGTTAGGCAAAATTTGGTCTTCATCGAGATAGTAGCGAATCATTTGAGGAACGTAAGCATAGATAACTTTATCGTCCGCTACCCCAGTTCCCAAAGCATTCGCCATAGCAACTCTACCGTTGCGATAAACTTCTGTTATTCCCGGTACTCCTAAGAGAGATTCGGGGTTAAAAGCCAGGGGATCGATAAAAGTATCTTCGATGCGCCTGTAAATCACATCCACTCGTTGCAAACCTTTAGTAGTTCGCATTTGAACGTAACCATCGGCTACTACTAAATCTCGACCTTCTACCAATTCTACTCCCATTTGTTGGGCGAGAAACGAATGCTCGAAATAGGCAGAATTATAAATTCCTGGAGTTAAGACTACTACCCTTGGATTTCTAATATGAGAAGGTGCTAAATTTAAGAGGGTATCTAATAAATTACCGGGGTAATTATCCACAGGTTTAATGCCCAATTTAGCAAATATTTGGGGGAAGGTACTTTTCATTACCCGTCGGTTTTCTAAAACGTAAGAAACCCCAGAAGGACAGCGAAGGTTATCTTCGAGAACGTACCATTGGCCGTCTTTATCTCTTACTAAATCCGTACCCGTAATATGACACCAAATTCCACCTGGAGGTTTTAAACCAATACAGGGTTTTAAAAAACCCGTTGCGGATTTAATTAAGCTCTCTGGAACGATACCATCTTTGACGATTTTTTGTTCGTCGTAGATGTCTGCTATAAATAAATTTAAGGCGTGAATGCGCTGTTTTAATCCCCGTTCTAACCAATTCCATTCCGAGGAAGATACTATGCGGGGAATGACATCAAAGGGAAATATTCTTTCGGTGCCTCGATTGTCCCCATAGACGTTAAATGTTGCTCCTAATTTCATCATTGCTTTTTGGGCGGCTTCCTGTCTAATTAGGAGTTCCTTTTGGGATAGAGAGTTGATTTTTTCTATTAAGAGACTGGCGTCCTGGCGGGGTTGGTTTTTGGCGATGAATAGTTCGTCGTAGAATTCACCTGGTTCGTAAGAGTGGAATAGCACGGTCTTTTTTTTGTTTAATTTTACTTAACTATTAATATTTAGGCTTGCGGTCCCGGTAAACTGTAATTTTTGATACCAATTTTTAGGTAAATTTGGTTAAGCTAAGATGCATTTAAAAGGGAGCATCGAATCTTTGCAAAAATAGAAAATGGCTAATCGCTAATCGCTAATCGCTAATCGCTAATTGCGTTCTAGAGCCAGGTCAGCTCGCAATTAGCAATTAGCAAGCTCGCAAAAAGCGTTGAATTGTAGGTTTTCCTCAAAATTGAGATGCACCCCATTTAAA
>CAZUCT010000454.1:0-2983 GCA_964619285.1 uncultured bacterium | reverse complement strand
ATGTCTTCGCCAACTCTGGGGCTAGAAACCCGGTTGGCAAAAAACCGGGTTTCTTTTAATTGTTATGGCGAAGGTATTGTTAAGAGATAGTCAACCAGTCAAGGCCAACTCACCCACCAGAAACCCGGTTTCTTAAATCTCGATAATTTTTATTATTAATTGTTAGCTGATATGATAAAATCAAACAAAGCTAGTGGAGGCCAACCCATGTCAGAAACATTAACAAATCTGGCCCTCGAAGATCCAGACACCAGTCAAATGATACTGGAGGACGACGAACCCTTGGACAGTTTCATCAACGAAAAACAACAGCGACTATTAACCGCAGTCTTTTACAGCGGCGCAGAATTACCAATCCAAAAACCCTTTCTCGCCGCCGCCAACGTCGGTTTATTCGTCACAAAAACCAAATCCGGTATCGCCCCCGACGCTTTTTTAAGCTTAGGCATCCACGCCGGCGACGACTGGTGGCAGCGAAAAGTACGTTCTTATTTATTCTGGGAATTTGGCAAACCCCCAGACATAGTAATAGAAGTAATTTCTCCAACTCCCGGCAACGAATTGGGCAGCAAATTAACCGACTATGCCGAACTGCGAATACCTTATTATGTAGTTTACGACCCGTTGAAAAAGTTAGGAGAAAATATTCTGCAAGTCTTTGAGTTAAGAGGTCGTTCTTACGTTCCTAAAACCGACAGTCAGTTTGCAGATTGTAACATCGGTTTAACCTTGTGGGAGGGTACTTTTGAAGACATAAATGCTACTTGGTTGAGGTGGTGTTATCCCGATGGCAAAGTCATCCCCACCGGAGACGAATTAGCAGCAATGAAAAACGCGGAGTTGTCTCAAAAGGATGTTGAATTATCCCAAAAGGATGTTGAAATTCGGGAAACATTGTTATTAGCAATAAAACTCGGATTGCAAATGAAATTCCCAGGAGAAAGCGAGGCATTGCTGTCAGAAATTGAAGGGATAAACGAGGTTAGTTTGTTAAAAGCGATCGCCTCCCAAATTACTACTATTAATTCAGTGGAAGACTTGCGAGGAATTTATAACAAATAAAAGGTTTATTGGGAACGCCAGAAATCGGGTTTCTTAAATCTCCGTTTTTGTAACTTGTAAGGTGCGCATTGCGCACCCTACTGGAGCGACTTGTAAGGTGCGCATTGCGCACCCTACTGGAGCAACTTGTAAGGTGCGCATTGCGCACCCTACTGGAGCAACACTGAGACGCACCCTACTTTTTTCGCTAAATTTGATTGCTAGCTTCCTCCGACTCCAGAATTTTTAACCCCCAGTCATAGAGAGAAAATAACATCGTTTCGTTCCAAACAGAAGAAGAACTTCGAGTCACCATTTCCATAGTTTCCTGCATCCTATTTAAAATAGCTAATTCGCGATCGCCCCCAGAAGTATCTATCCGCCAACCAAGATCCAACCAAAGTTTAAGCAGCCGGTCTAAGCTAATAGGTTCCGCTTGATGTACCAAATCGTTTCTGGTTTCTCGAATGCTGTCTAAAAGGAGATGGTTTGACTCTTTTTTCTTAGGTTTTGGAGCATAAAACAAAGCATCAATTAACTGTTTAAAACCTGGGTTATAGTCTTCTCGTTTATATTCTGGGGGAATTTCTATTAATCCCTTGCCAAACCAATCATCCTTTTTAGACTTAACATACAGCAAACGTTCCAAAGTTTGGGCGAACTGGAAAAAGGCCGCAGTGTAATTTTTTCCGCGCAAAAGGATGTAAATAAAAAAAGTTGACTCCCAGATTTTTGCATAGTCATCTTGGCGAACTTCTTGAAGGCGATCGCGCCATTTTTGCACCTGTTCGGAACTAGCATTTTGGGACACATCCTTAGAACGCAACCAACCATTTTCTAAATTTTTATTCTCAATAAAACTCGAAATTTCCCAGTTAGAAGAAATAGCTAAATAGCCCGCCAATTGATGTAAAAAACGATAGCGAATTTGGTGGGAGTTGAGCAAAAGTTGAGCCTCGGAAAAATTCCCTTGTTTCCAAGCGTCGATAACTCGCGATCGCTCCAAAGGCCATAAATATTCGCTAATAGTAAACGACTCATATTCAACGGCAGTACCAACAGACATAACCCCATCGGCAAAAGGTTTGTAAAGAGGGTCGGGTTCTTTTGGTTCGTAAATAATAACTTGACATTGCCGCGCCAAAGCAGCAACACAAACTATCAATCCTTGAGCAATAGCTGGAGTTGAACCCTTATTTTCTATTGCTAAAACTGATTGCTCGTTTTCTATTGGTAACTCCCGAAGTTTTGCCAGAGTCCAAGGCAAAATAAAACCTTCTAATTCTTCTCGAATTGCCCCTGTATTATTAGCGTGAACTACAGGATGCAAAATATCAACATTAACATCAGGATAAGTATTTTTAATTTTACCTTCCATCAGCTTTGCCAACCAAAAAGTATCGTAGCGCCGATATTGCCAAGACACATTTTCCGGTTGGTCCGTTGCCCAGAGAATAATATGTTTTAATTTTTTGTTAGACAGGTCGTCAATAATTTTCTGGTCTAACAGTAATTCCACACTACTGAAATCCCCATTTAACTCTCCCTGGCAGTGTTGATAAAAACGCTCTCCCAAATCTCGAATATTCCACATATTATTGCGATCTGGTTTGTTTTCATCGTGGTATCGCCGTTCGACTCCCAAGAGTTCGTAAAGTTCGTTAACGTGGGGGGGTGGAACGTTCCTGCCATCGGCACCAAGCGATCGAACCGCGCCATCGGGACAACGCCAACCCACTTGACGAGTACCGACGGTAATAATTAAAGTATCAACGCGAGTTATTTCAGTTTGATTCTTTTTCATTTTTTCCCTCTTAATTGAATAAAAACGTAGGTTGGGTGGAGTGAAACGGAACCCAACAATCAGGGTTTCGTTCCTCAACTACAACCATATTTCTAGCTTACACCGCCCCCACGGAATCTGGTTAGCGAGTTATGCGAA
>CAZUCT010000453.1:0-2985 GCA_964619285.1 uncultured bacterium | reverse complement strand
AGCGTTAAATTATTGTTTCCCGACAGCAAGCCCTAAAAAAATGGAATTTCCGGTTTATATTTCGGTGGGTAATTGGCAAATTCATCCCCATTTATTTTTTGAATTTTTAGCCTATCCTATCGCTTTTAGCTTGTTGCTGCGGCGAAAATTTCGCCAACATTCAATTACTCCCAGTCAGCGAAGTTCGGTCATCGTCGGCGGCATGGTGGGAGCTTTATTAGGTTCTAAAATTATCGTTTTGCTGCACCATATTTACTTAGTCTGGGAAAATTGGCAGCTATGGCTTTTACTATTAATTCAAGGTAAAACTATAGTCGGGGCGCTGTTGGGAGGTTTAATCGCTGTAGAACTAACTAAGAAATTAATTGGCGTTAAACGTTCTACTGGCGATGTTTTTGTCTATCCTTTAATTTTCGGAATAGCAATTGGCAGAATTGGTTGTTTTTTAACGGGTTTAAAGGATAAAACCTACGGCGTTGCTACTAACTTGCCTTGGGGGGTTGATTTTGGGGACGGCATTTACAGACATCCGACTCAATTGTATGAAATAATCTTTCTGTTAGCATTAGGCTTATTTTTACAAATTCGCAGCAAATACCGCCGCAAAGAAGGGGATTTATTTAAGTTTTTTATGGTGGCATATTTGGGATTTAGGTTAATAATTGATTTTCTCAAACCAGATTTTCATTTATTTATAGAACTTAGCGCAATTCAAATAGCTTGTATTTTCGGTTTGGTTTATTATCGTCGCAGCATTATAGAAATTTTTAAATTTACTAAAACTAATAAAAACCATGCCCAATAGACCTTATTTATTTCACAGTTTAACGAACAGCGTTTGCTCTCAATGTTTGACCAAAGTAGAAGCAAAAATTATCTTTCAAAACGATTGCGTTTATCTAGTCAAACATTGCCCCCACCACGGACGAGAAGAAGTATTAATTGCCGACGATATCGAGTATTATAAAAAATCCCTAGAATTTATTAAACCGGGGGATATGCCTTTAAGGTTTAATACTCCGATTAAATACGGTTGTCCCTACGATTGCGGGTTATGTCCCGACCACGAACAACATAGTTGTTTGACTTTAATTGAAGTTACGGATAGATGCAATTTAGATTGTCCTATTTGTTATGCCGACTCGGGAATAGATGCAGTTTTTCCTAATAATAATAAACCGCGCCAACATCGCAGTTTAGAACAAATAGAAATGATGTTGGATGCGGTGGTTGCTAACGAAGGGGAACCGCAAATAGTACAGTTAAGCGGTGGGGAACCGACGATTCATCCCGAGTTTTTTCAAATAATGGATTTGGTAAAAAGCAAACCCATTAAGCATTTAATGATTAATACTAATGGGGTGAGAATTGCTAAGGATAGAAACTTTTGCGATCGCCTCAGTCAATATCTGCCTGGTATCGAAATTTATCTCCAATTCGATAGTTTTGAAGCAGAGGCATTAAAGGCATTACGGGGGGCAGACTTGCGGGAAATTCGCGAAAAAGCTATTGCTAATCTCAACGAGTTTAAGATTTCTACCACCCTAGTCGTCACTGTTAAAAAAGGATTAAATGATGGGGAAATTGGCAAAATTATCGAATACGCCCTGCAACAAAGGTGCATCCGAGGAGTATCGTTTCAACCCGTACAAATAGCCGGTCGTTTGGAAGGATTTAATCCGAAAACGGACCGCTATACTTTAACGGAAGTACGGCGGTCTATTTTAGAGCAAAGTTCCTATTTTAAACCGGAAGATTTATTGCCGGTTCCCTGCCATCCCGACTGTTTGGTAATGGGTTATGCTTTGAAATTAAAGGGGAAAGTTATTCCTTTAACGGGTTTAATTGCTCCCGATGATTATGTCAAGATGATGCCGAATAGCGTTCTTTACGAACAAAACGAGGAGCTAAAGAAGCAAATTTTTGAGTTATTTTCTACCAGTCATTCTCCTTTATCTGCTACTGCTTCTTTAAAGCAATTATTGTGTTGTTTGCCGATGGTAGCGGTACCGGATGGGTTGACTTATGAGAATATATTTCGGGTGACGATAGTTCAGTTTTTAGACCCTTATAATTTCGACGTGCGATCGGTGAAACGTTCTTGCATTCATATCGTCCATCCAGACGGTCGGATTATTCCTTTCGATACTTTTAATATGTTTTATCGCGAAGGAAGTGCGGGTTACGATTTGGTGACAAATCGTTAATCATAAAAGTAGGTTGGGTGAAGCGCAGCGCAACCCAACGGAGCTGTCAAGAAACCCGGTTTTTTGGGATAAGTCAAGAAACCCGGTTTTTTGAAAAAACCGGGTTTCTGAGATACCGAAGCGCAACCCAACAAGAATTAGAATTAAATATAGAGAAGGAAAATTAAAAAGATGATGCCCCAAAGACGCGAATTAAAAGGAATTTTATTAGGGATTGGTTTGGTCTTATTAATGCACTTAATCGCTTCGATAATAGCATATCTATTAGCGGTGAATTTGAACGATTATGCCCAACAAATAATGTTAGGTCTTTTTTCTTTGGGTTTGTCGCAATTGATTTATGTTCTTCCCGCTATTGCTGTAACGGCAATAAAGCGGAAATTTGCTTTAATGAAAGGGGTTATTATTTGCGCGGTAATTACTGCTTTATTAAACGGTGGATGTTGGTTGGTTGTTGTTAATAGTTTCTCGTATTGAGAAAGGCTTTTTTTGCGGCGATAAGATTGTAAGGTGCGCAGTGCCACCGCTGTCAAGGTGGTCAACGAGTTTTGGAGGGTGGTCCGGGTGGGGAGTGTGGGGAGTTGGTCCGTGTGGGGAGAGTTTTTGAGAAAAAATCGACAGTTCGAGATAGCCTAAAGTAACGTTTTTTCGTTCTCGCGGCTACACCTTGACAGGGCTGGGTGCGCATTGCGCACCCTACCAGAACTCAGAAACCCGGTTTTTTCAAAAAACCGGGTTTCTTAATCTTCAACGAAATTGTAAGGTGCGCATTGCGCAC
>CAZUCT010000452.1:0-3024 GCA_964619285.1 uncultured bacterium | reverse complement strand
ACCCTCAGAAGAGTTGGTATGTGCCAGGTCATACGAAGTCTAGTTTTAACCACGGCGATACGAAGGCGCCTTGGGAGGGTATCGGTACGGGTTGGTTCTATTCTGTTAATGGTGAAGGAAGCAAGTTGCGTCCGTATGAGGTTGGTAGCGGTACTAACAAGAGTAAGAAGAGTAAAGACGAACTGGGTGATTTTCAGCAATATTTGGAAAATAATCGTCGTCCGGTTACTTATGACAATACTTACGCTAAGGGCGCTGTCGAAAAACGGTTGCGGGGCGATTATGCTACACCGACCGTGTTTAATGGAAACTTCGAGCTTGTGGCTCCCAAGAACGATCCTAACGCTCCTCTACCGAACATTCCTATTCCAGGGTGGTCTGACAAGTCTGCTTCAGTTAGTATGAGTAACTTGGTAGATTGGCGTAAAATTACTACTTTCGATAACGAGCGACAGAACTTGGGAGCTGAGGGCACTCAACTAAACTACACTCTTAAGCTAGAGGGTAAAAATAACAGGATCGTCCACAACCCACAAGTTGTACCTGACTGGGGCGTATTGCGGTTGGACGTTCATGCACCGGGAACTACTAAAGACAAGCGTGGAGAGCTTGTTGTCACTCTAAAAACGCCGGACGAAAGTATCGTTCACGACCAAACAATTGTCTTGCAAAAAGCAAGCAACACTTTAGAAAAAGTTCCATTACTAGATGATAACAACCAGCCGACCGGAACAGAAATTAGCATTCCTAGTTCTTATGGAGGGGATCGATATAAAATTGATTACGGACGGAATGGATTTGAATCTTTCTTTATTCCAGTTCCAGAAACACTCAGAGGAAAAATGGTAAATGTCGATCTGGAATTAAGGACGGAGGGTCAGAATAAGCCGAAGGTTTACTTAGATAATGTTTTCTTTCAAAGCAACACTTTAAAGTTTGGCAATCCTACTGCTGCGAGAAATGATAGTCTTGCCTATTCTCCAAACAACTACTTGATTGAAAAGCCACAATATACGATGTCGTTTAACAAAACTCGCAATACCGCAAACTGGGTAAGTTGGATGTTAGACGGTTCGTGGCCGTCGAAGATATCAAGTTCAAAAAGACCTGGCGGATTTGCAGAAGACCCAGATTTAGATGGTACTCGGTGGTACAAAATTAACCACAATGACTATAATTTTGATGCTCAGGTCGAAAAATATTATAGCTACGACGAGTACAAAAATTTCGAGGTTCCCGAGCGTGACTTTTCGCCGCCGTTGAAACCCTATTTCTGGCCCGTGCGCGGACATTTAAGTCCTTCAAAAGACAGAAGTAGAAGCATCAAAGATTTATATTCTACTTTTCTGACCACGAATATTGTTCCGCAAGATCTAAAGGGGAATAGTGGTATTTGGAGGAAATGGGAAGAGCATTTGCAGGAAAAGGTTAAAATTTTTCAACACAAGATTTACGTTATCTCTGGGGTACTAGGAACTGGTGGCGACGGCGAGGATTATAATGATTTCAACCAATTTAATGCTCAGACAAAGACAAATCCAGAAGAAAAAATTGCCGTACCAAGCAAACTTTGGAAAGTTGTTATGGGATTTAACAAAGACTCGACATCAGAGTATCCCGACTATGCTTATGCAGTGATTGTTCCTAATAATGCTTTAGACCTTCTCAACGTTGAATATAATAACAAAGGAAAACCTAAAAAAGTTACTCCTAAAAAATGGACTGACTTCAAATTTACTATTAACGAGCTCGAAGAATGTCTAAATGAAGACTCCGATATCTTTAGATACGACTTCCTTTCCAACGTTAAAGACCCACAGATTAAGGAAAGACTCAAAAACATCAAGTAGATACACTGATTTGAGCTATAATATTAGCGCAAGCGCTCTGTGTTTTAGTCAGTAAAAACAGCCCAATACCCCTTATTTATTTTGACAAATAAGGGGTATTGCTTAAATTAGGAACAATTAAAACTCATATTAACTGCTGCGAATGCTGCCATCGGGCATAATAGTATTTTCATTCGTAGCTGTTTTTGAACTGAATTTCATACATACTGACTGCCATACTAGCTCCTGTAAAGTCAACCCGAGTTAAATTGGCTTTAGAGAAGTTCACCCTGGGTCCAATATCGGCATTAGTGAAGTTAGCGTCGCTTAAATCGGCGCAACTGAAGCGAGTTTCTATTAGCTTTGTATCGCTGAAATTAGTTTTTCTTAAATTAGCACGGTTAAAACAAACTTCTTGCAGGCGGGCCCGATGTAGGTTAGCTCCGCTCAGGTTAGCTTTGTGGAAGTCAACCCGCCACAGATCGGCTTTATTCAATAAGGCTCCACTTAAATTACAGCCATCGAGATTACCTCGCTCTAAATTAATACTTCTGAGATCGGCTCCGCTCAAGTTGCAGTTTTGCAGGGCATAAACGAGTCTAGAGAGGCTATCTCCCCTGAATTTTACTCCCCTTAAGTCCACTCCATCATCGTAATCGATGTCTGTATCTCGGACCGTAAATCTGGTAAAATCTCGCTGTCCGCCAGCGTAAAGTTCTAGTAATTCTTCAAAAGTAATTTCCGAAATTTTGCTCATTGTTGTCCTCTGAATTTAGCGAGTTCGCCGTTCAATATAAATATTAACATTAACTGCTACGAACGCTGCCATCGGGCATAATTGTGTCTTGAAAATAAGCTTCTGTAAAGTCAATTTTATCCCAACCAACGTCTAAAATAAGTCCTGTAAAATTAACTTGAGTTAAATTAGCTTCATTAAAGCTAGTGCGACGGTGAATCCTGGCATTAGTAAAATTAGCAGCGCTGAGATCGGCAGCATCAAAGTGAGTTTCACACAGCCAAGTTCTGCTTAAATTAGCTCCCCTCAAATTAGCCTTTGCAAAGCAAGCCTCTTGCAGGCTAGCCCCAGTTAAGTTAGCCCCACTCAGGTTAGCTCGGTATAGACCTGCTCGCCATCCGCGGAGCCTTATTGAGTTTAGCACCACTTAAATTGCAGCGATCCAGATTGGCCCTGCGA
>CAZUCT010000451.1:0-3079 GCA_964619285.1 uncultured bacterium | reverse complement strand
CCCATCCGCACTCGTCCCTACAACATCCGCTGCTAACCTAACCCTCGGAACCCACTACAAGCTCTATACGACTAAAGTCGTTACTACGAACGGGCGATCGCCTCCACCAAACATTATCGGGGGCGATCGCTTTTGTTTGGGGCAAGTTATCATATTCTCGCCGGTGCGCGATGCACACCCTACTACTTGACGAGAGCGATCGCCCTCCCAACAACCCATCCGCACTCGTCCCTACCACATCTGCTGCTAACCTAACCCTCGGAGCCCGCCGCTACATCTATACGACTAAAGTCGTTACTACGAACGAGCGATCGCTTCTGTTTTAACCTTCTTTTTGTTGTCTTCTCTTACTAAAAACTCGTGCTGCCCCAACCTGGAGCTTTGTCTGCGGCCCTCAGAATAAAAGCGGCTAACTTTTCTACTTCGGCGTCAGACATCCATCGTTTTGTGATTCGACGACAAAAATAGCTATAATCGCTACCGTCATAAACCATCGGATCTCTGAAAAATTCAACTAAATTATCAATATTATCCCGAGGAGGAGTTGCTCCCTTGAGACTTTCCATAGACAGAGATACAGAAGGTAACGGTAAAGTAGTACCTCCTACATGGCAATTAAGGCAGCTATCAGAAAACAGCCTTTTGCCATCAGAAATCTCTTCGCCATCAAATAATTTACTATCTCCCGCTTCGTTAACTTTAATCTCAACTGGTTGACCTACATCTAAATATCGTTTTACATAATCGTCAACATTAGCTGCTAGAGCCGATTGAGAAATGCTGGTAAACGCGATTAAAGCAAATAAAATAGCACAGAAAAAGCGGGGTAAAAATTTTTTTAGTAACATGACAATTCTCTTGTTTTAATTATCTGTCTTTTAAATTAAAATTTGCCGATTATCGATTTTAGATTAAGTGGGGTTTAAGAAACCAAAAAATTAATTTTGGCTGTCTTCCAACCCCATAAAGCTCTAAAATCGACCATCGGCAGAAATAGCCAACAGTATCTTAACGGTAGATTTTACCGCCGCCCCACTGTTTGCCCAAAGTTTTAGCTTGAATGAGAATATAAGAAGCGATGTTATACAAATCGTCTTCGCTGAGATTTCTCATTTCGGGGAAAATATCCGCACTCTTGAGACTCGGATGTAACTGAGAAATTTCGTAAAACCCATCATAAGTAGTGGGATTTTTCATGTAATCTATCAGCCCTTCAATATTATCTCGGGGCGGATAGGCATAACCCAGGGTATCTAGTCCCAGTCCCACATCAGGATTGGTTTTAGTTACCCCTCCCACATGACATTGAGAACAAACGTTGTTAAACTCGCGCTTACCTTGTTCGTAGTCTTTTTCGCTGACTACAACCGTTTCGCCCGCTTCGTTAAGGGGCAAAGTGCGAATTTCTTGAGGAATTTCGATTGCACTGGCGCTATTGACTAAGCTTCCAAAGGTGAAAAAGAATACTGTCACCACAGCAATGACAAATTTTTTAAACATTGCGCTCCAATAAATAAGGCGAATTAATTGATGGTTGGCTAAACAGCGGCTAGATCGGATTTTTATTGACAGCCGATCGCTTGTTAATTACTTAGAAAGAAGTTTCAAGAACTCTGGTTAAAATCGCAATTGTGGCCTTGAGCCAAAAGTTTCGACATAACTGCCTTGGCATCCTCTAAGGCCAAGCGAGTTTGAGGATACTTGTAGGCAATTCCCAACTGGTTGCACAAAGCAAGTACATCCTCAACGGGAACCTTGAAGTCCTCCGCTATTTCAGCGATCGACAAATCTGCAAAACCCATAATAATTGTTTGCTAGTACGCGAAAGATTAAGCCGAATCTACAACGCTATCATCTCATTTAACGGTCCCTAAAAGCAAATATCTTTTGAAAGATTAGCGATCCAGATTAAGATGTTCGGCAATTCTATGGTTGTCAGTTGTATGGGCAGCAGTTTCTTCGCCATACTCCGGCATATTCAAAGCTGGCACTTCTGGAGCATCGCCTGGGACAAGAGCGGGTAAAGACTGGGGTTGATGGAGGCGGAGCAACTGGGCCAAAGTTTTCTTCAATTGAGTTCGAGGGACAATGGCATCGACAAACCCATGCTGAAGCAGATATTCAGAGCTCTGAAAATTCTCGGGTAACTTTTCCCGTAGGGTTTGCTCGATGACTCGCCTTCCCGCGAAGCCAATAGTGGCCTTTGGCTCGGCGATAATAATATCTCCCAACATGGCAAAGCTGGCTGTTACCCCCCCTGTGGTGGGATGAGTTAAAACTGGGATGTAAAGCAGTCTAGCTTCTCGGTGGCGTTCCAGGGCCCCTGATATTTTTGCCATTTGCATCAGACTTAACATTCCTTCTTGCATTCTGGCCCCGCCGGAGGCGCAGATAATAATTAAAGGTAGGCGTCTTCGAGTGGCTTCTTCGGTCAAGCGGGTGAGTTTTTCTCCAACCACGGAACCCATACTACCGCCCATAAATCGGAAGTCCATCACTCCCAGGGCGATCGGTTTACCTTCCGTTTGACCTATTCCCGTGATAACTGCGTCTGTTAGTCCTGTTTTTTCTTGGGCTTCCACAAGGCGATCTTTGTAATTTTTGCGATCGCGAAAACCCAGAGGATCCGTTGCCTTCAGGTTCTCATTTATGGGCATCCAGGTATTGACATCTATTAACTGCTTAATCCGTTCGTCCCCTGACACTTGCAGGTGATGTCCGCACTCCAGACAAACCATTTGATTTGCCTGTAAGTCTTTGGTATAAGTCAAGGCCGTACAAGCAGAGCATTTAATCCAAAGTCCGTCTGCTATTTCCCTTTCGGGTCGCCTTTCGGAGTTTTGGACCGATTTTTTTCTATTAGCAAACCAATCAAATAAAGACATTAAAAAATTTTGGTAATCTCTGTATTAAATCTTAAATTTTTGTACAACAGACAACATAGACTGTTGTTTTTCTTCTCAGATTGCGGACTTACGCAAAAAAACCTTTTTCTGTCATTGTTCGCTGTCGCGAAGCCATCTCATGGGTGCATCTCAATGCAAGAGGAAAACCTACAATTCAACGCTTTTTGCGAGCT
>CAZUCT010000450.1:0-3108 GCA_964619285.1 uncultured bacterium | reverse complement strand
CCACCAACGCCAAACTATAGGTTAGGTTTTAGCGATCGCATTAACAGATTTTAACTCTTTTGTAATTCTCCTAAAAATGGGTGTCAAACCTTGATTCGTTCGTTGGGGGCTGGATGCTGTGATGACGGAAATTGGTTAGAATTTCGGACAGTGACAGAAGTGGGATATACTCAACACGGGAAGGAATTGCGCTTTTTTGAGGTCAGAGGTCAGAGGTCAGAGGTCAGAAAGGTAAGAGGTTTGAGGTTTTCGGTTCAAAAACGCCGTTTTTGCCCGCGTCGAGTATAAATCTATTTTAGAACAGTCCTAGAAAGACTGGGGATAATTTTTTCTTATCATTTTTTTTTCTTCGATAAAAAATTTAAAAGCGAAAATGGCAAAAAAGATCTCGAAGCCGGTTTTTAGGTCTATAATGGAAGTGGTGCCCGTAAGAAAACGCGATCGCTTCCTCGAAACAAATTTTAAGCGAAAGGGTTGAAAAACAAGGGACAGAAGAAAATTCGCCGCAGCCACAAAAACGGCGAATTTTCAAAAATTAGGCATTGGGTGTGGGGGAGGTATGGGTGACGCTTGGGATGAACCTCGGAAGAGAAACCCGGTTTTTTGGAAAAACCGGGTTTCTAGAGGTTGAGATGACAAGTAGAAAACGCGATCGCCACCACGAAAACAACAACGGCCGCTATCCTTAATTTCTACTTCTGGCCATCAACTTTTTTATCTTTTTTTCTCCCTATCGAACTTTTAGCTAAAAAACAAGTTACAATAGGAGAAACAAGCATCAAAGTTTTAGACATGACAGATTTTCCTGGAGAATACGACAGTCCTTGGAAGGCTGGACTGGAACAGTATTTTCAGCAGTTTGTAGAATACTGCTTTCCCAAAATCTATCCTAATATAGATTGGAATCGTCCTTACGAGTCGATGGACAAGGAGTTAGAATAAGTTGTCCGGGACGCAGAATTGGGCAAACGCTTGGCCGATAAGCTCTATAAGGTTTGGCTGAACGATGGAACGCAAGCTTGGGTTTTAATCCATGTTGAAGTGCAAGGCCAATAAGTAGGTAGGCAAAAATATTTGCAGAAAATTTTCCCCGTAGAACAGACATCTTGTCTGTTCGGTGTCTAATTAATTTTGCACTCCTACTTACGAACCGCAGGGCAAACGCATCTAATTTTTGCCCTGTCGAGTCTGGTAAAATTAAAAAGGTCTAACCACTTTGAAATTAACTAGGGTTAACAGCAGGAGCGACTCGTATTTTGTATAAGTAAGAAAAAAGGCGATCGCCAACTTCAGTAATTTCCAGTTTTTTGTTGGAGTGAAAGGAAAAATAGCACTTTTTATCCCAACGAAAGCTAGCTAGCTTTGGAAGCTAACAGAGCGCTTTGTATTTGCTCACTTTTAGGAAAGATTTAAGATTATTTCTAAGTATTGGTTATCCCACCCTGCTTTTAAACGTTTATTTTTGATACCGGTTTTTTGGCTTTTTTCTTGTTTTAATAAGTTGATTGCTATGTGTCTCAACACAGCAAAATTTTGAGGTGAATTTTCCGAACGAATACGAGAACTATCTTCATTAAATGCTACGTCCAATACCCAGTGAAAAGAATTTTCTACCCCCCAATGGTTGCGAATTGCACTGGCCATTTCTTCTGCATTTAATTTTAAACTACTAATGTAGTAACGAGTTTCTTGGGACCGCTTTCCATTGACAATTCTTTCAGAGCAGACCATCCCTACCCTTGAAAATTTTTCCCATTTTCCTTGTGGGTCTAGTAATTCGTTGACATTAGTTAGCATCCAATAATTCCTAATTTATTCACGGCCATGACCCCATTCTTCTTTTTGATAATGACTAAGTTCAAATCCTTCGGAATTGGTAAGAGCTTCATTAAAAAGATGTTTAATATTTTCATAAAGTGTGGGTCGATCTGTTTTGATAGCTATGAGATAATCTGCTTCTTTCTCAGCGATTTTAGAGACAATTTCCTTTTGGCAACCCATAGCATCTATGGTGACAATACAACCTCGAATTTCTAGCACTTTTAGGAATTATGGAATGGCAGTTATTTCATTGGACTTTTCATCCACTTTTCGCTGTGCTAAAACCAAGCCCGAGGAATTTGCCCAAGCGGTCATCTTATGGATAGCACCTTGAGAAGATTTTGTATCGTAAGAACGACGCAGAGTCTTGCCATCAATTGCTACAATTTCTTTAGTAGTAACTTTTTCAATACTTTTAATCCAATTCAAAAAACACGACTGAAACTGTTCTGGGTCTATCCGCGCAAACACTCGTCTAAATGTATCGTGAGAAGGAATACCGTTGGGCAGTTCTAAAAACTTCTTCAGCCAATTATATTTAGCATGACCATAACTTTCGATGTCGGTCCAACCATCTGCACCGCAAATTACCGCACAAATAGCTATTGTAATAATATCTATTAATTGATGAGCCTTAGTGCGTTCTACTCTCGGAGCGTCAACATCTTGAAAATGTTGAGCAATGGTCAGTTTTGGTTCTAATTTCATCTCTTTTAATCCTCAAAAGTCCAGTTTACTTCAAAGTGGTTAGACCTTTTTAATTTTATCAGACTCGACAGGGCAAAAATTAGATGCGTTTGCCCTGGGAGGCAAGCTCACCGCTACTGGATAGGAATTTAAACCGTAAATTCCCGCCAAAGATTCAATTTCCGGCCCTAACAAATCCTCTTCTTCTAACGTAAATTCCAACTCAAAAACTGCCGAGTCCCATCCATTTTCGTCAGTGGCGCGTAAATAAATTGTATTCATTCCCAAAGGCAAAGTTTCTCCCAAAACTTCTTCCAAAACTTCTCGGTTTAAGACGAAACTGCCGTCGCTTTCTAACTCGGTCGTTACCTCAATAAAACTGTCGCTTTCTCCCGTAACAGGCGTCTGGCCTTCGCCGCCGGTAACAGGCAAGATGCCTGTTCTACTTATCTCGAAACTAAAAATTTCGCTTTCATCAATAACCGTTCCAGTTAAACTCGGGTCCGCAGTCATTTTATCGGTGTCGTCTTCCCCCGTATCGTTGGCTAATTCCACGGTTATTTCCGGCGCGTCTCTATCTTCATTAATAACGCTATCTAC
>CAZUCT010000449.1:0-3113 GCA_964619285.1 uncultured bacterium | reverse complement strand
GTTCGTAGTAATCGCTTCAGGGATTTCGTTCGTAGTAATCGCTTCAGGGATTTCGTTCGTAGTAATCGCTTCAGCGATTTCGTTCGTAGTAATCGCTTCAGCGATAAAAATGCCTCAATAAAAAGCACTAAAGTCCTTACTACGAGCCCGGACCCCAGTTTTACCCTGGCCATTATCCAAAAGCCCATTCCAGATTAAAATTTAAAAGAATACGATCGAAAAACGTCCTAGAAAATATGCCAAGTAAGATTAAAAAGGGTTCCTTAGTCCGCGTCGTGCGGGAAAAGTTGGAAAACAGCTTAGAGGCCAAAGCTAGCGACTCTCGCTTTCCTCCTTATTTATTTGAGAGTCAAGGGGAAATAGTCGATACTCGCGGCGACTATGCCTTTGTCAAATTTGGCAAAGTTCCCACTCCTAATATTTGGTTGCGCTTAGACCAACTAGAGGAATTTCCTAACTAAAAACGTAGGTTGGGTGAAGCGACAGCGCAACCCAACATCCCAACTTTGGGCCTGTTGGGTTCCACTCCCTTCCACCCAACCTACAAACAAACAAGCAAAAATCTCATTGGTACTTTTTCTATGGATAGTTCAACTCGCGTATCTGTTATTGGTGCGGGTAAAGTAGGCAGCACGATCGCCCAAACCCTCGCTCAAAAAAATATCGCCGATGTCGTCCTCCTCGATGTCATCGAAGGTTGGCCCCAAGGCGTCGCCCTCGACCTGATGGAGGCCCGGGGAGTCTTCCGTCACGATCGCCAAATTATCGGCACCAACGACTATGCCGACACCGCCAACTCCGATATCATCGTCATCACCGCCGGCAAACCCCGCAAACCGGGCATGAGTCGAGAAGAGTTATTGCAAATCAACTCCCAGATAGTAGTAGAAGCTGCCAAAAAAGCGATCGCTGCTTCCCCAAACGCCATTTTCGTCCTGGTAACTAATCCCCTGGACGTGATGACCTATCTCGCCTGGGAAAATGCCGGTTTGCCCAAAAACCGGATTATGGGCATGGCCGGAGTCTTAGACTCGGCCCGCTTCCAAACCTTTATCTCCATGGAACTGGGAGTCTCCATCGCCGAGATTAACGCCACCGTCTTAGGCAGTCACGGCGATTTAATGGTACCGGTGCCCCGCTATTCCACCGTTAACGGCATCCCCATTACTCAACTGATGGACGATGCTACTATCGAACGTTTGGTACAAAGAACCCGCAGCGGTGGGGGAGAAATTGTGGAATTAATGAAAATCGGCAGCGCTTATTACGCCCCCGCAGCTTCTGCAAGTTTGATGGTCGAGTCTATTGTTTTCGATCGGTCTCGAATTTTGCCTTGTTCGGTTTATTTGGAAGGGCAATATGGTTTGCAAGATATCTTCTTAGGAGTTCCCGCCATGTTGAGTCGGGAGGGAGTTAAGAAAGTAGTAGAAATCGAGTTAAATGATGCTGAAAGTAAGGCATTACACGACTGTGCCAGTAAGGTTCGCCAGAATATTGATAAGGCGAAAGAAATGTTAGCTGCCAGTTGATTTTT
Organism: uncultured bacterium; assembly: GCA_964619285.1. Taxonomy (GTDB): domain Bacteria; phylum Cyanobacteriota; class Cyanobacteriia; order Cyanobacteriales; family Microcoleaceae; genus CALKCV01. The sequence goes on along the minus strand of CAZUCT010000449.1, from coordinate 1,579 downwards.
TCAGTTTAGCAGTTTAATTTAATTAGGCGATCGCTCGGGTGCATCTCAATGCAAGAAGAAAACCAAGAAATTATCGCTTTTAGGCAAGAGGCAAGAGGCAAAAGGCAATAGTTTGGGAAGTTTAATTTTTGATAACTCCTAAACTGGTTGCTATATTTTTGCAAAGATTCGATGCTCCCCGATCGCTCCCTAAGAAAACCCTAATAAACCCGGTTTTTTCAAATACTAATAAACCCGGTTTTTTCAAATACTAATAAACCCGGTTTTTTGAAAAAACCGGGTTTCTAGTAGGGGGGCGATCGCTACTTTTTTTAAATCTATGCTACCATAGAAATATCTCTAAACAAGGAGGTAGTAACATGGGCTTAGTTTATGCAGACATCGAACTAATTCGCGGAGCCGATTTGGTTCTATTTCGAGAAGGTTATCTTGAAGAAGACAAAATTCGCCGGATGAAAGTCACCGCTTTAGTGGATAGTGGTGCTTATATGCTGGCAATTAACCAGCAAATTAAGACTCAACTTAACTTGAAAAAAGTTGGCGAACAAGCAGCAGAATTAGCAGACGGCACCCAGACAAGATTAGAAATTGTCGGGCCGGTGGACGTAAAATTTGAAAATCGCCGCGCCAATGTCGATGCTATGGTTTTACCCGGGGATGCCGAGGTATTATTAGGCTCGATTCCGATGGAGGAAATGGATGTTTTAATTGACCCAAAACAACAACGGTTAATTGTCAATCCAGAGAGTCCTTATATCGCTAAAAAATCTCTGAAATAGTTAAAAATTAGGGGGGCGGTTTTCCTAGCGATCGCCCCTTCTCTATCTACTAAAATTTAATTATAAACCAATAAAATGGAACCAGAATATCCCACAGCCAACCACTGGTATAAAGCCAATCGCCCCAAGCTCAAAAAATATCGAGGCCAATGGATTGCCTATAATAATAAAGGAGTAATCAGCCACCACCGAGATTACGACAAAATGAAAGAAGGCATACCTCCAAATTTATCTAATTTAGACTATGTAATCGAGCGCATTTTTGAAAGCGAATTTGTGGAACCAATTAAGTTTTATCCCGTGAGAATGAGAACCTTAAAAACCCACGATTGGCAACCAAAATATGAGTTAACGCTGAAATCTCAGGAATCTATTAAACTCAAAATGCTAGTTAATTCCGGTGCGGAAATGTGTTTGATTACTAAAGAATTAGGGCAAGATTTAGGGTGTATTAAAGCCAGTGGAGAAATTAACAGCAAAGCAGAAGGAATTGGGGGAAGTATTGAATACTTATTGCGCCAGGTAGAAATAGAGTTAGACGGTCATGCTTTTAACGCTCCCGTCGCCTGGGCGCAAACAGAGAATTGCGAAGAAAACCTCTTAGGAAGAGAAGTAGTATTTGATTTATTTGATATAGAATTTAAACAGGCAGAAGAAACGATAATTTTTAAGTGGCGTCAAGCGTAAAATCAAAGAGCGATCGCTTCCTGGGTATTTAAGAAACCGGGTTTATGGCCCCACTCAGAGAAACCCGGTGGGCAAAAAACCGGGTTTCTTAATTAGATGGTGGGGCCAGAAAC
>CAZUCT010000448.1:2656-3117 GCA_964619285.1 uncultured bacterium | reverse complement strand
TTGGGTGGAGTGAAACGCAACCCAACAAGTCGGTATCTTATTACTACGCAAGTCCCTAACTGCTAATTGTTAAGTGTTAATGCTAACAATTAGCCATTAGCAATTAGCAATTAGCCATTAGCAATTAGCAATTAGCCATTAGCAATGTCTGAAATGTCATTTTTGCCAGAACCACTTAAATTGTCCGAGAGTGTTTTTGTCATTCTCCGAGACTTAATTCACGAACGCACGGGGTTATACTATGAAGATACCAAATGCGATCTGTTGGCAGACAAACTTTCTCCGAGAGTCATCGAATTGGGCTTGAGTTCTTTGTTGGATTATTACTATTTACTAAAGTATGATGCAGCAACTACTCAAGAGTGGAAACACTTAATAAATCTGCTCTCGGTGCCAGAAACTTTTTTTTGGCGGGAAATCGACCAAATAAAAGCTCTGGTCGATATCTTAGTGCCACAAGA
>CAZUCT010000448.1:0-2556 GCA_964619285.1 uncultured bacterium | reverse complement strand
TTTGAAGAACAGGCAAGATTTGAAGAACAGGCAAGATTTGAAGAACAGGCAAGATTTGAAGAACAGGCAAGATGCCTATTCTACAGATAGCTTCCAACCAATTAGGATTTGGAGCGCTGCTTGTTCTAGTGGGGAAGAGCCTTTGACTATAGCTATGGCCTTAAATGAAGCAAGGTGGTTTGAAAGGTGCAAGATAGAAATTTATGCCAGCGATGCTTCAGAGACGGCGATCGCTAAAGCTAAGGAAGGTATTTATCGCCCTCGCTCTTTCCGCAGTTTGCCCCCAGAGCTTAAGGCTAAATATTTTACCGAAGAACAAAATGGTTGGCGGGTGTCGCCCCTGCTGAAAAATCGCGTTCGCTATCAAACGGCTAATTTGTTTTCCCCTTTTGAAATTAAGTCTTTGGCTCGGGTAAATTTCATTTTTTGTCGCAATGTGTTTATTTACTTTTCCCAAAATGCTATTCGCCAAACAGCTTCGCTCTTCTTTCAAGAAATGCCGACTCCCGGTTATTTATTTCTTAGCTCGTCGGAATCTTTATTAAAACTAGATACGGGTTTTGAGCTAGAAGAAGTAGGAGATGCCTTTGTTTATGTTAAAAGGTAATTCCCATTCCCCATTCCCAATTCCCTAAAGGAGGACAAATTAATGAGTAAACTTGTAAAAGTTTTAATCGTAGATGATTCTGCTTACGTTCGCAAGGTCGTCAGGCAAATGCTATCCCGCAGTCCGTTTATCGAAGTGGTAGAGACGGCACGAGATGGACAGGAAGCTTTAGAACTTGTGGAAAAGCTCGATCCAGACGTTGTTACCTTAGATTTAATTATGCCGTGCCTCGACGGCGTGGAATTTTTGCGCGAACAAATGGCACGACGTCCTTTGCCTGTAGTTGTTGTCAGTATTGCTAGCGAGGCGGGGGAAATGGTCTTGGCCGCTCTGGATGCAGGTGCGGTTGATTTCGTCCAAAAACCTACAGCCCTAGCAACGGAAAAGATTTTTGAGATTGCCGATGAATTAACCGAGAAGGTAAAGGCTGCTGCTAAGGTGCCCATGGGGCAGCTACCAGTAAAACTGGGGGTTCTCTCCCCTCAAGCTAAACCAAAGGCCCCTCTCGATTTGCAGTCTTCTAAAGGTTTGTTGAGTATGGTGGCTATCGGAATTTCTACGGGAGGGCCCCAAGCTCTGGCTACTTTGATTCCCCAGTTACCGGCAAGCTTTCCCGTGCCTATAGCGATCGTTCTTCATATGCCCGTTGGTTATACGAAAATGTATGCCGAAAGGCTCGACCAATTGTCGGAACTTAAGGTGGTTCAGGCCGAGGAGGGAGATGTGTTGCGTCCGGGTATAGTTCTCATCGCTCCTGGCGGACGACATCTTACTTTTAAACGTCAAGCAAGCGGTAAGGTTGTTGCCCATCTGGACGCGCGACCTTTTGATACTTTGCATCGTCCTTCTGTGGATGTGATGTTTCAATCTGCAGCGGAGATTTACCGCGATCGCCTTTTGGGCGTGGTTATGACTGGTATGGGCTCCGATGGCAAGCAGGGTGCTTCTTGGATTAAGTCTCAGGGTGGCTCGATTTTTACCGAAGCGGAGTCGAGCTGTATAGTTTATGGAATGCCCCGGGCGGCGATCGAGGCTGGTTTGAGCGATCGTTCGGTCTCCCTTGAATTTATGGCTCGTGCCATTTTAGATGTTATTTGAGACTCTGTCAATTGTCAATTGTTAATTGTCAATTCCCAATTCCCCTGGAGGTTATGCTATGCTACTAACAGAAAAACAAAACCACGGCTTAACTCAATTCGTTCGGGCGGCATTATCCCGACGTCCCGCAGTGTCGATTTCGGAACTTATAGAGTTGCCCGTAGTGCTAGAAGTTTCGGGAGTCTCCCTTTATCCTCTGAGTAAGTTAGCGATCGAGTACGATCGCTTTTTACCTGCGGATGTGGCGACAGTTCATCAGATTTTCTCCGGTTCTATGTCGGGAGATGCTCTCTTCCTAATAGACGATCGCCGCGCTCTCATGTTTACCAATTGGCTTAGGAAAAAAAATAAAAACTCAGGACTACCTTTGCCTTATCTCAATGTTTCGGATTGCGAAATCTTGACAGAAATTGGTAATATTGTTTTGAATAGCTATTTGAGTATGTTAGCTAATCTCAACTCTGGCAAAATTTTTTTTTCAGTGCCCTATTTTAAGATAAAACCTCTGAAAGCTTTGGTGGATTCTTTGATAATCAGTAAAAATGAAATTAGGTATGTTATCGTAGTAAATACTACTTTTCGCCTCCCGGATAATTTCGTTGATGGCTATCTTGTTTTGGTTTCCAGCGTAGTCTCTTTGTCTTGTTTGATTAAAGCGATCGAAGAATCTTGGTGCGATGTTGGATACGAATACGCGCTCAAGAGTTAATTGTTAATTGCTAATTGTTATTCAGTAGGGTGCGCATTGCGCACCTTACAAAATTCAGTAGGGTGCGCATTGCGCACCTTACAAAATTCAGTAGGGTGCGCATTGCGCACCTTACAAAATTTAACAATTAACAAAAATCAAG
>CAZUCT010000447.1:0-3120 GCA_964619285.1 uncultured bacterium | reverse complement strand
ATCTAACGATTTACTAGGTATTTTGCAGCTTTTAAGAGAATGAAACAGCCCTGGGGTGGGGGGCGATCGTGTTATGATGGATTTGTAGGAGCAAAGGAGGAAACCAGTTATGAATAATGACAAATTCATAGACGATGAAGAAGTCATATACGAGGATGAAGACCAACCAGAATGGTGGAAAAACGTAGAAGCTACGATACAAGCTGCTTCTGATTTGCGACTGAGATACAAATCGGGAGAGAGAAATTTTGCCAACTTAGAGCTTCTTGACGGTGGGGCAGCTTTCTTTACAAGCGCTTACCTAGTTGACATCAATTTGAGTAGAGCCAACCTGACTCATGCTTCTTTTAATTGCTGCGATCTCAGTAGTGGTAATTTCAGTGGAGCTAACCTAGAGCAGACAAACCTATCTTCTGCCTATTTAATTGGGGTCAATCTAACTGATGCCAATTTAACTAATGCGCTCTTAGAAAGGGCGAATTTGATGGGTGCAAATTTAACTGGTGCAGACTTAAGCGGTGCAAACTTGACTAAAGCTGACTTGACAGATGCCAACTTAACTAATGCCAACCTGGATAATGTCAATTGGGAGCGTGCTTTGTTTTGCAATACTACCATGCCCGATGGCACGGTAAAAAACGATTCCAGGGTTATTGCTCCTCAAGAATTTCTCAGCCGTTACGCTCAAGGAGAGAGAAATTTCGAGAACATTGTTTTGCATCGTGCCGAGTTGCCAGGGGCAGACTTGCGAGATATCTGTCTGAGGTTTGCTCATCTGACGTATGCTAACTTGAGTGGTGCTAACTTAGAGAATTCTAATTTAACAAATACTAACTTCCGCAGAGCTAATTTAACGGATGCTAATTTAGATCTTGCTAATGCGGGCGGTGCTAATTTTAGCTATGCTGATTTGAGGAGAGCCAACCTGAAGATGACTTTAATGAACGGTAATGATTTTACTGGAACGAATCTGGCCGAGTCGAATATGCTTTTCCCCCAGGTAGGTTTTTATCGTAACACTATTTTGCCAGACGGAACTAATCTTATTGGTCCAGATAACTATTCTTATTAACGCTCCTCAAGATTTCCATTGGGGTAGGTCGCTCGTGCCTACCCCTAAAAATAAGTATTGACAAGAAACTAGGTAATAGAAGTTTTTTGGGAGCACGTCACCTTTGTAAAAAGAATGGAAGCTTTGAGATTAAGTATGAAAGCCCATTACCCATTACCGCGTTCCCCATTACCAAAAAGCGACTATTTCACAGGTTCATTACAAAACTGACGTGCTCCCAGTTTTTTGCTTCTTGAGTTTTATAAGAATGTCTTCGGAAACATTCGACCACAATTTAATGTTTTGACCCCCAAGCAAATTTTCAAGCTGGTTAATAGTGATTTGCCAAGTGGACTGGCTTCGCCATTGAGTAGCATTTTCTATATCCGGCAGGGGCTTGTCTAATCCCAACTTATCTTGAATCTGGTTAAATGGATGAGAAACTGGGCTTCCACTTTCAGACCAGTTTTCATAAGGTTCGGGGATATTGGGTGTTAAAAATGTGTAAATTGGGGTCTGTTTAGTGATATCTGCTAGTCCTTGACCTGGACGATCTAAAACTAGAATGCTTTTCCAAGTCCATTTGGGGATATTAATTTTCTGTAAGCGAAATGCCTCTGAATTAGTATCACCAAAATTCTTTTCTTGAGGGTGAGCATTACTGCGTTTCTGTGATGTCCAGTTGGTGCCATAGTTCCCCGCAACAACGTAAAGTTCTTTGTTTTGTTGAACCAGGTCTGTGACTAACTGCTCGATATTATACCAAGCAGATGCTTCGGCTGGATTGTCTCCGGAAGTAAAAAAGCGATTATTATCTACACTTTGCGGAATTAAATTCGTTCCCAAGAAAGTAGCTCTATTATCCTTTTCGTGATTTGTTCGATCCCTTGAAGGAATTACATGACCTTGGTCAAAACCAAAACTGTTACCTTGACTGTCTTTGAAATTTCCGGTTTTAATTTTAGGAAAATCTTCTGGAAGTTTTGGATCGATTGCAAAAATTGTTTCGTCAGGACGCTCAACATCACCTAACCAGGCTTGATTAACTTGCCAGCTAACCCAGTCGGGAGTTTTTTTAGTGTAGCTGTAAGATAGTGCGTATTGCGGCTTTTCAATCAGTAAGTTATTCCGATGAGGGTTATTGCCTAGTTTCCTAGAATCAAATCGAGCCTCTGACGGATTGCCAAACTTCAGGTGAACGCTGCTGAAGAAAACATCATCTAAGAAAACTCCTGTATTACCTTCTAATTTAAAAGCCAACCTTGCTATTTTTCCTCGGTAACGATCGTCCACGGGAACATGGAAGGTTTCAAATCCTTCTCTTGCAAATCCAATTTTGTAGATATTATCTTGATACTGCCCCAGATCGTTACTTGCATCTTGACTCAAATCTACTGTTCCCAATGGCTGTCGATCCCAGTTAATTATACCAGGAGAAGGAGGGGTTTCTATATACACTTTAAGCTTTCCACGTTCAACTGGAGCTACGAGATTAAACCGCAAATCCCCCCATTCAGGTACCACAAAAGCATTATGAACAATCTCCGTTACCTTGCCTGCTTGAAGTCGGAAAGCATAGTTAGGCTTATTTCGATCGTATCCCACTCGGTTCAAGTAATCGTTATTTTGGAAAGCAGCAATATTGTGCCAGGGAGATAAGTATTTTCGCGAAGCTTTTTCTGAATCGCGCACTGGAACGGACCAACCTGGAATCGCTAGATTTTCCTGGTTCCGAAAATTTCCAGCAGTTACGTCAAAGTTGCCGTTGAATAAAGTTGAAACTTCATAATCGCCTCGCATCCTAGTTCCCACCTTTGTTTGAGGGTTGGTGTAAGTATTGTCATAAGTAACCGGACGACGATTATTTTCCAAATACCTCTCAAAATCACCCAATTCCTCTTTACTCTTCGGTTTCGACTCGCCATCAACAAAATACGGACGCAACTCGCTTCCCCCACCATTAACAGAATAGAACCAACCCGTACCGATACCTTCCCACGGCGCATCCTCCTGACCGTGGTTAAAACTAGACTTCGTATGACCTGGCACATACCAACTCTTCTGAGGGT
>CAZUCT010000446.1:0-3144 GCA_964619285.1 uncultured bacterium | reverse complement strand
TTAAGGTAGTAGCTATGGAAGTGGATTTAGTTTCCTGGGGCGAGGGGATAACGATCCGCCATTTTCAACCAGTATGGAATCAAGTAATTGATGGATTTGGAAACCACGATCCAGGAAAAGGAAGATATCAACAAAAGCGATCGCTATGGGATTTATTACATCCAGGCCGCGAGTGGGCCGCTAGGTTAACTAATTATGACCCTTTAGATCGAGATGCTATTGCCCAACGAGTAGAAAAACTTTGTCAGGATCTGAGTCAAAAACTGGGATGTTTTGAAAAATAGCATTGATGATAATGGTGAGGAACATAAACAGAACTAGAGAAAAAAATAGACTTGTAGGGGCACAGCATTCGAGGCATAACTGTGGAGAAAAAGCATTAACTTTTCTGTCCGAATGCTTTGCCCCCATCCAGGGTTTAATTTTATGATTGTTTATCTATTTTACAAATCCTTATCTATTTTTAAATCTCTACGCCATCAAATAAGTCTGTTCTAAATTCATCGGCAACAACCGCAAAGTTTGATTAACTAAATCTGGTTCTAACCCCAATATTTCCATCGGAGTTATCCCCAATAAAGGAAAAGAAACTTCTGTCAATTCCACGCAATCAAAAGTTCCCGGACGCCCCGAAATTGTCAGTTCCACATCTCTAAAAATTCTCGCTTTTTTCAACCCCCCTGTCGTTTCAATATTCGTTTCTCCTCCCAAAGTCAAACCCAATTGACCGACCGTAGAAGCGGGCAAACAAAGCATAGTTGCTCCGGTATACACCCAGGCATTATTGACTGTCAAAAAACGGATTTCTTCAGCAGTAATAAACCCTCTTTCGTGGAGAACTCTGTCAATTCGATTTGTAATTGTTATTGTGGTAATAACTTGACCCATTTTTTTTCTTTAAGATTAGGAATTATGAGTTCTGTCATCTTATTTTACCTTCTAATAAACGTTTATTTGAGAAACTTATGGTAAATCTAGCATCTGAAGTGTTTTATCTAAATCTTTTTAGTCAAGTTCGCCAATAAATCGTAATTGTTCTTCAATCATGCGAACATCTTCTCTATCCATTTCCAACCAATCCTCGTAACTTAAACTAGCTGCGTAGGTTTTATAAAATATGGCACGTTTCTCCTCGACAGTCATTTGGCCATATCCAAATTCAGTCCTAATTAAATCGATTAAAGTCACTCGACGCAATGCTCGGTTAAGAGCGATCGCCTTTGGGTTTTTCTGTTCTACTCCATAGTCCAAAATGGCATCGAAGTCATTAAGTCATGTTTATCTTGGTGGTAATCAAATTAATAATTTCTTGTAGCCGATTTTTAGGATACCACTCAGCACCATAAAATTCCCCTGCTTTATGCAACTGTTTATGGATTTTTTGTTCCAAATTTATCGAACCCTTACAACTAAAAACGGTTTTTAATTCTCCTTGCCACCGCGACAATGCTTTTAGTCTTGCTTCAGGGTTGACAGAAAAACCAACTTTAACGCGGTTGCTTCCTTCCAATACATAAATAAAACCATCCTTGACCATTTTTCCCTTAGTTTTTTGTTGTTTGAGATTCGTTTTATTAGGAAAAATTTTTTCTCTATCTGGGAAAAAGCGTTCTACAAAATCTTCAACTTTAGACTGATGTTGCTCTTTAAGAAGTTGCCTCAAATTGATTTGTAACAAAGCTTTTTTTAAAGCTGTAGCTTTTGGCAAGTTTCGGTCAACTCCATAATCAATAATTGCTTCAAAATCTTTAAAAGAAATAGTTTTAACAATTGAAGCTCCTCCTTTGCCATTTTTAGCAACCTGTGTTTCTTTAATATCGAAAGAAAAGCCGTTATTTTCTAAAGCTTTGACAGTCTCAGGTCGCTTTGCTGTTGTCACCAATGAAAGCCATTGTCTCGTAAAACCTGCCGCTTCTGCCGCAGATGTTAAGGACAAACGGAACTCGCCGTCGGGCATTTCAAGAGCTTCTAAATGGACATTCCTACAAATTGAAATCGTCGCTCTTTTTGCTTTAATGGGTCGATCGCTCATATTTTTTACCTCATTACGCGGCCAAAGTTCCTTGACCATATCGGAGAATTAAAACAATTATAACGCTAGTTTACTCGTGTTTTTTCTCAAAATTAATAATTCTTGTCCCAATCTTTAACCTTTGGATATAAGAAAAAATTATGAGTCTACGTTAGTAGGCCAGTGTTATTATTAAAAAAAAATCAAGAAACCGAAGGGAAAATGGCGGAAAAAAGTAAATTAACTCCAGAGTCTTACGATCGCCAGATATCGGGAATTCGGCAGCATCAATTTAAGAGGCGAGGAAACAAACCTTTAAACAAAAATTTGACAGTGAAAATAGAAGAGGATGTTTTAACTGCCCTCAAAGAAATACCCGGTTGGCAAGATTTAATTAGAGAGCGAGTTTATGAACTTACTACTAAAGAGCGATCGTTCTAGTATTTTAATTGTCAGATAAAAACACCCCTGCCAATATCAAACCTAGCGGGGGTATTTTTTCATTATCAACAGTAGCGAGCATCTAGCACGTTTAACCAATTCATTAAATATCCACATCCTCATAAACCTCTGCCACCGTCATTTTCAACCCCACAGATTCTAAACTCAAAACATCTGTTTCCCCCAAAACCGTCGCGTTCCAATTACCATTTTCATCTTGACGATAAATCTCAACCTTTATTCGGTCTTGAGAAACTATAACATATTCTTGCAAACTCTTAATTTCCAAATAATTAACCAACTTTTCGTGTTTATCTACCCGTTTAGTCGCATTAGAAAGCACTTCTACAAGCATACAAGGATATTTTAAAAAGTATTTTTCTTGGTCTTTAGAATCGCAAGTAACCGAAATATCTGGATAATAAAAAATATCCAAGTCTTCAACTTTTACCTTCATATCGGAAAAGAAAGCTTCACAACCGCTTCCTTTAAGATGTTGGTGCAACCTGACATAAATATTTGCCACAATCCGATTATGGTTTTTGCTAGCGCCAACCATTGCATAAACTTCGCCCAGTATATATTCGTGACGAATTTCGCTTTCTAATTCTAATTGAAGATATTCCGATACAGTCAGATTTAATGGTTTAAGTTGAGTTGACATGATTGGTTTGTTGTTAATTAAGTTCGTA
>CAZUCT010000445.1:0-3181 GCA_964619285.1 uncultured bacterium | reverse complement strand
CTGCACCCAACCTACAAAGAGTTTTTGGCTTGTTGGGTTCCGCTGTCGCTGCACCCAACCTACAAAGAGTTTTTGGCTTGTTGGGTTCCGCTGTCGCTTCACCCAACCGACCTAATCCTTATGTTTACCTTGAATTTTAGGTTTTTTTAAGGATTGAGGCACGATTAAATTCTAGCCTCTTTTTCCCTAGTATGTACCTGCTTCGGCAAGGGGAGCGCGATCGCTATCCTTTTTTTAGGTGATTTCGATCGCTTACTTCAAAAATTCAATCAATTATTTTGATTTGAGTGCTTTTTATTAGCTTACTACGGTTCGTAGTTTTAAAGCAACTACTGGATATTTTTTTTTGATGGCCGAAAGGCTAGAAAAAATTTTCGATCTTAAGGACATTCTTTATGATCCCTGACTAGGAAGGGTGCGGTAAGCGATCGCGATCGTCTCTTGATGTGATTTTCGTCACAGTAATTTGAACGGGTAAGGTGTTGGATGATTTTTTTTGTAGCCAGCACTATAAAGGTTAAAATGGTCATTGGGAGGGGGCGTGGTGGGACAGAGATTGCCACGGGGGGATAGAACGATTAAATACTAGAGTTAACTACGAACCACCCCCCCTCGCAATGACAAAGGGATGGGAATGACAAAAAATATTAAGCCCAAGGGTGTCATGTTAAAAAAGCCAAAATTTAAAAATTGCTTTAAAGTAATAACCATAGAATCAGTAGGAGTATTTTTACTCTCCGAGACTGACTATTACGTTCTAACGGGCAAACTCTACGAACTATTAGCACCGCTAATAAACGGAGAGAGAGGCCCAGAAGAATTGATAGAGTTGTTAGCGCTTAAAGCATCGGCGGCGGAAGTATTCTATGCTTTGATGCTGATGGAACAAAAAAATTATATCGTAGAAAGCGAGACTCCTCTACTATCAGAAATAGCCAGTTTGTGCGACTTATTGCAAATAGATAGAGAAGGGGCGAGCGATCGCCTAAAAAACACCAAAGTCGCCGTAAAAGCCTGCGGCAATATCGACCCCAAACCGTTCGTTTCCCTACTAGAAAATCAAGGTATCTTAGTAGCAGAAGAAGGAGAGCTAACGGCAGTTTTAACCGACGACTATTTGCAGGAAGGTTTAGAGAGTTTTAACCAAAAAGCATTATTGAAAAAACGCCCTTGGATTTTAATAAAACCCATAGGAACCATTATGTGGTTGGGTCCTATATTTGCTCCGGGAAAAACCGCTTGTTGGGAGTGCTTGGCTCAAAGAGTGCGCTCTAACCGTCCGGTGGAAACGTTCATCCAAAGCCAACTAAAAACATCCCAACCCCTAATCCCCAACCCGTCAAAAATAGATGCAACTGTAAGCGCGGGTTTAAACCTAGCAGCAACGGAGATACTGAAATGGGTTCTGCGGGGGGAACACAAAACCCTAGAAGAAAACCTCGTTACCATCAACACCAACGCCTTAAAAACCGAAACCCACGCCGTCATCAAACGCCCCCAATGCCCCGTCTGCGGGGAAGAGGAATATAGAACCAAACCGATAATCCTCGAAAGCAACAAAAAAACTTTTACTAGGGACGGCGGACACAGATCCAGTTCCCCAGAAGAAACCATCAAGAAATACGAAAAACAAGTCAGCCCGATAACTGGAGTCGTCAGACAGCTAACGCCCTTAAAGCAAGAATCCTTCGATAAATTCACCCATTCTTATGTGGCGGGGCATAACTTTGCAACCATGTTTGACAGCCTCTATTTTCTGCGAGAAAACGTGCGCGGCAAAAGCGGCGGCAAAGGTCAAACGGAAATTCAGGCAAAGGCAAGCGCCCTGGGAGAAGCGATCGAACGGTATTCGGGAGTGTATCAGGGCTACGAAATTAGGAAAACGGCTACCTATCGAGAGCTGGGAGAGGCGGCAATTCATCCCAACCGCTGCACGAAATACAGCGAGGAACAATACCGCACTCGCCAAGAGTGGAACGAAAGTTGCAAAAGCGCTTTTCAAAGGGTGGCGGAACCTTTCGAGGAAGATGTCGCGATCGAATGGAGTCCGGTTTGGTCCCTGACGAACGAAACTTGGAAATATGTACCCACTGCTTATTGCTATTACGGCTATAAAGATTTGCCAAAACAATATTTTTGGGCGGACTCCAACGGCGCGGCGGCGGGCAACACTAAGGAAGAGGCAATTTTGCAAGGTTTTATGGAATTGGTGGAGCGCGATTCCGTTTCGATGTGGTGGTACAATCGCATCAGACGTCCGGGGGTGGATTTAGATAGTTTCGAGGAACCGTATTTTAAGCAGATAAGGGATTATTACCGCAGTATTAACCGCGAGATTTGGGTGCTGGATCTCGCCAGCGATTTTGGCATTCCCACTTTTGCCGGGGTTTCTCGGAGAACCGATAGCGAAATAGAGGATATTATTTACGGTTTCGGCGCCCACTTCGATCCGAAGATCGCGATCGGCAGGGCGCTGACGGAGGTAAATCAGTGCTTGCCTGCAGTGATATCTCGGCAAGATGATGGCAGTACCAAGTATATTTACGATGACGATTTGGCCATCGATTGGTGGAAGCGGGGTAAAATTGCAGAACAGTCTTATGTGCTGCCGGCGGAGGGGGAACTAAAGGTGCGATCGGATTATCCCGAGTTGGCGGCGGACGATATTAGGGATGATGTCTTAAAGTGCGTGGAGATAGCGAAATCGTTGGGTTTGGAAACTTTGGTGTTAGACCAAACTCGCCCGGATATCGGTTTAAACGTGGTTAAGGTGTTTATCCCGGAGACGCGGATTTTTTGGAAGCGTTGGGGGCCGGGCCGGTTGTACGACGTTCCTGTAAAATTAGGTTGGTTGTCGAAACCGCACCAGGAAAGCGAGCTCAATCCTTTTCTGATATTTTTCTAAGGGCGTTCCTGGAGATTTGAGAAACCGGGTTTTTACAGAAATTCCCGGTTTCTGGTGGGCGATGGGGTTTGGTTGGCAACGGGTATCCCCTGTAGGTTGTGCGGACCTTCGTGGAACCCGACACCTTTGATTTTGGTTAGGGACTTGTTAAAAAATAAACTACCAGTCTCTTGTAGTCTCTTGTAGGTTGGGTGCCGCGAACCTCCACCCAACACCGGTATCTTATACCACTTTAATAAAGATATGAAAGACTTTTTGTTAATAGCTAATTGCTAA
>CAZUCT010000444.1:0-3228 GCA_964619285.1 uncultured bacterium | reverse complement strand
ATGCGGATGCCCCCTCCCACCGTTAACTTTTATGTTATTAAAATGTTTCAAATTCCCCCAAAAACACCGGATAAATATTTTTGGTAAGGCGTTTTTGCAGATTAAACGCGGGGTGGGGGCAAAGCATTCGGACATAGAAATTAACGATTATTATCCCCAGTTATCGCCCGAATGCTATTGCCCCTACAGGTTGGTTTCGGTTTGGGAATTTGGTTTTTTTTAGATTAATTAAATCGCCACACAAATCTGTAGGGGTAAAGCATTCGGACGATAACTTATCGGAATAATCGTTAATCTATCATTCCGAATGCGGATGCCCCCTCCCACCGTTAACTTTTATGTTATTAAAATGTTTCAATAACAATTAATAATTAACAGTGTCTCAGAAACCCGGTTTTTTTCAGCATAGAGATGTAAGAAACCGGGTTTTTTCAAAAAACCCGGTTTCTGGCGGACGAGTTAGTATTTGTTGGGTTCCACGAAGGTCCGCACAACCTACGAATGGTATTTTTTTATTTTCGCGAAGGTATTGTCCAAAAAACCGGGTTTCTTAATTTAAGCGCTTACCATAATTATCAAATTATGTCAAGATAAATTTCAAAAAATTATTTTCTAGCCTGACTGTGACTGGGGCCAATTTTGCCAAGCCTGTTCGAGAGTATGACTCAACCACTGCCTTTGAGCCAAATCTAACAAATTATCGTCAGCCAAAACCTCCGTTTTTAACTCCTCTAAAGACTGCCCCTTAGAACGAGCTATCTCTATAACACCAGCGATCGCCACCGCCACCACCTCCTCATTAACCGCCTCCTCTCGCAAAGCCATAATTTCTCCAAGATTCTTAGGAATAGGATACTTCATCATCAATAATTAATTTGTCAATTGTTAATTGTTAATTGTCAATTGTTAGTGGTAAAGCAATAACAGATATTCCCTGGGAGTTCTGCCACCATAGCAAGTAAATAGGAGTCAAAACCCTACAAGCCAAGATAATCAAACTTCAGTATCTAAAATGTGATAAAATTAGCAACTTTCCATCGGTCCGATGAAAGTTAAGGGATTATAACACGTTTTTACCAATTGTCAACCCCCAACTAGCGATGAAAGAAATCCTATATCTAGAAATTCCCACCCCAGACACCGCAAAAGTGCGTCTCTGGTTGCAAGAAAAATTCACCCCCCCCGCAGGACAGAAAGTCCTAACCCCAGACGGCATTCGCCTCCTCTTGGACCATAGCCCAAACCCAGCCGAAATCTCGGCCTTCCTTTGGTCCCTCCAGCGAACCACCTATTTAAAGGTCTTTTCTCTGGGGGCATCTCCCTCCATTGAAAAACAAACAATCAAAACCCTAACTACCAACCTCAAAAACCAATTTCCCCATCAATACCCAGAACCCCCAGAAATAGACCTCGAACAACAATCAATATTTGACGCCCTCGCCCCCCACTATCCTCTAACAGTTAAATACTTTCAAAAAATGCCCAAGGGCGAATACGATCTCCAGCGAGTTTACTGGTGGGAGAAACGCTGGCGCGAAGGGGTTAAAAACCCCCAAAAACCCAAACAAGTTATTTTCGAGAAAAAGTCAGAAGAAACAGCAATTCAAACAGACCCAGAATACGACCTCATTTATATTGGCGGTGCCCTGGGAGTTATTCATGCTGCCGTAATGGCGCGGTTGGGTTATCGCATTTTATTAATAGAAAGGTTGTCCTTCGGCAGGATGAACCGAGAGTGGAATATTTCCCGTTCCGAGCTCCAAAGTTTAATCGATTTGGGTTTATTTACTGCAGTGGAAATCGAAAGCTTAATTGCCAGAGAATACCAAGACGGATTTAATCAATTCTTCGACGCCAACAATCCACCTTTTGCTAAAGCAGCAATTCTCCACACTCCCACAGTTTTAAACATAGCTTTAGATACGGAAAAATTACTGCATTTATGCGGAGAAAAACTGCGAGAAGCGGGAGGAAAAATTGCCGACAAAACCGAATTTATCCGCGCCAATATCGAAGCAGAAGGAGTAGTAGTTGAAGCCGTTCATCTACCTACAAAAACCGCACAAAGTTTTAGGGGACGCTTAATTGTAGATGCCATGGGAACCGCTTCCCCTATCGCCTGGCAGTTGAACGGAACTCGCACTTTTAATAGCGTTTGTCCCACGGTGGGGGCGGTAATTGATGGCGGTTTGGAACCGGGGGTTTGGGATTCCAATTATGGCGACGTTCTTAACAGTCACGGGGATATTTCTCGGGGCCGACAATTGATTTGGGAATTGTTCCCGGGGCGGGTAAATGAATTGACTATTTATCTATTTCACTACCACCAAGTTAATCCCGACAATCCCGGTTCTCTCTTAGAAATGTACGAGGACTTTTTTACGATTTTGCCGGAATATCGCCGCTGCAATTTGGACGATTTGGTTTGGAAAAAACCGACTTTTGGTTATATTCCCGGGCATTTTAGTCTGGGAAGTAGCGATCGCCAAGTCGCCTTCGATCGCCTAATTTGTATCGGCGATGCGGCCTCCCTTCAATCTCCTTTAGTCTTCACCGGTTTCGGTTCTCTGGTAAGAAATCTTCCCCGCTTAACCGAACTTTTGGATACTGCTTTAAAACACGATTTATTAGATGCCAAAAGTTTAAACCAAATTCGCGCCTACCAAAGCAATATTAGCGTTACCTGGTTATTTTCTAAAGGGATGATGGCACCGACGGGTAAGTTTTTACCTCCTCAAAGGATTAATTCTATTCTCAATACCTTTTTTGGTCTTTTAGCAGACTCGCCCCCAGAAGTAGCGGAGACTTTTATTAAGGACAAAACTGATTGGTCGCTGTTTACCGATTTGGCATTAAAGGCAGCGAGGAAAAATCCTTTGTTGCTGGTCTGGATTTTGGATTTTGTGACTTTTAAAGAGGTTTGTTTGTGGCTGATTAGCTATCTCAATTTTACCTTTTTAGGGTTGATTAGTTTCTTATTTAGCTGGTTGCCGAATTTCACTCGCAGCATCCAATCTTGGTTGGAACCTAAAATGCCTCGTTTGTGGTTGTGGTTGTTAGCTACTAGCTACAATTTAACTAACGGCATGGGCAAACCACAAACTAAGTTTCGGCTTAAAACTACCCAACAATTAATAGTTAACAATTAGTTCGTAGTAATCGCTTTAGCGATTTTAATCGCTGAAGCGATTACTACGAACTACGACTAAAGTCGTTACTACGAACTAC
>CAZUCT010000443.1:0-3286 GCA_964619285.1 uncultured bacterium | reverse complement strand
CAATTCCCAATTCCCAATTCCCAATTCCCAATTCCCAATTCCCAATTCCCAAAAATTCAATTAAATCGTGAAAGACCTTAATATTTCTTGGTCGGAATACCACCAAAAAATAGAGTTACTAGCAGCCAAAATTTATCGCTCCCAATGGCAATTCGATAGTATTGTCTGTCTGGCAAGAGGAGGAATGCGCGTTGGCGATATCCTCTCCAGGATTTTTGATAAACCTTTAGCAGTTTTTGCCACTTCCGCATACAGCGGCCACAAAGGTCAGGTACGAGGTACAACTAAGTTAGCCAATAATCTGACCGTGACAGCCGATAATTTAGGCAGTCGTGTTTTATTGGTTGACGATTTAGTAGATTCGGGAATTAGTTTAAAAGAATCCCTACTCTGGCTGCAAGAACGTTACGCCTCCGAAATCAAACAACTCCGAACCGCCGTTATTTGGTATAAAGCAGCTTCTTTTGTCGCCCCAGATTATTACGTCGATTATCTCCCGGATAACCCCTGGATTCATCAACCTTTTGAAATTTACGAACAGAAAAACCCCGAAGATTTCTTAATACCAAATAATATCAATTAACAATTCATAATTCTGACATGTCCTCAAATACCCTCACTCTCAATCTCGTCGAAGGTTCCGTATCCTTTAGCTTTTCAATTGAAGCCGCCCGGAAAGTAAAAGCAGCGATCGCCGACTTAATGCAACAACTTAAGGCCGCCGCTCAAAAAACTACTGGCGGCACCTCCCCCAAACCTACCCCCCAGAAACCAATGGAATTTCAATATACCGGCGATGTTTTCTTAGAGATTTTCTGCAATCCCAATATCTGGCCCAGTCCTTTTGCCGCCAAAGTTCTCATAACTCTACGAGACGATCGCATCCGCTTGACTACCGAAGCCGAACTTACCCGCATTATTGAAGATATCGAGCGATATTTGGAGCAAGCCGGCTAATGGCTTTACTTATAGTTGGCAATTCTCATAGTTGGTAATTTTCGTATGAGTAACGGTATAACATTTTTTATCCCTTGACAAAAAAAGAAAAATGTGATAAGCAGCTAGCAATTAAAACTTGCTAGCTTTTTTTTAGTTGATTTTTGCCTTTTCGCCTTCTATGACAATGGTTGACTAATTCTATGACAATGGTTGACTAAAAATTAAAAAATCAACTAAAATTGTAAAGTTTTGTAAAAAAAAGAGAAATCTGATAAAGTAATTAAAGAAAAATTAAGATAAATAATAATACAGTTTATGAAAATAGCGATCTATGGAGGGACAGGAACCCTTGGCCGACAAATAGCCCGTCGGGCCTTAGACGAAGGACATCAAGTCCGGTGTGTAGTAAGGAGTTACAGTAGAGCGGCATTTTTAAAAGAATGGGGCGCAGAATTAGTACAAGGGAATCTATGCAAACCCAAAACCCTAGCACCCGCCCTAGAAGGAGTCGATGCAGTAATAGACGCAGCAACCGCACGACCAACAGACTCCCTGACCATCAAACAAGTTGACTGGCAAGGAAAAGTATCCCTAATTCAGGCCATAGCAGAAGCAGGCATAGAACGCTTCATATTTATCTCATTTCATGATGCCGAAAAATATAATCAAGTCCCCTTATTAGAAATAAAGCGTTGTACGGAACTATTCCTAGCAGAATCAGGCTTAAAATATACCATACTCAAACCCTGCGGCTTCCTCCAAGGATTAATCGGCCAATATGCAATGCCCATATTAGATAACCAAGGAGTGTGGGTTCCAGGAAAAGGAGCGGCCATCGCCTACATGGACACCCAAGACATAGCCAAATTTGCCATTCGGGCCCTTTCCGTTCCCGAAACCGAAAAGAAAAGCTTTCCCGTAGTTGGCCCCCGACCTTGGGAAGCAGACGAAATAATTAGGCTCTGCGAACGACTATCCGGCGAAGAAGCCAAAGTAACCCGCACTAACCTTAACGTCTTGCGGACGGTTCGGAAAATCTTAAGATCGTTTCAGTGGAGCCAAGAAGTAGCCAATAGATTAGCCTTTGCCGAAGTATTAGCAGGAGGCGAACCTCTCGCAGCATCAATGGATGAAACCTATAAAGTATTTGGTTTAAACCCAGAAGAAACAACAACACTAGAATCTTACCTGCAAGAGTACTACAGTCGAATACTCAAAAAACTCAAAGAACTAGAATACGAAAAATCAAAAGGCTCTCAAAATGGCTCTCAAAATAAGAAACCCTTCTTCTTCTAAAGAAACAAAATTAATCGTCCCAAACCGGAATAGTTCTTGTGTCCAAAGTTGGAATCATCTATAACGACGTTAAACCCATAGCTTGTAAAGTAGCAGAAGAGTTAAAAAACAAACTCAGCCCTAGTGGCTGGGATGTTTGTCTGACAACTGGAGCCGGAGGAATACTCGGTTATTCCGACCTCAAACATCCCGTCTGCCACACCCCCATATCTCAACTAACTCCCCCCGGTTTTGACAAAGATATGAGCTTTGCCATAGTGCTAGGAGGAGACGGAACCGTTTTATCGGCATTTCGCCAAGTAGCTCCCAGTGGCGTACCTTTACTAACTGTCAATACAGGTCACATGGGGTTCCTCACCGAGATTTATCTCAATAACTTACACGCCGCATTGGAACAAGTCCTCGCGGGAGATTATCAAATTGAAGAGCGAACCATGCTGGAGGTAAGACTGTTTCGCGAAGAGGTTTTGCTCTGGGAAGCCTTGTGCTTGAACGAAATGGTAATTCACCGCGAACCCATGACCAGTATGTGCCATTTTGAAATAAAAATCGGCAGACACGCCCCAGTAGATATTGCCGCAGACGGGGTCATTATTTCCACTCCCACAGGTTCGACAGCTTACTCCCTATCCGCAGGAGGTCCGGTGGTAACTCCTGAAGTGCCCGTATTGCAACTTTCCCCTATTTGTCCTCATTCTTTGGCTTCTAGAGCCTTGGTTTTTGCCGATACTCAGGCGGTGAGCGTCTTTCCTGCAGGTCCTCACCGTTTGGTAACGATCGTGGATGGCAATGGCGGATGTTATGTCTTGCCAGAAGATCTAGTGAAGATACAGCGATCGCCATACAATGCCCGTTTTATTCGCTTACAGCCACCGGAGTTTTTCCACGTCCTGCGAGAAAAATTGGGCTGGGGCCTGCCCCATATCGCCAAACCTACCTCCGTCGAGTTGCCTTAGAAGGGAGACAAGGGCAGACTTGCGAGGACAAGGGGGACAAGGGAGCTAATTGCTAGTATTAATATCCCTGGCAATTTCCGGCAATAATGGAGAAG
>CAZUCT010000442.1:0-3138 GCA_964619285.1 uncultured bacterium | reverse complement strand
TTCGTAGTAATCGCGGAGCGCGATGTATTTCGTAGTCATCGCGGAGCGCGATTAATTAACTGTGCCTGTCGTGGAAGTGGCATATTGAGAAGGTCTAACAAGCTTCTTAAGTGACAGACTACAATTAACAATTGACGATATTTAATACCAGTTTGTTAAACAATACCAACGCGGGCATCGAGATTTAAGAAACCGGGTTTTTTCAATATTCCCGGTTTCACGCGGGGGAGGAACGCCATTTTCTTGCAGGTATTTTTATTTTGGCGAAGGTATTGTTAAAGAAACCCGGTTTCTGGCTCAAAAACTTATCATAAGCAATTAACAATTGACAATTGACAATTAACAATTAAGCAAAAAAATGACTTCAGAGAAATTCCGCCGCCAGCTACGTCGGGAAACCCAACTGTGGCAAGCCGAACAATTAATAGACGAAAGTCTGTATCAAAAAATATCCGATCGCTATCAATTCGATGGCTTAGAAAGTGCGGCGAGCGATCGCTTTGTCTCCATCCTACTAGGTTTGGGAGGCATCTTGTTAGGCTTAGGCGCTATCACCTTTGTAGCAGCCAACTGGCAAGAATGGTCGCGAGAATTAAAAACCATCCTGCTGTTAACTCTTTTCTTAATAGTAAATAGCACCGGTTTTTATCTCTGGCGACAGCCGCCACTGCAGCCCAATACCTCCAGCAAACAACGCAAACTCGGTCAAAGTTTGTTAATCTTTGGGGCACTAATTTTAGGAGCAAATATCGCCTTAATGGCGCAAATGTTTCATATTGGCGGTTCTCCTTACGGACTCTACATAGTTTGGAGTTTGGGAGTATGGGCAATGGCTTGCGGTTTGCAGCTAACTTCCTTGGGAGTTTTAGCTATTTTATTGATGGGAATAGGCTATTGGACGGGGATAGGAGAAACTTTTTACTCCGAAGAATTTTCCTGGCTGGATTTCATCGTTCAAAATCTGACTTTGGTGGTTGGATTATTATTTATTCCCCTAGCTTATTGGTGTCGTTCTCGGGCGATATTTTTTATGGCTGTCTTGGTATTAATTCCCCCTTTATTTACAGGTTTTGTCGAACTGCTTTACTTAGATAACCATCAAGGTTTATGGTTAGCCTTTGCCATTACTCTACCACCAGCATTATTATGGAGTTACGACGACACTCTCCTACCAAAAATCGACACCAGACTCTTTCAACCCCTCGCCCGAACCTTAGCTATTTGGTTTTTTAGCATCCTCTTTTTCAACCTATCATTTAAGTGGCCGTGGAATTGGATTTACCCCTCAATGTTTCCCTCAAGCAACTTACATTTTAGCTGGTTTAACTACCTAGAAATTCTGTTATTTATGGGCATAACCTTTTGGCAATGGTTTAACCTTGCAAAACCCAGCAAAGTAAATCCTCAGCGTTGGGGTTTTGATGCAGTAAGCAGCGTTATCGGCATCTTTATCGTCGTAACGGGAACAGTAATGTTTTGGCATCTCAGCATTAATCAAATTCCAGAGCTAGCTACTTTTCTTATCAACGTCGAGATGTTTCTCCTAGCAGCGGGGTTAATTAGAATTGGTTTGGGACGAGGAAATAGGGGTGCTTTTTGGGGCGGTTTAGTGTTGCTAACCTTGCAAATTACGAGCCGCACTTTTGAATACAATACCGACTTGTTGTTCAAATCTTTAGTATTTGTTTTATGCGGCGCGGGTGTCATCGCAGCCGGTTTATGGTTCGAACGTCATTTATCATCAACTTCTTTAAAAATACCGGAGGATTAAAATGAAATTATCTAACTTGTTTAACCCAAATAAAGTGGAGTCGTTAAAGGAAACGACAGCGCCAGAGAGAGATTTTTCTCCACCGACAAATAAAAAGATTAAAAATTGGCGTTTTTTGCTACCTTTTGCCTTACAAATGGGGTTAATTTTGTCGGTTCCCGCCCAAGCAGTTTATACCCATGTCACGGGTAAAACGGTTGTTTTGCAAACGGTGCCGGTGGATCCTTACGATTTTTTGCGAGGCTATTATCAGGTTTTGAGTTACGACATTTCCCGCACGGATAATCTGAAAGAGTTGCCCGGTTGGAATGAATTAGCTGGCGGAAATTATGGTGGATATTTGCCCCAAGGAAAAACGGTTTATGTAGTTTTAGAAAAGCCGACTGGGGAGGAAAAAGAGGGAAAACCCCTTGCTTGGAAACCGGTGGCGGTAAGCGCAACCTTGCCCGAAGATTTGTCGGAGAACCAAATAGGAATTAAGGGGCGGTCTAACGGTTGGCAGATTGAATATGGGTTGGAGACTTATTATATGCCAGAGGACCGACGGAACGAGGTTAACGATGATATTGTGGGGGCGCAAAGGGAGACGATAGGGGAAAATCAGCAGATACCTTTTGTGGTGGAGGTGAAGGTTAATAGTAGCGGTGGGGCGGTGCCGTTGAGTTTGTGGGTGCGCGATCGCAACTATCAATTTTAAAGGCGATCGCTCTTCTAATTCACCAATAACCCAGAAACCCGGTTTTTTCAAAAAACCGGGTTTCTTAATGGCGGTAAAAGCGATCGCTCTCTTCACCCATTAACTATACTTGACGCGGGGAGGCAATTCACATTTCATGACGAGTGACTCACACTCATGACTCACACTCAAAAACATCTTTTTTTCTTTGAGTTAAGAGTATGTTGACTGAGAAATCAAAAAACGCATTTTCTGCCC
Organism: uncultured bacterium; assembly: GCA_964619285.1. GTDB lineage: Bacteria > Cyanobacteriota > Cyanobacteriia > Cyanobacteriales > Microcoleaceae > CALKCV01. The sequence continues at coordinate 433 of CAZUCT010000442.1, read as the reverse complement.
GTGCCTAGTATATCTTGGAGTCCGTCCAACCAAGGGATTAAATCGTTTGGTTCTGCAAAATCCAACAACGCCTCGGTCAAATCTTCCAACTGGGGAAGCGATAACTCCAACAAACGCTGCTGCAACTCCGGGGCCAGTGTACCGATGCGACGGGGCAGTAAACGATAAATCGTCGTCAACATCCCTTCCTTTCGCGCTTCTTTGTCAATATCCCTTCTTTTCGCGCTTCTTTGTCAATATCCCTTCCTTTCGCGCTTCTTTTCGGGTAGCTTCTACGAGGATTTTTTTGGCAAAATTGGCCAAAAAAAGGATGCCGTAGAACAGGCATCTTGCCTGTTCTACGGGTTGCGGGATTTTTACGACTAAAGTCGTTACTACGAGCTCTGGTAATTCTGCCCCAACGGGATTTTTACGACTAAAGTCGTTACTACGA
>CAZUCT010000441.1:294-3325 GCA_964619285.1 uncultured bacterium | reverse complement strand
ATTGTTCGTAGTAACGACTAAAGTCGTTACTACGAACTACGACTAAAGTCGTTACTACGAACTGGTAAAAGATAGAAAGATATCTCCTACTTTGAGAAAATCTCCGGGTTGGAGTGGTAAGGGGCGATCGCTTATTAACTTACCTTTTAACATCGTACCATTTTTACTTCCCAAATCTCGGACAAAATAATCGTTGCCTCGGCGGGAAAACTCCAGATGTTTCCTACTAATGCTCGTATCCGCCCCCGCTAACTCCGCCCGCCCCAAAATCTGCGACTCTCCATCATTAATCTGAATAAAAGTTCGCGCCCCTTTATTACTTCCAGACTCGACTATTAATAAAGGATATTCAAAACTCAAATTACTAACAACTTTTGGCGACTCCCCAGAAATTCTTAACTCGCCAATAATCTCTTCCGCTTCGGCATAGCGATCGTTGGGATCTAGTTTCATCATTTTTAATAAAACCCGTTTTGCCTCTGGGAAAAAGTCGCAATCAAAATCAGTTAAATCTACTCCTTCCGTCGGCGGCGGCGTTTGGTTTACATATTTGAAAAAATCCTCTAATTGATACCAACTTCGACGCTGCCAGAAATGCTCTCCCATTGCTAATTCGTAGAGAATTTGACCCAGAGCATAAATATCAGTTTTAGCATCCGCCACTTGCCCCCCTTCTAAGAATAATTCCAACGCCATATAAGGAGGAGTGCCGATAATTTCTCCGCTTAAAGTTAGGTTTTTATCTTTGAATTTGGAGACTCCAAAATCGATTATTTTTACTTGGCAGTCGTCGCCGATTAAAATATTGGCGGGTTTTAAGTCTCGGTGGATGATGCTGCAATTATGGGCGGCGGCAACTCCTAATAATATTTGTTGGAAGATATGCCGTTTTTGGGAATTGGTTAAACTCCGTTTTAAGAGCAACTCATCCAAAGATGTGCCGGGGAAATATTCAAAGAGAATTAAATAGGTATTGTCATCCCATTTTTTCAGTCCGACAACGGGGATAACATGAACCGAAGGAATATTTACTTCTGCTTCTAAGCGTATTCTTTCAACTAAACTAGCATCCGGTTTTACTCCTTGGATGACTTTCATGGCATAAAGTTGTTTGGTATTAGGATTAACTACCTTCCACGCCGAAGCAAAAGCACCGGTGCCCAGAAGTTCTAAGAGTTTAACTTTCTCTATTTTGTCGAGGTGGATGGGAATAGTTCCACCTTCCATTAATTCGAGGATTTTAGTCATGGTTAGCAGCGGATTTTGAAGCGGATGTAGCGGATGGGTTAACGGTGGGTAGATTGAGATTTTCTCCTTCTTTACTCCCCTTAAAGCTTAAGCCAAAATTTTGTAAGGTGCGCAATGCGCACCCTACTGGACGATGGTTTCATAAGTGGCACTTTCTCCAGAATAACGCCATAAAATTAAAGTTTGATTGTCGGTTTCTCCAGCGTTTATGCCGAGATTAATTAACTCCTCTCCTATTTCTTTTAAACTGTCTCCAGCGAGGAAATCTTTTAATTGTTTCCAAGTTATTTTTCCCGTCACGCCGTCGCTGCACAATAATAATAAGTCTCCAGAAGTTAAAGACACATAATGAATTGGGAGACTTTCGGGCAATTTGTCGCAACCTAGATACAATTCTAAGATATTTTTATTTTCGTGATATTTCGCCATTTCGGAACTAATCATGCCGCCGCGCATTAATGCTTTTGCTACGGTATGATCGTCGCTAATTTGACGGAGTTTGCCTCGGGAATAATGGAATATTGGACTGTCTCCTAAGTTGGCGATAATTGCTTCTGGGGGAGAGATTAAAACGATGGCTAAGGTACTTCCAGAATTGTACCAATTATTGTTTTTTACCATCCTTTTAATATAGGCGTTAGTTTGAGCGATCGCCTCTCGCAAAGCATCCGCCAAATCTTCCCGAGTTTTAGCAATTTGCTCTTTACCATTCTGACAATTAATTGTCGGTTCGAGTACCAACAATTCAAACAACAACAAAGCAATTTTCTTCAACGCCTCCCGACTAACATCCTCCCCATGTTCGTAACCCCCCATACCGTCGGCAACGGCTAAAATTGTCAGAGGAATTTCTCCTGGGGAAGGCATTAATTGACAGACTAAAAAACTGTCTTCATTATTATCCCTACCATTAATTTCGCTACAAGTAAAATAATCCATATCAATTAACAATTAACAATTAACCAAAGATTGTAGGTTGGGTGGAGTGAAACGAAACCCAACATCGTTTAACTTTCTTATGCACAATTTATCTGAAAACATCACCTAATTTTTCCTCATTTAAAACAGGTTTAAAACCCTCAATCTTCTGAGAAGCATTAAGAATTTCAATGCCAATAATATTACCTTCAGCATCATAATCGACGATAACTCCCGGACTAAGAGAGTCGCTTTCTTCTACTTTTGCTAGACCCCAGTTTATTCTCAAAACATCTACTTCATAATCGTACTTAGCTTCCATTATTTGAACTCCTGTATTTTAACGCCACCTCTTGCCAAATTCTCAACCTTCTGCTAACCTCCTTTTAATCGAGTAAAGTGGACATAAATCGTGCCTAAATAAACTACCTGTTAACCAGGATACCTTGTGGCTGAGGGTTTTAGGCAGGGGCAAAACTCAATAACGGGCCATTAGGCCCTACCTCAAGGCCACCCATTAAGGAAAAGTTTAGCAGACCAGAAACCCGGTTGGCAAAAAACCGGGTTTCGACTTTTTGGGTGCCCAGAAACCCGGTTGGCAAAAAACCAGGTTTCTTAAATCTTTCTTAAAAAAACCGGGGTTTCTGGCGTAATGATTTTATTCGCCCACCAGAAACCGGGTTTTTCCCCAACCCGGTTTCTTAGGTCTTTCTGCTCATAATATGCCCCTGGGTTCCCAGAAACCCGGTTGGCAAAAAACCGGGTTTCTTACATCTCGAAACCGGGTTTTTCCCCAACCCGGTTTCTTAAGTCTTTCTGCTCATAATATGCCCCTGGGTTCCCAGAAACCCGGTTGGCAAAAAAC
>CAZUCT010000441.1:0-194 GCA_964619285.1 uncultured bacterium | reverse complement strand
CGGGTTTCGCAAATTAGATAGTGGGCCCAGAAACCCGGTTGGCAAAAAACCGGGTTTCTTACATCTCCTGCCACGAAACCCGGTGTCTTATTTCTTAAAAAAAACCGGGGTTTCTGGTGTAATGATTTTGTTCGCCCACCAGAAACCGGGTTTTTCCCCAACCCGGTTTCTTAGGTCTTTCTGCTCATAATATG
>CAZUCT010000440.1:0-3327 GCA_964619285.1 uncultured bacterium | reverse complement strand
CAGGCTTTCCTGCCTGTTCTACGTCGTTACTACGAACGAGCGATCGCCTCCACCAAACATTATCGGGGGCGATCGCTTTTATTTGGGGAAAGCGAAAGGAGCGATCGCCCCACCAACAACCCATCCGCTACATCCGTTACAACATCCGCTGCTAACCTAACCCTTGGAACCCACCACAAGTTTTATACGGCAAAACAGGCTTTCCTGCCTGTTCTACGTCGTTACTACGAACGGGCGATCGCTCTTTCATTCATCCACCTCAAATAAAGAACGGGGTAAGCCCGACTGACGAATAATAGATTGCAAAGTTCCAATCCTTAATTCCTTATAGTTAGGAACCGGAACGGTAACAGTTGACTCCTCAGTTCGCAATTGCATTATAATATGACTGCCGCGCACTCTAACCTCAACAAAACCGCCGTTCTCCAAAATTTTACAAACCTCTTTTGCCGACAAAACCCTTAACTTACCCAATTGTTACCTCCACCCGCTCTACAAAAACTTCATTATTTAAGCGGCGATCGATTTCAGAAGCATCCGCAGTCTCAAAAAAAAGCTCCAACGCTTCAATCAAATTCGATCGCGCCTCTTGCGCCGTTTCCCCTTGACTGGCAACATCAAGTTCGGGACATAAGGATACATATCCGTCACCCTCTAGTAAGATAATTGCTGTTAGTTGCTTAATTTGTTTCATATTTCAATCGTAGTCCCATAGACAATATTAATATAGAGACTCATTAATTTTACTCGATCGCTTCGAGTTCGTCAACTCCACCCAACCTACTTTTTTTCATTATTTCTACTGGACCTCGAAGCTGAAACTCTTCGTGAAGCCACCGAAAAAGTCGAAAAAGAGTTGGCAACTGCTTTGGTTTAATCATCTAAGAAACCTTTAAGAAACCATATTTTTTAGACATTAAACGTCGCCATTTTTTTGTAGGTTGGGTGGAGCGAAGCCCAAGCCAACGGAAATGTTGGGTTCCACGAAGGTCGGCACAACCTACTTTTTTTCATTATTTCTACAAATTTTTAACATACTCCTTAACTGCGGGTGGAAGGGCAAACTTCCGCCCTTTTACTTTTTCAATCAAACAACGTTTTAACAAAGACTGAACTGCTTTTAATAATTCCGACTCCGAGAGGATAAAATCTGCAGGCACCTCGGAAATGTTCGCGGCATTTTTTTCATTGGCAAACCAACAAATCGCCAGTTTTTCTAATTCTGATAATCGCCGATAATGTTCGTGCAAAATTGCTTCTAAATCTCCCAAAAACGGATTGCCGCGAGCTAAAAAATCGGCAACGCTGCCCTCGAATATTTCTTCGATGGTATTGGCAACTATTTCTAACCATAAAGGATTGCCGCTATAAAGTTCGATTAATTCCAACCATCTATCTTCGTCGGTTAATTTTCTTTCTGTTAAGATTTCTTTGGCAGACTTTCCCAAACTATTTAATTGTAAAGTGCGACAGAGACTTTTTTTCCCTTCCAAAGCAGCAATTTCTATGGGTTTTTCCCAACTGAGGAGGAGGAGGCAACTGTTATGAGGAGTAGTTGCTATTTGTTTGAGAAATTTGCCGTAATCTTTGCATTCTGGGAGGTAGGTGCCGGCTAATTCTCCGCTGGTAAATAGTTCTTGGAAGTCGTCGAGAACGATGAGGGAACGATGGGAACGCAAACAGTTTGTTAGGGATGGGGGTTTTGTTTGTGAGTTTGGGGAGAGAAACTGGATTAAGTGAGTTTTGAGGGATTTTAGGGTGAGGGAGTCGGTACAGTTGCGCCAGAGGATGCGATCGAAGTTATCTTTAATTTGTGCGACGAGTTCCACTGCCAGGGCGCTTTTGCCGATACCGGATAACCCGATGACGGTAACGATGGGGATGTTGTCTTCGAGTATCCATTGTTTGAGGGCGTTTAGTTCTGGGTGGCGGTTGTAGAAGCGATCGCTCTTTGGGGCCTCGGTGAGGTCGTAGCGTTTTTCGGTTTTAACTTTATTTGGGTTGGCGGTGGAGCGTTTTTTTCCTACTTTTGAATGGGGGGAATTTTCGTTGCACAAGCTAAATTTATTAGCAATATATACGCCGTCATTAAAAGAAGAAAAAATCCCATTTTCTACAACAGCTTTAACATTCGCTTTTCTAACATCTTCTCCCAAAACATCGGACAGAAGTTTCCACAATTCCGAAGCCATCTTTCTAACATGGTCCTTAGTGCAGTGGTAGTCATCTGCGATTTGCTCATATCCTTGACGCTGCCAAACCCCTTCTAAAATGGCCTTCTGTAGGGAGTCGAGTCCTTTTCCCGTTTTGGCCTGAACTTGCTCGTCGGTCCACTTTAAGACTTCTTGAATGTCCATAGATTTTAGATTGGGCCATAAGGTGGGCTAAGGTGTCACCCCCTTTTTTACCACATTTTCCCCCTGTTTGGTATTAAATCTCATTTTTTCCCCTTTTGTGAGGGGTTTTAGGGGTTGAGAAATTCCCCCCTAAATGGTACTCCCAGAAGGGAATTTGGATGACAAAATAATAGATATGGATATTCTAGCATAGAGGCAAGCAGCTATGAATATGAATTTCATGAATAAAGCGTTATACAAAAAAAATATGAGCTTGCATAGAATGAGCTTAGTGCAGTTCAGTACGGCTGGGATTCATTTTGTGCAGCTTCACATTTAATTGGTATTAGCTATCTTCAACAAATGTCAATTTTATGCGTGAGTTTGGCTTGCTACTGGGAAGTTCTACAGTCGATGAAACTGAAAACTTTTTATCTTTGGAGATGACGACTTATGGGATTTTTTGATGGTTTATTACACGGCGCTGCAAGGCTTTTATCAAAGCAATGTCCTAACTGCGGCGCAAATGATGCTGATTTGCCAAATTCGCATAAAATAATCAAGCAAGTGGTTCAGCAACGTCAGGAAATAAAAACGGGCTGGGAATTTAAACCGGACGGTTCCCGCCAACAAATACTGAAAGTATATGATATAAAAAACGTACAATATAGGTGTCGAGTTTGTGGGCACAGTTGGATGGAACAGGAAAAGTACCTTCAACCGTAAATTTCAAATAAGGATTTGCGACGATCGCCTCCACCAGACATTATCGGGAGGCGATCGCTTTTGTTTGGGGCAAGTTATCATATTCTCGCCGGTGCGCGATGCACACCCTACTACTTGACGAGAGCGATCGCCCCCACAACAACCCATCCGTTACATCCGCTTGCATTATCCGCTGCTAACCTAACCCTCGGAGCCCGCCGCTACATCTATACGACAAACAGGCTTTCCTGCCTGTTCTACGTCGTTACTACGAACGGGCGATCGC
>CAZUCT010000439.1:0-3332 GCA_964619285.1 uncultured bacterium | reverse complement strand
ATGAGTGTGAGTCATGAGTATGAGAAAATAAATATGCAAAATTGAGATGCTCCCAGCATAAATTCTATAATACTGCTTTATTGCTATCGCCAAAGGGAGAAAAAATAGGCAGCTATTATAAAAATAATCCGGTGCAATTTTTCGATGACGGAACTCCGGGAGATAGCTTCCTGGTATTCGATACGAAGTTAGGAAAAATTGGCATTGCTATCTGTTACGATATGGATTTTCCTTATGTTTTTAGAAACTTGGTTAAGAATGGGGCGGAAATATTAGCGGTATCCACTTACGATGCGATGTGGCGATCGGAGTTACAACACCTTCAACATTCGGCGATGGCACCGGCGAGGGCGATCGAATATCGGCGGTGGGCGATCCGCGCTGCCAGTTCGGGTATTTCTCAAATTATCGATCCTTTTGGGCGGGTTAAGGAGAGTTTGGGGGTTGGTTTGACTGGGACTATTTCTGGGGAAATTGAGGGGCGTTCGCTGCTTACTTTTTATGCCAGTTTTGGTTATTTATTAGCGCCTTTTTGTCTAATTTTGGTAGTTGGTTATTTTGGGTTTGAGTTGATATTTGAAGTTAGGAAAAGGGGAATTAGGAAGGATGCATCTCAATTTTGAAAACAACCAATAATTTGACGCTTTTTGTCAATTGTTAATTGCTCCAGAAAGTCTTTTTGCAAAAATGAGATGCTCCCGAGAAATTTTTAACAAATAACGAGAAGAAATCGCTTTAGCGATTACTACGAACTTGGGGCGATCGCTATTTGGACTTCGCTCCTTTTGATTGCTTCTGGAGTCATGGGGGAGTTATATAACAAACGTCTGGGAGGGCCGACTATTTCATATTCGGGATGTGCTGCCAACCACTCTTTTAATTGCTCTAAATTTTGTTGGTAACTTTCCCAAGAATAAGCTCCTTGTACGCCAATACTAACTACCAGCATCGGTAAAGTATCCCTGACCATTACCTCGGAATTAATAGTTTGAGGAGTCATATTTGGTTGGGGATACAAGAAGGAAACTTCGGTGGTTTCCGAGGGGGTTAAATAACGAGCTTCCACGGGAGTTGTCATGGAAATTTGATTGCTGCTAATATGATTGAATAGCGGATTAAAAGCAACGCGGGTTGCTATTTCCGGTGTCCCTTGGTGGCTGTAGGTGACAGCGCGATCTTGGGGGTATTCTTTTACTTCGATAACTCCCACTTCTGTCGGTGGGGGAAAGTTTGCGGGTAATGATGCCATAGTTTATTGGTTTGTAGTAAGCACGCTCCGTGCTAAAAAGTTACTTTAATTTTAGCACGGACCGTGCTTACTACGAACTATTAAATGCCTTTTATTTCTGGGGCAGCGGAAATTTTATAGGTTAACTTTGCTTGAATTTGAGAGTAGGGTAAGAGGGTAAAACTCCAACGACAAAAACCATTTTCATCGGGTAAAACTCCTTCGGTGGTCTGGCCGCTTAGTACCTCGATTTTAACTTCTTCTAATTCGGAAACTGCTATCCTTTCGGTAGTTTTAATCTCCCGCAAATCGGGACCGATATTAGAGATAAATAGCTTAACTTGAGTAATAACTGTCCTCCATTTCGTCTCGCGATGTACTTCTGTTTTCTGTTCCATTGCGCGTTGGACTTGGAGGGCGGCATCGGGGCCCCAACCCAGAGCGAATTTTTCTCCTGGGGCGATAAACATGACCGAGGTTTTGCCGATAAATTCTTGCGATCGCACTAAATCCACCGGTCCGGCCAAAATGGGATATTGACTGTTATTTGCCTGCACGCTTTTGAGGATTGCTTGTAGAGAGATTTCGGGCATCAATACATATTCTACCTCTGCTGGCGACTCGAACTCAAAAATCGGCACTCGGTAGGGGCGACCGTCGGAGGGGATGGTTGCCTTAGTCGCCGGGCGGAGGTTGCGGACTTCGCCGCCGTCATCCACTCCGGGGAGTTGCACGGTTTCGGATGCCCCCGCCCCCAAACCGGTGCTTTGGACTTGGCGATCGCGCAATTGCACTTGGATATCTTTAGCTTTTTCCCGGACGCTCAAGTAGTCGTCTGCCAGGAGTGGCGGTTCGGTGCCGAGCTCGGCGCGGGCGGTGGAAAAGATTAAGTCCACATCGTTCCAATCTTCGCCGGTGCGCTGCCAGACGCAACCATCGCAACGGAAAGAAACGGTGGGTCGGTCTCCGAGTAGGAGGCGAGCTTGATGCCAAGGTCGCCAGAAACCGTTGGGCACTACATAATCGAAAGCGATTTCGTATTCGCCGGCGGCGGCAATAGTTAGATCGGCTTCGATGTAGGCCGTATAGAGCAGGTCGGGGCGGAAAAGGGCTTTGATTTTGGCTGCTAAATCTTGGAGTTCTTCCCCGAGGCGCTTTTGGGAGTTGTAACCGCTGAGGATTTGGCTGCGGAGCGATCGCATCTGACTGAAGATGGTTTGAAATTGGTCGCGCCAAATTTTCGGGTCGAGCTGCCCCCAAGCGGCATCGTCGGGGATTTCTGTTAAGGTTTTCACCAAGATCGCTTCTATTTCCTGGAAGCTATTTTCGAGGTGTTGGCGATCTTCGGTGGCGTTGTCGAAACTATTGCGCAATAGTTTCCATTCGGCGAGCAAGGTCTGAATTTCCTGGGGGCGCTCTTCGTCTTTTACTAACATCCGACGGCGGGCCCGCACGTCGTCGATGCGGGAGTCGGGGTATTGGCCGAGAAATTCGGCCCGCAGGGATTTGTCGGCGAGGACGGGGGCGACTTTTTCGATTCGGAGTCGCCACAAACCTGGGTCGAGGTTGATTTTGCCCCGTCGGCGGATGAGGGCGCGGTCTTCTAATAGAGTTACTACCGATACGGGGGCTTCGAGGGCGAGTTGTTCTATTGTTTGCATGGGGGATACCTCTTTATTTAAGTTGTTTGTAGTAATCGCTTTAGCGATTGAAAACAATTTATAAGTAGTTTATAAGAGAGCAAGTCAGTTTTGTAATTTTTCTCTCTCGATAATTAGACCTCTCCAGAAAAGATGATGAAACCCTTAATATTAAAGGCTCACTATGGTGATTTTTGGAGAGGTTTATTTCATACTCTTACTTTTGACTCACACTCATACTCAAGAAAAGCGTCTTTTTTTGAGTGTGAGTTACTCGTCATGAGTGTGAGTCATGAGAAAATAAATATGCAAAGGTGACTTGCTCCCGTTTATAAGTAGTCGTGCAAAATTAATTAGACATCGAACAGGCAATAGCCGCGTTCTACGGGTCAATTTTTATGTAAATATTTTGGGAGCATCGAATCTTTGCAAAAATAGAAAATGGCTAATCGCTAATCGCTAAT
>CAZUCT010000438.1:0-3393 GCA_964619285.1 uncultured bacterium | reverse complement strand
CAGCGATGTTCGTAGTAATCGCTTCAGCGATGTTCGTAGTAATCGCTTCAGCGATTAAAATCGCGCTCATCGATTACTAAAAACTTTTTAATCTGGCAAGCGATTAATATTATTATTAGAACCGAGTACCACCATTGACCTTCCCTTTACTAAAGGCTTATTAGGGAGAGGATTAATTTCAAATTTATCATCTTGACCGCTAATTGCCAGCAAATTTAAGCCATATTTTTTTCTCAGTTCTAGATCGATAATAGTTTTGCCGTCGAAATCCTCGGGAATAATTACCTCAACGATGCTATTCTCGGGGTCAATTTCAAAACGATCTAAAATTTTGGGTTTAGTCAGCCATAAACCCAATTCAGTACCCATTTCTCGTTCGGGAAATACCACCCGATCCGCCCCCACTTTTTTCAACAGTTTTACATGAGTTTCGCTGGACGCTTTAGCCACCACAAATTTTACCTTTAATTCTTTAAGATTGAGGGTAGTGGTAATGCTTTCTGCCAAGTAATTACCTATAGCGACAATTACCGTTTCAAATTCAGGAATTCCCGCTTGTTTTAGAGCATCGGGTTCCGTCGAATCTAGTTCTACCGCGTGGGAAGCGATTTTATCTAGTACCACTTGATTTACTTTTTTTTCTTCTCTGTCAATAGCCAAAACTTCACATCCAGAACCATGTAAAGTTTCGCAAACAGAACGACCGAATCTGCCCAAACCAATTACCGCGAATTGTTTGTTTTTTCCTTTAAAATTAGCTAATAAATTCCAAGATGATAAATCCACTTTTCCCCCGTTAATTGTTAATTGTTAGTTGTTAATTAAACCAATAAATTTTCTTCTGGATATTGAACGACGCGAACTTTTGTTTCCCCTAAAATTGCTGCCATCAACAACAATATTCCCACCCTACCAACGTACATAGTTGCAACTAATACCAGTTGACCTATAGGAGTAACACTGCTAGTAATTCCCGTAGAAAGACCGACGGTACCAAAAGCAGATACTACCTCAAAAAAAATAGGGAGCAATTCCAACTTAGGATCTGACAAAGCAACTAAAATAGTTGAAAGAGTTACCACCAAAGCGGAACCGCAGGCCATACCAACAGCTTTTATAATTACTGCGGTTGGAATTTGACGTTGGTAGCAGAGTACGCAATCGCGTCCTCTAAGGGCAGCTTTAGTAGAATTAAGTAATATTCTTAAGGTTGTAGTTTTAATACCCCCTGCAGTACTGCCCGGACTTGCACCAATAAACATTAGTGCAATGGTCGTAAATAAACCAACATCTGTTAATTTTTCGATATCAATTGTATTAAAACCTGCCGTTCGAGTAGTTACTGATTGAAACCATGCCCCTAAAATTTTGCTGCCAAAATCCTCATTTCCCAAGGTATTTGGATTGTTAAATTCTACCACCAAAAATATTATTAAACCTAAAACTAGAAGAAAAATAGTCGTACTGGTAACTACCTTAAAATGTAGGGAAAAAAGGGCAACTGTTGTTTGTTTTTTTATCCTCGCTTTACCCCAATAATATATTTCCATAATTACATCATATCCCAGACCTCCAAAAATAATTAGTGTCGTCATTACCAAAGTTAAAATTGGCGAGTTAAGATACCTTACTAATCCATCTGAGTATAAACTAAAACCGGCATTATTAAAAGCATTAATGCTATGAAAAACCGCATACCAAATTCCTCCCCAAAAACCGTGGACTGGCACAAAAACCCAAAGCAATAAAAGCACCCCAACTAACTCAAATAGAACTGTAGTAGCCAAAACAGACTTCAAAAGTGGCACTACCCCCGCCCATCCTTGCCGATCTAAAGATTGCTGTAGGGCAACTTTTTCTTTGAGGCGAAACTGACGGCCTATCAACAGCAAAAGTAGCGTTGTCGCTGTCATGTAACCAAAGGCCCCTACTTGTACTAAAATTAATAAGAATATTTGCCCTAAAAAGGAGTAATATGTCCCTACATCTACGACAGAAAGGCCGGTAACGCAAACGGCAGAAGTGGCGGTAAAAACGGCGGTAATTGGATTGTTCCAGGTTCCGTCGCTGAGAGAAAAGGGCATCATTAATAAGAAAGTGCCTATGCTAATTACAGCGATGAAGCCCTGGCAAATTGTTCGAGCTACACTCATTTTTTTGGGAATAGGTAATAGGGAATAGGGAATGGGAATTTGTTACAAACCGTTTGGGATTGCTATATTGGGGTTTTAAGTTATTTTTTGTCCGTTATTTTTTGTCTTAACAGGTGATGAGCCCAACGCTGAAAGATCGAATTCAACAATTTTACGATGCTTCCTCCCATCTGTGGGAACAGATCTGGGGAGAACACATGCATCACGGATACTACGGGCCGGAAGGTAATCTGGCAAAAGACAGGCGTCAGGCTCAAATCGATCTAATCGAAGAACTCTTAAACTGGGGTTTATGTAGCGGAGATAGTTCGGCAACTTTTCCTGGTTCTATGCTGGATGTGGGTTGCGGCATTGGTGGCAGTACGTTGTATTTAGCTGACAAGTTTAATGCTACTGCTACGGGGGTTACTTTGTCGCCGGTGCAAGCTCGACGGGCCACGGAACGTTCCGCCGAGGCGGGTTTGAGCGATCGGGTTAATTTTTTGGTGGCCGATGCCCTGGAGCTGCCTTTTGCCGATCGCTCTTTCGATCTGGTTTGGTCCCTCGAAAGCGGGGAACATCTGCCTAATAAAATCCAGTTTCTCCAAGAATGTTATCGAGTCTTAAGGCCAGGCGGCACTTTTATTATGGCCACTTGGTGTCACCGCCCTCTGGATGGCCCCGAAGGACAGCTTGCGGATGAGGAAAGAAGAATGCTGGCGGAGATTTACCGCGTTTATGCTTTGCCACACATCATTTCTTTGCCGGAATATGAGGCGATCGCTGCCGATGTCGGTTTCCAAAATCTCCAAACTGCCGATTGGTCCCGGGCCGTGGCCCCTTTCTGGGATAAGGTTATCGAATCTGCTTTCGAGCCAACGGCCATTTTAGCTCTTCTGGCCAGCGGTTGGACTACTATCGAGGCTGCCCTGTCGATGGGCCTGATGAGTGGCGGCTATCAACGGGGTTTGATTAAGTTTGGTCTCTTGCGGGGAAGTAAATAGTTAATTGTCAATTGTCTACTAGCTAGTTGCCTAGTCTACTAGCTAGTTGCCTAGTGTTAATTGTTGGTTTTTTAGATTAGCAATTTTGGTTGGTAAAAAACCGGGTTTCAGTGGGGCTAGAAACCCGGTTGGCAAAAAACCGGGTTTCAGTGGGGCTAGAAAGCCGGTTGGCAAAAAACCGGGTTTCAGTGGGGCTAGAAAGCCGGTTGGCAAAAAACCGGGTTTCTGTGGGGCTAGAAAGCCGGTTGGCAAAAAAC
>CAZUCT010000437.1:0-3409 GCA_964619285.1 uncultured bacterium | reverse complement strand
TCGCAAATTAGCTAATTCTAATTCTATCCATTGGCAGTCAAAAACTTCCCGATAAATTCGGCTATAAACTTTTAAACTCCCGCCAGATTTTACTACTAAACCCGAAAGTCGCAATTGAAGTTGTTCTAAAGTTCCCTCATGGTTAATTTCTCCCTTTTCTAAGATTTCCTGGTACATTCCCAAAAATCGACCTGCTAGTTGTTTGTTTTCTAAGAGGCGATCGCGAATGGTTTTTAAATGTTCCGGTTCGTCGCCAACTTCCCAATTTTGAATAATCCTTTCTCCCACTAAATTTTCCACCCATTTTGCCTCATCCCCAGACGCGACTAATTCTTCAGTAGTTCTCTGAATTAACTGGCAAACTTTTTGAGTTAAAAAAGGTTGCCCCCCGGTCCAATTTAAGATTTCTGCCATCAAGGTTTTGGGGTTTTCTGCCTTGCTAACTAACCCCCCAATTAAAGGTTGAGTTTCTTCTAATTTAAAGCCAGTTAGTTCGATAGACCAACCAATATTAAAAGGAGTTCGCCGTTTATCTCTGATTAAATCTGAGGGCGTAGCTACTCCCAACATAGCAAATGTTAAGCGTCTAAATTTTTCCTCGTCCGCCCGCCTGTTATAGCAGTCTCGGATAACAGCAAAAAAATCATCTCTATTAAAATTTAGACTCATCGTGCTGTCGATTTCATCTATTAAAATAACTAGATTTTCAGGGATTAATATTAACAAAACATCGCCTAAAAACTTACTCAAACGGCCCACGTTAGAAAGACTAATATTTTCCGTCCACCATTCCTCTAAATCAAAGCGATCGTACAGTTCCAAACTGCTAATAATACTATCAATTACTCCAGCATACCACTGTTCTGGAGTAATATCAGAACTGCCAATACCAGTCAGATCGATTGCAGCGCAAACTATCCCTTCTGCCTGCAATCTATTCGTAGTTCTTACTCGCAAACTAGACTTTCCCATTTGGCGGGAGTTTAAGACATAACAAAACTCTCCCGCTTTTAAATTTTGATAAAGCTCTTCGTCTGCTTGTCGTTTAACGTAGCTGGCAGCATCCACTGGCAGACTGCCGCCGACTTGATATCGATAATTGTTCATAGCTAATTGTTAATAGCTAATTGCTAATTGTTAATGGCTAATTGTTAATGGCTAATTGTTTTTCTATTAGCCATTAGCCATTAGCCATTAGCCATTACAAAGAACGCTTTAAACGACGGAGGCGATCGGAATAGCTCCCAATAACATTTAAAGCAAACATCGGCGTTTCTTGCACCGCAAATAAAAAGTGTTTTTCGTCAATATGCGCCAATTTACACTCAGTTTTTGCTATGGCAGTAGAAGCCCTAGTATGTTCTTTATGAACTAAAGCACCTTCACCAAAAACATCTCCTTTGTGAATGGTTTCTACCACTTTACCTCTGACAAATAACTCCACTTCGCCTTCAATAAGCCCGAACATCAAATCCCCATACTCTCCATCTTCAAAAATGGTATCGCCGACAGCATAAGTCTTAATATCTGGTGCCGTTTGAAATAGCGCTACTGTTTGTGCTGGTTCTAACATTTTTCTTTTCCTCCAATCGCTTGATTTATGATTAGCTAACAAAAGAAAATGGCTAATCGCTAATCGCTAATTGCTAATTGCGTTAGAGAAAAAACAATTAACAATTAACAATTAGCAATTAACAATTAATTAAGTAATCACAGTGGGTTTATCCATGCCAGTATAATTGCGAATACTCGCGATTTCCTCGGCAATATTAATCAACTCCGATAAAGCATCTTGGGCATCCAAATCATGCTTGCTGGAGTCTGCCTCGTAACTTTCGAGATAAAGTCGCAAAGTCGCGCCCTGGGTACCCGTTCCAGAAAGGCGGAAGATAATCCGCGAACCGTCGGTAAAACCGATGCGAACGCCCTGTTTTTCGCTGACGCTGCCATCCACCGGGTCCGTATAGCTGAAATCATCCGCATACTCGACTTCGTAGGAACCGTATTTCTTGCCTTTCATTGCCGAGAGACCCGATCGCAACTTTTCCATCAAGGTATTTGCGTTGTTGCTATCCACTCCCTCGTAGTCGTGGCGGGAATAGTAGTTGCGACCGTAAGTTTGCCAGTGTTCGCGAACGATATCTTCCACGGACTGCTGGCGAGCTGCTAAAATATTCAACCAGAAAAACACGGCCCACAAACCGTCTTTTTCGCGAACGTGATCCGAACCGGTGCCGAAGCTTTCTTCGCCGCAGAGAGTCGCTTTGCCCGCGTCTAACAAATTGCCGAAGAATTTCCAGCCCGTCGGGGTTTCGTAACAATCGATACCTAGTTGGGCTGCCACGCGATCGGCTGCTGCGGAAGTCGGCATCGATCGCGCCACTCCCGCCAAACCGCCCCTGTAACCGGGCACTAATTTGGCGTTGGCTGCCAAAACTGCCAGACTGTCGCTGGGAGTGACGAAAAACTTGCGACCCAAAATCATGTTGCGATCGCCGTCTCCATCGGAGGCCGCGCCGAAGTCCGGTGCGTTATCGCCGTACATGACCTCTACCAGGTCGTGGGCGTAAACCAAGTTTGGGTCTGGATGACCGCCGCCGAAGTCTTCTAAAGGAACGCCGTTTTGCACGGTGCCGGCGGGAGCTCCCAGACGGTTCTCGAAGATTTCTTTGGCGTAGGGTCCGGTGACGGCGTGTAGGGAGTCCATGCACATCCGAAAGCTGCCAGAGGAGAGCAGTTGTTTGATGCTAGCGAAATCAAAGAGAGATTCCATCAATTCCGCATAGTCGGCTACCGAGTCGATAACCTCTACTTTCATCGCTCCTAACTGCTGGCTGCCGATGGTATCTAAATCGATATCCTCGGCTTCTAGGATTTTGTAAGTATCGATAGCCTTGCTCCGCGCAAATATCGCTTCGGTAACTTTTTCCGGTGCCGGTCCGCCGTTGGTTACGTTATATTTAATGCCGAAGTCTCCTTCCGGTCCGCCGGGGTTGTGACTGGCAGATAGGATAATGCCCCCAAAGGCTTTATTTTTGCGAATGACGCAGGAGGCGGCGGGGGTGGAGAGGATGCCACCGCAACCGACTAGCATTTTGCCGGCTCCGTTGGCGGCTGCCATTTTGAGAATGGTTTGGATCGCCGTTCGGTTGTAGTAGCGCCCGTCGCCACCGAGAACGAAGGTTTCTCCTTGATAGCTTTCGAGGCTGTCAAAGATGGACTGAACGAAGTTTTCTAAGTAGTTGGGTTTCTGGAACGTTGGGACTTGCTTGCGCAGGCCGGAGGTTCCGGGTTTTTGGTCGTTAAAGGGTTGGGTTGATACGGTTTTTACGTTCATCAGGGCCCTCGGTTTGAGTGTCTATAAATCAACAGTTGGACTGTTTCTGTCTCCACTTTTACACTAAGGGGG
>CAZUCT010000436.1:0-3469 GCA_964619285.1 uncultured bacterium | reverse complement strand
CTCCCAAATTTTCCTTAAATTATTATGCCACAACATCCCGTATTTAGCAACGCCAGTTTTGCTATCCAAAAGATACAATCTTTGATACCGGGATCCCAAGCGGGAAGAGTAGAAGTTTTATTAACTGTGCAATAGACCTCCCTCATCAAAGTTGGTGGGGCGATCGCCGGTGCGCGGTGCGGGCACTACTAGCACGTCACAGCTAAAATTGTGGGTAATTTGACGAGTACGTTATTACTCTTCGTGCGTTTTGGAGCCCGCCGCGAGCGGGGACGCTCGCACTGCTTTTTTACCCACCGTTTTAGCTGTGCCGCGCTACTAAGTAGGTAAGCAAAAATATTTACATAAAAATTTCCCCGTAGAACGCGGCTATTGCCTGTTCGGTGTCTAATTAATTTTGCGCAGGTACTTACAATCCAATTTCTAAAATCTAATTTCCCCAACCCCTTGACTCTCCACTCAACTAGAGAGTTTATCATAGATTTATTAGGGTAACAAATGAGGTTTATTGCTTTTAAATCTCGCCCTAAATCTAAAATCTATTAACAGGCGAGACGCCTGTTCTACTTATGGAAACAACCTATTTAGAACTAAAAGGCATGAGTTGTGGGGCCTGTGCCAAGAAAATCGAAGAAGCCATTAATCAAGTGGCCGGAGTCGAAGAATGTCAAGTCAACTTCGACGCGGCCCGGGCCGAGGTAGCCTACAACCCCCAAACGACGGACTTACAAAAAATCCAACAGGCAGTAAGCGACGCTGGATATAGCGCCGCGCCTATAGAAGAAGAGGAACAAAAAGAAGAAAGCCCCCAAATAGAAACAACCTACTTAAGACTCAAAGGTATGTCCTGCGCGTCTTGTGCCAACACTATCGAAAAAGCAATTAACAAACTGGCGGGAGTCGAAGAATGTAGCGTCAACTTCGCCACCGCCCAAGGGAAGGTCGCCTACAACCCCCAAAAGACCGACCTGCAACAAATACAACAAGCAGTAACCGACGCTGGATACGAGGCGGTGCCCCCACAAGAGACGGAACGTTCGGGAGAAAGCAACGCCGAAAACGTCGAAATAATCAACTTAGGACTCCAAGGTATGTCCTGCGCTTCCTGTGCCAATCAAATCGAAGAGGCAATTAACAAAGTGGCGGGAGTTGAAGAATGTCACGTCAACTTCGCCGCTTCCCAAGCAAAAGTCGCCTATAACCCCCAAACAACCGACCTGCAAAAAATCCAACAGGCAGTTACCGATGCTGGATATAGTGCCACTCCGTTAGAAGAGACGGAAAACGGCGAAGAAGACGATCGCGAAAGCCTCAAAATAGAACGGGAATTAAAAAAGAAAGTCTTGGTCGGAGGCATTATCAGCAGTATTCTCGTTATCGGTTCCCTGCCGATGATGCTGGGAGTGCATTGGCCCTGGTTTCCCAATTGGCTGCATAACCCGTGGTTGCAACTAATACTGACGACGCCGGTGATGGTTTGGTGCGGTCGTTCTTTTTTCGTGGGGGCGGGGAAAGCTATCCAACACGGCAATACTAATATGAATACTCTGATTGCTCTGGGTACCGGCGCGGCTTATTTCTATTCCCTGTTTCCGACGTTTTTCCCTGAATTCTTCCGAGACAGGGGACTCGCGCCCGATGTTTACTACGAAGCGGCGGCGGTGATTATTACTTTAATTTTGTTGGGGCGACTGCTGGAACATCGCGCCAAAAAGCAAACTTCGGCGGCGATTAAAAAGTTGATGGGTTTGCAGGCAAAAACGGCCCGGGCGATCCGCGACGGGCAAGAAGTCGATATTCCCATCCAGGAAGTCGTGGTGGGGGATGTAGTAATAGTGCGCCCGGGGGAAAAAATCCCGGTGGATGGGGAAGTTATCGAAGGAAGTTCTACCGTTGACGAGTCGATGGTAACGGGGGAAAGCGTGCCGGTGGAGAAAAAACGGGGGGATGAGGTCATTGGGGCGACTATTAATAAAACGGGTAGTTTTAAATTTAGAACGGCGAGGGTAGGTAAGGATACGCTGTTGGCGCAAATTGTGAGGTTGGTTAAGGAGGCCCAGGGTTCCAAAGCGCCGATTCAAAAGTTAGCCGATCGCGTCACCGGCATCTTCGTACCAGTAGTTATTACTATAGCGATCGCTACTTTTATTATTTGGTATAGCGTTACCCAAAATCTGACGATGGCGGCGATTTCGACAGTAAGCGTTTTAATTATCGCCTGCCCTTGCGCCCTGGGATTAGCTACTCCCACATCGGTGATGGTGGGAACTGGAAAAGGGGCAGAAAATGGCATTTTAATTAAAGGGGCGGATAGTTTGGAAATTGCCCATCAAATTAATACTATTGTCTTAGATAAAACCGGCACTATTACTAAAGGAAAACCGACGGTTACTAATTACATTACTTCTCGGGGAACTGCCGGCAGTAACGAGATAAAATTGTTAAGAATGGTAGCGGCGGTGGAGCGAAAATCCGAACATCCTTTAGCGGAGGCAATTGTTGAATATGCTAAAGAACAAGGGGTTGATTTTCCCTTACCAGAACCAGAAAACTTTGAGGCTTTTGGTGGGATGGGAGTGCAAGGACTTGTCTCCGATGGACTAATCCAAATAGGCACGGCTAGCTGGATGAAAGATTTAGGAATTGACGCGAGTAATTTACAATCCCATCAAGACCAATGGCAAGGGGAAGGAAAGACGACGGCTTGGATTGCCGTTGATGGAGAAATAGAAGGTTTAATCGGCATTGCGGATACGGTTAAAGAGGATTCTGCTGAAGTAGTAAAGACTTTGCAGAGGATGGGAATGGAAGTAGTAATGTTAACGGGAGATAACCAGAAAACTGCCGAAGCTATTGCCAATCAAGTTGGGATTAAGCGAGTTTTTGCAGATGTCAGGCCGGAGCAAAAAGCGGAGATTTTGAAAAAGATTAAAGAGGAGAAAATTGGGAGGAATACTAAGAGAATTGTAGGGATGGTTGGGGATGGTATTAACGATGCTCCAGCCTTAGCTTTGGCGGATGTGGGGATTGCGATTGGGACGGGGACTGATGTGGCGATCGCTGCTGGAGATATTACTCTTATTTCTGGGGAATTAACTGGCATTGTCACGGCTATTCAATTGAGCAAGGCGACGATGCAAAATATTAAGCAAAATCTGTTTTTTGCGTTTATTTATAATACTCTCGGCATTCCTATTGCTGCGGGGATTCTCTATCCTTTAACCGGTTGGTTGCTAAGTCCAATTATTGCTGGTGGGGCTATGGCTTTTAGTTCGGTTTCTGTTGTTACTAATGCTCTAAGATTGAGGAAGTTTAAGGTTAGTTCGTAGTAACGACTTTAGTCGTAAAATTTCGTTACGAACCATCGCGCTCCGCGATTACTACGAACAATCGCGCTCCGCGATTACTACGAACTATCGCGCTCCGCGATTACTACGAACAATCGCGCTCCGCGATTACTACGAACAAT
>CAZUCT010000435.1:0-3482 GCA_964619285.1 uncultured bacterium | reverse complement strand
AAATTAACTGAATTATGGTGCGCGGTGCGCACCCTACATTAATGAAAAATTAACTTTTTTGTGGTGCGCGGTGCGCACCTAATCGTAATTATCGCCACGAAAAGGCAAAAATGCCGGCTTTTATCGATACTTAGAATTGGGGCGATCGCGCCAAGGAAGATTTAGCAGAAATTCTCGATAATTACCAAGGTAAGTTCACCTCCCAAACCATGAATTTAATCGCCGGTTTAACTAAAGTTTTGGGCAAAGATAGTTTGCTTGCTTATTTAGTTAGCGTAACTCTGCGGGTGGTAGAAATTCATCGAGTTTTCTAACCGACGGGGAGTTTTTATCTTCATTAAGTAGGAGTGCAAAATTAATTAGACACCGAACAGACAAGATGTCTGTTCTACGGGGAAAATTTTCTGCAAATATTTTTGCCTACCTACTTACGATCCGAATTGCCAAAGTATTAGTTTGATTCTCAAACGTTTTGAAAATGCTTTTGGCAAGAGCGTTCTAGAGCAAATAGCTTGTTTGTAGTAATCGATGAGCGCGATTTAGATCGGACTTGTTTTAAATCGCTTTAGCGATTACTACGAACCTAAATGTTTGATTAATTCTACTCCATCCCGTCCGTCGATTTCGTTGACGTAAACTTTGACCTTTTCTTCTCTGGCAGTTGGTAATAGTTTCCCCGTAAAGTCCGGTTGAATTGGTAAGTCTCGATGACCGCGATCGACTAACGCTACTAATTTAATCGAACCCGGACGACCGTACTCGTGAACTGCATTTAAAGCCGCTCTGGCAGTGCGTCCTTTATAGATAACGTCATCCACGAGAACGATGTCTTTATCTGCTATATCAAAAACTATCTCCGTTCTAGAGGGAGTGCGAGTTCCGACAACATCTAAATCGTCTCGATAAAAAGTAATATCTAAAGCTCCCACCGGAACTTTAACTCCTTCTAAAACTTCTATTTGATTTGCCAGGGTTTTTGCCAGGGGCACTCCTCGGGTTTGAATGCCCAAGAGAACCAAATCGGATAAGTCCCCGGCGCATTCGACTACCTGCGAAGCCAAACGATTGAGGGTGCGGCGCACTTCTTCTGCCGAAAGAATTTCTACAACTGTATCCATTTAAAATCTTCCCCACAAATAATAAATTGCAAACAAGCACAACCAGATTAAAAAACTATAGCGAGTGAGGCTTAAAGCTTGACGAACGGTTTCTGGAGCGATCGCCTTTACAAAATCTCCCAACAAAGGTTTATCTTTTACTAATCCCTTATAACTATTAGTACCGCCCATTTGTACTTCCAAAGCGGCAGCATAAGCGCACTCGCTCCAACCGGCATTAGGACTGGGATCTTTGACAGCATCCCGGCGACAAATCCTCCAGACCTCAAGAGGTTTGCCAGAAAGCAGAGCGATGGTAATGACAGTTAAACGGCAAGGTATCCAGGTTAAGACATCTTCTAGTTTGGCGCTAAACCAGCCTATGTCCGTATAAGGTGGCTCCTTGTAACCGACCATAGAATCGAGGGTACTCGCAGCCTTGTAAGCTAAAGCGAGGGGAATGCTGCCGACACCCGGTATGAGGGCACCCCCTAGGGCATAAAACAGCGGTGCCATCACCCCATCGGTGGCATTTTCCGCCACCGTTTCCAGCACCGCTCGCAGAATTTCCGATCGCGATAGATTTTCCGTATCTCTGCCTACATAAAGACTTAATTTTTGACGCGCTTTGACAATATCCCCCGTTTCTAGAACTTCCAGAACATCTTCAGCGGCGTCCCTCAAACTTCGACCGGCAAAACAGCTTGCTAAAAGCATACTTTCTAAAACTATCGCCACTGGCAAAAGTTGAGAGGGGATAGCTCGTAAAACTATTGCGATTAACCAACCGATAAAGCCGCTGCCGAGTACCAGAGCAGTTGCTAAAAAGACCCCAGTTAATTTTAAGATTAATCTGGACCAATTTTCTGTCAGATTTTTACTTATTTTAAAGCTTAATTTGGTGTAGGCAGCGATCGCCCAACCCATCAACCTAACTGGATGGGGCCATCCCCACGGATCTCCTATTAAATAATCGAGGCCCGCAGCAATTAAAACCACTATAGGGAATGGGGAATAGGGAATAGGGAATAGGGAATGGGTCATAGGTAATAACAATTAACAATTAGCAATTGACAATTAACAAGTTCCCAATTGACAATTAGCTTTTAAACCACAAAACTTGTTTCCTCCCCAACAGAAGCTTGCCAGCTCCGCACGTCATAATATAAATCCTCAAGAGAAATGCTGTAAAGAGCTTCTTTAAGTTTTTTATCGAGTCGGTTCCAAATAGAAAAAGTCACCCAATCTTCAGCCTTATCCGCATCGGGAGAATGATGGGGCAAAGGCTGTATTGCTTCCCCCACAGCTTCTAATATTTGTCCCAAAGATATTTGAGCGGGAGAACGAGCTAATTGATAACCACCAGTTGCCCCTCTAACAGATTCTACTAAACCCGCCCGACGCATTTCAATTAATAGCTTTTCTAAATAAGGTGCCGGTAGGTCTTGCCTTTGAGCGATCGCCCTTACAGAAGTAGGACCATTAGCCCTTTGCAAACTTAAATCCAGAAGCGCTTTAACGCTATAATGTCCGCGAGTGGTTAACTTCATCTTTCTCAACTTCTAATCACAGACAGCCTTAATTTATTGACAGTTCACCGATTGAATGGCCATTGATTTTCATTAAACTAGCTAATCAAATAGTCCCCCACCGTTCTAATAGGGATTAGGGGCGATCGTTGACCGTCTCAGCAACAGTCTTTTAACAAGATTTACCAAAAAAAATTGTTTTTCAGGGATTAACAATTTGCATTATTAGTGTAAGATAGTTTGAGAAGGAACGATCTAAGGAAAGTTTCTTAGTTCAAAATTAAGCATAAGTCAAAAGCTTAACTCTGTTGTTAAATCTATTTATTAGGAGCAAGAATATGGTTAAAAAGAAAGGCCGGGAACCCTTAAGCGGGGCAGAACTCGTTAAAAAAGTCAAAGAGCTAGGCAACCTTAGCAAAGCAGAAAAAGCTAGAGAGTGCGGCTATTACACGGTAACAAAAGAAGGCGTAGAACGAGTTAACATGATGAAATTTTTCAACGCCTTGATTGATGCAGAAGGTATCGACCTAGACAGCAAGCAAAACGGTAACGGACGGGGCGGACGTTCTGCCAGCTATCGAATTAGCGTTCAAAATAATGGTAATCTCTTAATTGGTGCGGCCTATACCAAACAAATGGATTTAAAACCCGGCGATGAGTTTGAAATTTCCTTGGGACGCAAGCATATTCACTTACGACAAGTAGAGAGTTCCGAAAAACTAGAAGAAGAAGAAGAGGAAGAAGCACTGGCAGTCTCCTAATCTCAACAATTAAGAAGGCAATATAGGTCGCGCGTTTTTTTTACACGAAAAAAGCTCGGGAGTAAGGTCACGCCCCGCCTTTTCAAAGCGGGGCG
>CAZUCT010000434.1:0-3497 GCA_964619285.1 uncultured bacterium | reverse complement strand
AGAAATCGCTTTAGGGATTGGTCCTTTTTTATCGCTAAAGCGATTACTACGAACTAACAAATAAAAAAGGTATTGTTAAGGGGTTTAGCTAGAAAATTTTGTTGGTAGAAATCGCTTTAGGGATTGGTCCTTTTTTATCGCTAAAGCGATTACTACGAACTTTTATTATCGGCGTCTTCTGCTACTACCGCTACGAGAGCGTCCGCCGCTGCCAAAACTAGGCTGGCGCTTTTTAGGACTGGACTTGTTGGAACGTTGTAGGTTGGTCGTTCCAACACCAGAACCGGTGGAACGGTTATTATTTTGTTGCTGTTGGCGAGTCGTCCTGGTCGGGGAATTAAGATTGCCAGTAGTTCGCAGGGTTTGGCGGTTGCGGACTGCTGGGGGCGGACTTTGGTAACGAGTTTGATATCGTTCTACGGCGCGATCGTAACTTTGACCGTAACCGCCATAACCAACCATAGTACCGCCGGGTTGATAAGCTGGCGGAACGTAGTATTGGGGGGTAAATAACATATTGCCCAAAACTTGCCCGACTACTTGACCGGCCACTGCGCCGGCAAAAGGAGTCCAAAAGTTAGATTCCCGACGAACGATAACGGTTTCGGTGCGACCTGTGGAGGGATCGGTTCTGGTTTCGGTAACGTTATGAACGTATTCGATTTTAAAATCGGGGGTCATATGCAAAACAGCGCGATCGCCCGAAATTTCCGCATAACTACTCTTACCTTGTTTAATTTTCTCCTCAGTGAGACTTGCCATTTGCAAATCTGTGGTGTTGTAAACGGGGGACTGGCCGGCGGGGGTGTTCAGCAACATCAAACTGTATTCTCCGTTGGCGTCGTTATAGGTTGCTTGTTGGATGGGATATTCTCCCTGACGTACTTGGTTAGTTCTGGAGACTGTATTGGAATTGCTATAAGACCTGGAACTGGAACCACCACCGCAGGCGACGGTAGTCCAACACAGGGTCAAACAGATAAATAGGATAGTCAGTTTGCGCAACATCTATTGCTCCTAATTTAGTTTGGGTTGTTTTGTAACTATTATAGCGTTTGGGAATGGGGAATGGGGAATTGCTAATTGTTAATTGCTGATTGCTGATTGTTAATTGTTAATTGTTAATTGCTTATTACCATTTTCCAGTACCTCCCCAAATTGCACCGGAAAATAAACCGAATAAAGCACCATTACCGGCTATAAAAATGGTACTAATAAAAGGCAAAGAATCAGAGGAAACTCGAATCCAATTAATCAACAATGTGGGCCAAAAAGTAGGCAAGAGGGAACCGAGAATAGCACCGGCGATCGCCCCCAAAAAACTGCCCCAAATGCCTCCTAAAATCGCTCCTTTTCTCCCCCATAACTGCTGTTGCAAGGGCAAAGTAGGGGCTCCAATAATAGCTCCAAAAACCGCACCGGAACCAATGCCACAAATGGAACCCACGCCAATAGCGGGAATAATATTACTAACCAACATCAGTCCTATTTCTAGGAGGGAATTATTTTCGTCATTAATGCTGCTATTAAGAACAAAGAAAACGGTTAAAGTAACTGCAGCGATCGTGCCGAAAAGGCTGCCCCAAACGGCACCCAAAAACAAACCGCGCCTGCCCCGAACCCGAGGGGATGCTAAAGCTAATGGCGGTTTAAACCAACTCCACAAAGCGCCCCAGATAGCTCCTAAAATAGCTCCAAATAAAAGTCCTTGTCCCAAAGCGGGCAACTTTCGAGAGACGCCAAAAACAATACCGCCGATGGCTGAGGCAATAAAAACACCTCCAAGGGCACCTGCTAAAATCGGGTTTCCTCTGGTGGAAGTTCTCGGTATAATATATTCGCTGACTTTGCCAAAAAAAGCACCCCACAACAGCCCCATCATTATCGCTCCAACAATAGCACCGCCGCCTTTATAAGTGCCAAAAGCGACTCCCAACACTCCTGCAGCGAACAACCCACCCCAAATTCCTCCCCAGAAGCTATCCCAGATAACTCCGGGGATACCTCTGCCGCCGCCGGGAGTAGGTATAATTATCGATTGATGATAGGAAGAACGCTTGGGGATGGGAGTCAGCAAGGGTTGATATTGTCCTAGCTTCTGAGTTATAGTAATCGGTTTGGGAGGTCGTGGGGGTTTGGCGGTGGTGGTTCTAACTGGCGATCGCGATGCGAGTTGCTTCCGTCTGGGGGGTTTGGCGGGTTCGAGGTGTTGTTTTCTTTCGACGGCTTCTCGGG
Organism: uncultured bacterium; assembly: GCA_964619285.1. Classification (GTDB taxonomy): domain Bacteria; phylum Cyanobacteriota; class Cyanobacteriia; order Cyanobacteriales; family Microcoleaceae; genus CALKCV01. The sequence continues at coordinate 1,262 of CAZUCT010000434.1, read as the reverse complement.
AGGGGAAGGGGTCTCGGCCTTTGAGTTTTTTGGCGCGATCGCACCAGGGACAAGAGTTTAAATGTTCTCCATATCGATGTTGGGGATTTTTATCGCAAGTAAGTAGTTCTTCTTCTGCTACTTTAAGAGCTTGCAGCCAAGTTAAAGTATCCGGTCGCGCCAAAGGTTCGGCGCGACCTGTCTCGAAACAAGTTATAAATAATTCTTGGAGGGTGGGATGTAAAATTTTAAAATCCGGTGCTAGGGGCATGGGACGATAGGGAGAGCGCTTGTTGCCGTAGGGAAAATGACCTTCTTTAATTCGCGCTTCGAGGGTAGGTGGTTCGCCTCGGCGCTGATATACTCCGGCAAAGGGGTGGGTTCCTTCCATCAGCAGTTGGAAGATTAAGACTGCCAGGCCGAAGAGGTCGTGTTCGGGTAGGCGAAGTAGCTCTCGGAAACTTTGTCCTTGAAGTTCTGGGGGGGTAAATTCGGCTTTGCCCACGGGACAGCGGAAAGTATAATCGGTGTAGGTATCGTGTATTTGGAAGGAGTCGGTATCAACTAGGGTGACGAGGGCGGTGTCGCTGACGAGGATGTTAGATTCGTTGATGTCGCCGATGACGACTCCCCTCTTGTGTAATAAATCTACTGCTGCTACTAAGTTGCGGGCCGTTCGGTGGAGGTAAAGATAGTTAAATAGAGGTTTTTGTTGGCGGCGGTTTTTGGGCGTGTAGAATATATGTACTGGTTCCGAACGAGTTACTTTGGGCATGAGGTAGCCGACGATTTTTTGCCTGCCCTCGATCCTATGTAACAAGTCTATGGGCCAGGCGATAGAGGAATGTCCCGGAAAGACGACCGGTGCTTCGGGGGGCATACTCAACATGACTGCGAGTTTGTCGGCATCGTCGTCTGTGGGCGCGTGGTAAATTTTGGCTACCAGGGAGGGTTCTTGCAATATGGCATAAATGCGACCTTCTCCACCGCCTCCTAATGGGTTTTCGGTGTCTAGAACGATGGTTTGTCCGTTGATTTGGCGTTGTAGTTTCATGGCGGGCGATCGGGCAAGGTGTTGTTGGCGGGCCGTCGGTTTTTAATATATCTTACCCGTTTTTCTTATGGCCGATTTTTTTCTTAAGTAGGTAGGCAAAAATATTTGCAGAAAATTTTCCCCGTAGAACAGACATCTTGTCTGTTCGGTGTCTAATTAATTTGGCACTCCTACTTAGGGTCTGCTGAATAAATCGAAAAAACTCTGGGGGGTGGGGAGGGACCGGAGG
>CAZUCT010000433.1:217-3527 GCA_964619285.1 uncultured bacterium | reverse complement strand
CCGGAGTTGGTGCCGGAGTTGGTGCCGGAGTTGGTGCCGGAGTTGGTGCCGGAGTTGGTGCCGGAGTGGGAACGCTGGCAACTTCAAAAGCCACATTTCCTTTAACCTTGGTAGGATTCAACTGATTGCCAACAGAAACCAACTTGAAAATACTAGCATTTTGCAAATCGTAAGCACCGTTAGACTGAAAAACATTACCACCTGCATCTTCGGCGATCCCCAAATCTGGGAGACTCTTACCGATGGCAGTCAGACCATCTTGCTCGTTCCTTTCAATACGGTTGTTGCGCAGCACCGGTCTGGCCTCCCCAGACAAAACTATACCGCTACGATTTCCCGTTACCAGATTCTCAGCAATCAGAGGGGCTGCATTATCTTGAATAGCAAGGCCGTAACCGGTATTTTGGAAAATATTACCGCGCACTTCCCCTTTAGCACTTCCGGCCATAGCCAAACCGTTACCTTCATTATTACTAAAGAGATTTTCGCTAATTACCGGGTTGGCATCTCCGGTGGCAAAAACTCCTTCGCGCTTGCATTCAGTTAAAGTACATTTAGTTAAAGTGCCTTTACTAGACTCAAACCAGACTCCAGTGCCCCGAATTTGGTTATTAGTAACGGTAACTCCTGCCAAATAGCCATCATCCTTTAAGCGAAGGGTGACATTTTGCCGGGCAACGCTGGGACTAACGTAAGTGCCGCTACCTTTAATCAGGATGCCGATACCTTTGGAAGCTTCGTTGCCCACAACTTTTACTCCAGAATCAATTAGCAAGGGAAAATTTTCCCCTCCTTCGGCACCATATATTCCCGGTGCAAGTTTAATGGTGGTTCCCGAGGTCGCTTCCTGGAGGGCTTTGGTAATAGTTTTAAAGGGGGAAGCCTCGGTACCAGCATTAGAATCTTTGCCAGTATTGGGGTTAACGTATAGTGTTGTCATGGTTTTGGTGGTGATTGTTTTTTAATTTAACTTAATGGTTAGCATTGACTGGGATTCAAGTCACGTTGGAGGGAAAAGGAATGTACGCTAGATTAACTGGCCATTGCTTTGCCTTAAAATTATGGCTGAAAAGGGCCGATAGAGATACCATTTTAAGCTTAGAATTACCACAGCAGCTATTTTTTGTCAACTCCTATTCCCAATTCCCGATTCTTTATTCCCCAAAACAACTATGATAGAAGTTGAAAAATTAAGTAAACTTTACGGTTCTACTACCGCAATTAAAAATGTTTCTTTCGCCGTACAACAAGGAGAAATTTTAGGATTTTTAGGGCCTAATGGTGCGGGTAAAACTACGACTATGCGGATTTTATCTGGCTATTTACCTGCTACTAGCGGCCGGGCAAAAATAGCGGGTTATGAGGTTCACGAAAACTCGATGGCAGTCAGACAATTAATTGGCTATTTGCCAGAAATACCGCCTCTATATCCAGAAATGACGGTGGAAGGTTTTTTGTATTTTGTAACTAGAATTAAACGGGTGGCGGCGGGCGATCGCTCTCGTAGGGTTCGACTGGCAATAGAAAAATGCGGGTTATTAGAAAAACGCAAGGTTTTAATCCGCAAACTCTCTAAAGGTTTTCGCCAAAGAGTCGGCATTGCTCAAGCTTTAGTTCACGACCCCCAAGTTATTATTTTAGACGAACCGACGGTGGGTCTCGACCCGCGACAAATTATCGAAGTTCGCAATTTAATTAAGAGTTTAGCTGAAGAACATACTATTATTTTATCGACTCATATTCTCCCAGAAGTCAGCATGACTTGTAACCGGGTTGCTATTATTAATGGCGGCGAAATTGTGGCGACGGGAAGTCCTGAAGAAATGAGCGCTAAATTGGTCGGCGGTTGGGGATACGAACTGGAATTAGAAGGAGAAATAGATGCTCTCGAAAAAGGGGTTCGTTTATTAGAAAATTTGCCTTGGGTGACTGCTTTAGAAAGAGGTAAAATTTTTGAGAATAATGCGGGTAAAAATCGCTTGAAAGTTAAGATTAAATCCCAAGAAGAAACCGACTATGGCGGCGAAATTACTTCTACTATCGTTTCCTCTGGTTTGCTTTTGTGCGAAATGCGCCGAACTCAAGCTAGTTTAGAGGATGTCTTTTTAAATTTGACTGCTGTGGCAGCGGATTTTGAAGGGACGAGTGCGGATGATTTGGGGGGTAAGAAAACAGATGAATTGCCAGCGGATTTTGAAGGGACGAGTGCGGATGATTTGGAGGGTAAGAAAACAGATAAATTGGCAGCGGATTTTGAAGGGACGAGTGCGGATGATTTGGGGGTTAGTAAAAAAGAACAGAAAACCGAAAATAAAAAACAGAAAACCAACTTATTAACTAAAATATTACCCTCTTTTGGACTGAAAAAGAACGAAGAAAGAGATGATGAAGAAACCTAAGAAAAAGTCGGCATAACGAGTATTATCAGAAACCCGGTTTTTTTGAAAAACCGGGTTTATTGAGGAACGCAGCAATTAACAATTAACAATTAGCAAAAATGCTAGTAATAATTAGTAACATTATTGCCATTTACCGCAAGGAACTACAGGGATATTTTGCCTCGCCATTTGCCTACGCGATCGCCGGATTTTTCTGGCTGTTAGCGGGATTTTTCTTAATAGCGATCGTTATAGGCCCCGAAGGCATCATCCAACAAGTAGCCTTAAGAGACCAACTAGGAATTACCGAACCACCCATCGATGCCGCCTACGAGTTTTTGCAGGGATTTTTAGGCATTATCGGTTCCATGTCTTTATTTATTTTGCCCATGTTATCCATGGGTTTGTATGCGGAAGAACGCAAGCGAGGAACTCTCGAATTATTAGCAACTTCTCCTATTACTAACTGGGCGGTGGCGACGGGTAAATTATTAGGAGTAACGACCTTTTATTTGACAATGGTACTGCCGTTATTGTTATTAGAAATTCTGGTAATCAACACTGCCGAACCTCCAGTTTCGCCCTTGATACTTTTATTAGGACATGGCGGTTTGATTTTGTTAGCTGGGGCAGTATTATCCTTAGGAATGTTTGTCTCTTCCCTGACCGACAGTACCATTTTATCTGCTATAATGACTTTTGTTTTAGTCTTATTCCTCTGGATAATTGATGTCGCTGGAAATAACATCGGCGGAGATTTAGGAGCAGCAGTGGCGCATTTGTCAATGCTGAACCACTATCAAAATTTTGTTCGAGGAGTAGTGGATACTAGCAGTTTAATGATGTTGGCAAGTTACATTATTTTAGGCATCTTTTTGACCGCCCAATCAATTGATGCCTTAAGGTTCCAACGTTCTTAATTTTGTTAACAG
>CAZUCT010000433.1:0-117 GCA_964619285.1 uncultured bacterium | reverse complement strand
TTCGTAGTAATCGCTTTAGCGATTCTTTTTACGACTAAAGTCGTTACTACGAACTATGACAGTTCGTAGTAATCGCTTTAGCGATTCTTTTTACGACTAAAGTCGTTACTACGAACT
>CAZUCT010000432.1:0-3550 GCA_964619285.1 uncultured bacterium | reverse complement strand
GTAATTTTTACCCCTCGATAATTTCATACTCTTACTCTTACTCTTACTCTTACTCAAACAAAAAGCGGTTTTTTTGAGTGTGAGTCATGAGTATGAGTACTCGTCATGAGAAAATAAATATGCAAAATTGAGATGCTCCCATTTTATGTAAATATTTTTGCCTACCTACTTACTGGCTGTTGGGTGAAGGTTCGCGGACGCCCTACCTACACGGGAGTCCCTAAGGGGCATCAGACAAATCGCTACCTGGAAGATTGCTGACAGAACGCTGCAACTCGGACAAAGCTCGATTGTAGTTAAGAATGGCCACCAACAGATTAATTTCGGCCCGAGTCAAGTCGGTTTGGGAATTAATCACCTCTAACTGAGTTCCCACCCCGGCCTGGAAGCGCAAGCGTGCCAAACGTAAAGCTTCCCTGGCCTGTTCCAAACCGAGTTCGGCGGTACCGATGTTATCGAAGCTGGCCTCCAAGTCAAAAAACCCTTCTTCGACCTCGCGGCGAACTTGGTTGATAAGGCGATCGAAACGAGTTTCCGCTAAAGCGATATCAAATTCATTTTGTTTGGCCCTAGACTTGGCAGCCCGCCCGTCGAAAAAATTCCAGTTAAAGGTAGCTCCCAAACTATAACCGTCGGCCCAACCGCGAGCGGCCCCCGGGTCTAAGTCGTCAGTAATTAATCCCAGAACGTTATAGTTAGCAAACAAATTCAACCGAGGTCTAATAGCGGACAAGGCTATCTGGCGCTGGGCTTCGCTCAAATCTCGCTGTACTAATTGTTGTTCCAACTCGGCCCGGTTTTTAAAAGCGGCAATAATCGTCTCGTCTAAAGATAATTCCCAAGTGCCCGCCGGCTCGATCGCGTCTGCAGCGACCAACTGAACCGACTCGTTAATATTCAATAGCTCCACCAAGCGACGGCGGCTAATCCTTTGGTCTCGCAGAGCGTTAGTCAAGGTTTGTTCTTCATTAGCCAGAGTAACTTGAGCTTGCAAAACGTCAAATCTAGTTCCCACCCCCGCCCTTTCCAAAGCTTCGGCATCTTGCAAGCTCTTCTGGGCGTTGGCTACGGCTGCTTCTCCGACTCTAACTCGGCCATCTGCTTCCTGGAGGTCGTAATAATTATTAGTAACTTGCAAGCGCAGGTCTTCGGCGGTACGCTCAAATTCCAACTGCTGCAACTTTAGTTGTTCTCCTGCTGCGGCAATTCTGGCAGAACGAGCTCCATCAATGCCGGTGTCGTAACTCAATTGGAGACTGTTATTAAAAGTGATGCTGCCAAAATTGGTAAGGTCTGGAGGTTCCTGTCCGGCTATTTCTGCTTGACGGTTGGCAGCGCGGAGTTGGAGCTCCCCTTGGGCGCTAATCTGGCGCTGTAGCTGAGACTGAAAGCTGAGACTGGGCAGCAAGGCCCCTCGCGCTTCTTGGAGGAGGGCTTGAGTTTGCTCTAGCTGGAGCCTGGCCAGTTCGAGTTCGGGACTGTAGCGGCGTGCTAAATCTACGGCTTGTTCGAGAGTAATAGGTATTGTTTCGTTAATTTGTACTGCGTCTGGGTCTATGGGAACGTCCAAAGGGTTGAGGGAGGGTTCTAAGATTGGCGGCGGTAATGTCTCCAAAGTCCCGGCGGGCATGGGTGGGGGAAAACTTTCCGTGGGGTTTAGGTTTGGGGTTGTCTCTTGAGCCACATTGGTGTTATCTCCTGCTAGCTCTGATGTTTCTGTTTCTGGATCGGCTAGTTGCCTTACCGCAGGCATTGTCGATGTCTGGCCGATATCGGTTTTGACTTCGAGGAAGTCCGTATCGGTGGACCTATTGCCCGGACTTTCTGCGGGTTCTTCTGATTCCAAGCTTTCTAGCAGAGTGCCGCTGAATTTGCTTTGAGTTGGTTCTTGCTCTTGGGATTGCTCTGGGGAGTTCGATTGTTGAATTTCTGGGGAATGCTGGATTGGTTCCTCTTCTAAGTATTCTAGATCTTCTTTTAGCTCTGCTTGTTGGGAGAGCGATCGCCACCTTTCCAGGAGACTGCCGCCAAAGGTCGAACCCGATTTTTGGGATTCAGAAAAAGAACCGGACTCGGGGTTATCTGCTTCTTCCACAGATATCTGGGAAGTTATCTCGGATGAGTCGATAGAATCTGAGTCGCTATTTGCCTCTAGTTCTCTGGGGTTATTTTCAGCGGAATTTATTGGTGGCGGGGTGGCAATTGCTAGTCCCAAATTGCCTAGAGCGATCGCTCCGCTCGCTCCTAATACCACAAGTTGAAGAAAAACGCGCATAAGTTTTTTTAATTAGTCGGATGTCCAACAGATAATTTTAAAGTAGCGATGGAGGTCAACGCTATTTAGTTCAGAGATATTTTTGACTGTTAATTGTCAATTAATTTTTCAACCCCACTTACTGGGAAATTTAAAATCTTCAGCATTTGGGCTAATTTTTGTAAATTCATCTCTGCCAAAAAAGACAAATCCCATCTTTCAATTTTTGCCTCTTCTCTTGGCCCGCTAACAGTCCCCTGACGGTAATTTCTTGTCCCCAATAGTCGGCGGTAACAAGCCTACCATATTGACTTCCAAGCCTTCAACCCGATCTAGTTACAGAATTGTGGCCTTATTCGGCTGCGGGTCAAAAGATTGGCCATTAGCAATTCCTTATTATTAGTTTGTAGTAATCGCTTTAGCGATATAAACGCTCCAAACAAACTACGCGGAAACCTCGGTCGTAATAACCGAACCCCCCAACAACCCAGTAACGATAAGCGCTGCGGCAAATCCACGGACTATAGTTCCAAGAACCACCGCGAAGCAATTGGAGAGAGCTATTTCCTGCAAATTCCCAAACGCTGCCATCGGTGGGGGCACCCTTATAATTCTTATACCAAACATCCTGACACCACTCCAAAACATTGCCGTGCATATCGTATAAACCAAAAGCGTTTGGGGGGAAACTGCCGACGTCGGTAGTTTGTTGGCGATAAATTCCTTCGGGTTCGGAATCATAACCTTTCCTGCCATCGTAATTAACTAAATCTGTAGTTATCGTCGGACCGCAGGAAAACGGGGCAGTGGTACCCGCCCGACAGGCATACTCCCACTGGGCCTCCGAGGGCAACCGATAGGTTTTCCCGGTTGTCTGGGAGAGTCGCCGACAAAATTCTACTGCATCATTCCAACTTACGCACTCTACCGGACGGTTTGCACTTTTAAAGTGAGAAGGATTATTTCCCATAACTGCTTCGTATTGTATTTGCGTCACTGGATACTTGCCGAGGAAAAACGGGGGAACGTTTACTTTGTGCTGCGGACTTTCGCTGCCATGTCGTCCTTTCTCGTTTTCTGGGGAACCCATGATAAAACTGCCACCGGGAATAGAGATCGTTTCTAAGTTTACACCACGCCCCAAGTCTTCGGTAAAAAACTCTGCTTGGCGGCCCTGGCGGTTGGTTATTTCGCCTCGGACGTCAACGGTTACGGTTTCAAATTGAAATTGCATTAGCTTTGTTCGTAGTAATCGCTTTAGCGATTGGTTCGTAGTAATCGCTTTAGCGATTGGTT
>CAZUCT010000431.1:0-3574 GCA_964619285.1 uncultured bacterium | reverse complement strand
GTTGGTTCTATTCTGTTAATGGTGGGGGAAGCGAGTTGCGTCCGTATTTTGTTGAAGGCGAGTCGAAACCGAAGAGTAAAGATGAACTTGATAATTTTGAGAGGTATTTGAAGAATAATCGTACCCCTGTTACTTACGACAATACTTACACTGGTAACAATCGGATGATGTTAGCCGATTATTCAGTGCCGACTTTGTTTAACGGGAATTTTGATGCGATCGGATTAAATCGGTCCCTAAGAGAAAAGATACCCGGTTGGAATTACTCTAATACTGCACTGCAAGAAAATCTAGTTTCGTGGGGGGCAATCCCCGCAGATTACAGAAGCAAAGTCGGTTACGGTTCGTTTACGCCGAGAAACTGGGCCTTAAAAATGGGTGGCGGAACACAGTCAACGAAAACAATTACTCACGATCCTTTTGTCGTACCAGATTGGGGAGTGTTGCGCTTTGACCTTCACGTTCCAGCAGACTCCATAGGGAGTGGAAAGTTAAAGGTGTTTATACAGCCCTTAGATTCGCCTAGCGATTCTCCAGGTGCAGAAACTCCAGATGCAGAAATTTTACTACAAAAAGCTCGCAATAGCACTACTTCTGGAACGAGGACTCGCGTGAATGGCTCTACATACGATGTCAACATTCCCTCAAACTACGCAGCCAATCAACAGAAGCTCGGTTACGCGGTAAAAGGATTTGAAACTTTTCACGTCGATGTCAATCCCGAGTTAAGGGGAAAACCCGCAATACTCAAATTTGAACTGGCAGGCGACAGTCCAATTTATTTGGATAATGTCTTTTTTAAGAGCGATAGCCTGCGATGGGGCAATCCCACTGAGGCGAGAAACGATCCTAGTTCTCAATATCAAGACAACTTTTTAATCGAGAAACCACAGTATTCTCTGTCTTACAACCGGAGTAAGAACACCATTAACTGGGTAGCTTGGAAGCTCAATAAGTCATGGCTGGGCAACGTATCTCGACCGAGTAATGCAGGATTCGCCGAAGATCCTGCTCTTACCAGTGGATATAAAGTTCAAGATTCTGACTATGACGCATTGTATTTAACAGACGCTGAAGGTCAAGCTGTAAGAAATGAAACAGAAAACGAAAATGAAGAAATCGTACAAATGATACCAATAGATCGAGGACATCTAGCACCAGTGGGAGATCGAAACAGAAGTTTGAAAGACGTACACGCAACTTTTTTGACTACTAATTTGTTACCCCAGCAAAGAAACAATAACCAGGGTATATGGCGAAGCTTGGAGGATCATCTCAGAAAAGTAATCAAGGATTCTTCTCCTTTTAGTCAACATTTAGACACATATATCATTGCAGGTGGATTCGAACAAAATCGTCAATACACGGCAATTTCACCAAACCAAAATCTAAACCCCTCGATAACTCTGCCTTTGGGACTGTGGAAAGTAGCTTTGACAGTCGGGGATAATATCTACGAACCACCTACTAAGTCTCATTTTGGTCTCTATATGGGCAACCAGGCAAGGAATAGATGGGAGCGGTTTACGGAAAACAACCACATTCAAAAACTTGAAACTCTTCTGAACAACGATAATACTATTTCAGGATTGGAATACGAATTTTTAACAGCTAACGTGCCTACGGATATAGCCAAGCGAATCAAAAGTTTCAACAGAATCATTTATCCTACGAGATAGTCGTAAATAGCTGTAGTAAACTGAGTGCATCTCGTAGCAAGCCAATAAGTCATTTTTAGTGCTAGCGGAGAAGCTAGCACTGTATTTTTATGTAATTAACATTCTTGAGATGCACCCCAGTCAACTTTAGATCGAGGTTGCTTTACTACCTAGAGAACAGGTCTTGTATTGTCATAAACCCAGTTTTTTGGTATCTGGTGAAACCCGGTTTTTCCAAAAAAACCGGGTTTCTTGACCGACTCTCTCGAAAAAACTATAACTGTTTTATCTTAAACAGTACGGCAACTCCCATCCTTCATAATCGTGTCGGCAAAAGTACAACTTATCAACATCTCACCGCCATTAACGCCAGTGAAATTAGCTCTAGTTAAATCGCAGCGAATGAAATCCACTTCGGCTAAACCCGCATAGCTCAAGTCGGTCCCTGTAAAATTGCAATTTTCAAAGGTGACTTGATCTGCCGATCCTCTCCTCCATGTAGCTTCTTGGAAATTGCACTCGCTAATAATACACTCAAAAAAGGCGGCTTTGGTTAAATTGGCATAGCTAAAGTTGGCTCCGCTAAAGGGAAGCACATCTATGCATGCGTCTCTAAAAATAGCTCTACAGAAGTTGACTCCTTCTAATGTTGCATCAGTCAGGTTAACTCTCTTCAAGTTAGCTCCTTCAAAATTAGCATTTTCCAAATTTGCGCCTATCAGATTAGCACGCCTTAAATTGGCATCGCTAAAGTTAGCTCCCCTCAATTTAGCATATTCGAGATTAGCTTTTTTCAAATTGGCACCGCAGAAATTAGCATTTTCTAACTTCAAACCGCTCAGATCGAATCCTTGGAAGTCCGCATTACTCAAATCTGCCCCGGGCCCGATGAAAATCGCCTTTGAGAGCAAATCGACATCCGATATCCCCGTTTCCGCCCTGTAGAAAGCCCTATCGAAAATCGCTCCCTTTAATTTCGCTCCAAGCAAACGAGCTCTTAGCAAATCCGCCCCATAAAAATTCGCCCCGCTAAAATCCGTTCCCCCCGTGAAGTCTCCTTCAAGACGGGCATTTCTGAGATTTGCATCTCGAAAGTTACTTCCGCGCAAGCGAGCTCGAAAAAAATAAGCGGACTCTAAATTGGCTTCGCTAAAATCCACACCGACATCGACGACAGTGCATTGTTCAAAGTTAGCACCGCTAAGATTAGCCCACCTAAAAGAGGTTCCATTGAGAGAAGAATAAGAAAACGTAGCATTGCTTAAATTAGCTTCGCTAAAGTTCGCACGCTCCAGACCTTCCTGTCTTCCCATAGGAGAAGCCATAAAAGTGTCACTCACGTTAGCTTTGACCAAACTAGCACCGTAAAAATTGGCTTCTCCTAGATTGGCTTGACTTAGGTTTGCTTCGGTCAAATTAGCATGGCTGAAGTTAACACCCTCCAAGTTGGCACCGTGGAGGTTAACTCCTGCCAAATTGGCACCGCTAAAATCGCTATATTCTAAGCAAGCTCCCTCTAAGGATGCGCCCGTCAAGTCAGTTTCTCTAAAGTCCCTCTCTCCGGCGGCGTATCGCCGATTCAATTCTTCAGCGTCCATAATCTGTCTCCTCGGTAGATTTATAACATCCATTATAAAGCGATCGCCCCCACCCCCTCCAACAAACTCAAACAATTGTCCCGTTTCATCCATAACCCCTCAAAATCAAGATTTCCTGTCCCTTCTGTAATGCTGGCCGAGTCTAATCTATGACGCGACGCTTATGTTCAAAAATAGTTCTCTGTCTATGTGGATTAATCGCTAGGACCTACTAAAATTTCGCTCTCCGGCTTTGTATTGTTCTAGTAATTCACCTGCATCCATGGCATTGCTAAATAGGGGATGTCTTCACAAGGCAAGAACGACACGTCCGTTATG
>CAZUCT010000430.1:0-3605 GCA_964619285.1 uncultured bacterium | reverse complement strand
GGGTTTGAGAGGTGATGGCTTCAAATCCCGCCGCTCCGATTGGGACAATAAGCCCTAGAAATCGCTATGGGATTTGAACCCAAGACCCCCACTACTTTTGTAGTGCGCTTTTAATTTTCGCTCAATTTTTCCTCAACCTTATTAGGGGTTTGAGAGGTGATGGCTTCAAATCCCGCCGCTCCGATTGGGACAATAAGCCCCCTAAGAAACTAAAAATAAAAGAAGGCCATAAGTCTAATAAAGAGACTGTGGTCTTATTTTTTTGCGTGAGGCCCAAAAATTGTGGTAACAATGTGACGGCGATCGCAACCTCCCCATCGGGAATTAAAAATAGATTAGATGGAGATGAGTTTAGTGCTAATAAAGCAGCCTTATCAAACAATAATGATGTCTGCTCGGTACAGAGATCTTTATGCTTCGTTTGGGAAAAAACAATTCCAATCGTTTTATCGGGAGTTCTACTTCTATGAAAATCGAAAGAGTCAGCGTTGCCAGCAATGGCAGTCAGGGAAATGGTTATAGCCACAAATCTGTCATCAGTTCTGACGGTCGTTACGTCGCGTTTTCTTCTGCATCTACTAATTTAGTGCCTGGGGATACCAGCAGTAGCGAAGATATTTTCCTCCACGACCGACAGACGGGAGAAACTACACGGATAAGCGTTGCTTCTGACGGCACCGAGGCTAATAACATTAGCTTTGAACCAGCGATAAGCGGTGACGGACGCTACGTTGCCTTTATCTCTTACGCTGACAACCTAGTGCCGGGGGGTAGCGATCGCAACGGAGAAGCGGTTAGTGATGTATTCGTACGCGATCGCCAGACGGGAGAAACAAAACGAGTTAACGTCGCTTCAGACGGTACTTTAGCCAACGACCATACTAATGTTGGTTTGGCTATCAGTGCCGATGGTCGATATGTGGCATTTAGTTCTAGTGCTGACAATCTAGTACCCGGTCAAAGGAACAACACAAACGATATTAATTTCGGCCAAATTTTCGTTCGCGATCGCCAAACACAAGAAACAAAACAAGTCAGTGATGGCGACTATAATTACGATCCAAAATTGACCGCAGATGGACGTTATGTGGCTTTGATGTCGAGAAATGAGGATATCACCAATCCTAGCGATATATTCTTTCACGATCTTAAAACAGGAGAAACTAGCGAAATTAAGGTTGGAACGATACCTTACATCGAGTTTTCGATTACTCCTGACGGACGTTATGTGGTTTTTAGCTCTGAGGCTGACAATTTAGTGCCAGGGGATACCAATAATGCTGCGGATATTTTCGTACACGATCGCCAAACGGAAGAAACTACACGAGTTAATATCGCCCTTGATGGCGCTCAAGCTGATAATGACAGTTTCGACCTTGACATCAGTGCGGATGGACGCTATATTACTTTTCAATCTCGGGCTGATAACTTAGTGGAAAATCAGAGTCCCAATAACGATATCTTCTTGCACGATCGCCAAACGGAAAAAACCACACAAGTTCTACCTGCTACTAAGAAACGCGGAACTTCTTATGGCGAAAACAGGGAACCTGCTATCAGTGCTGACGGACGTTATGTGATTTTTCAGTCTAGTGCCGACAATTTAGTACCAGGAGATACTAATAACGCCTTAGATGTCTTTGTCTACGATCGCCTCGCCACTAACGACGAAACCGACGGCGTTACTAAAAACGGCAACAAGGGAAATAACCAGATCCAGGGCAGTTCCGGCCCTGACATCCTCGACGGTCGCGGCGGCAACGATAAGCTAGTTGGTAACGGCGGCGACGATACCCTCATTGGCGGTAACGGCAACGATCGACTCATCGGCGGACCGGGGGCCGATGTCCTGACTGGCGGTAAAGGGAGCGATCGCTTTATTTTCGATAACATACCTCCAGTCGGAAAGGAAGATACGATCGCCGATTTTGGTCGGGGCGATAAAATTGTTCTCGACCTCGACACTTTCGATCGCCTCGATCCGAATTTAGATTTTGCCGAACAGTTTGGGGTGGTTAAGAGCGATCGGGGCGTTACCTCCAAAGATGCCTTGGTAATTTATAACGAAACTAACGGCAATCTTTTCTATAATCCCAATGGTAGTATTGGGGGATTTGGTAATGGCGGTTTGTTGGCGAACCTCGCCGACTCGCCGGAATTAGATGTTAAGGATTTTCTGCTTGCTTAAATTGATGTCGGTCAAGAAACCCGGTTTTTCCAAAAAACCGGGTTTCTGGGACACCAAAAACTGGTTCTCTAGGTTAATTTTCACCACCGACTTTAATGGACTTCTCCAAAAATCACCATTGTGGGGCTTTAATACCAAGGGTTTTATCATCTTTTCTGGTGTGACGACGATCGCAAGTTTTCAATCTGGAATTAGGATTCCATAAGATGCAGTTGAGTTCAGTTCTAAATTTTGCAATTACTACAAACACAAAAAATACCATGAGTAACATAGAGTTTAATTCATTGCCAACATCTCCTTTTGAATTTGAATACAATGACAAGATTTTGAAAAATTTTGTTTTTGGGGACTTTAACAACGACGATATTCTCGATAAAGCAGTCTTGCAGGGAAGAATAAATCAAGAAGTCAAGCAATTCTCAATTTTTCAAGGGGACAAAAAAGGAAACTTCACAAAAATTAAAGGTTCGAGCTTTAAAACCAAAGATTCTGGTTTTACTCCAGGAGATTTTAACGGTGACGGCAATTTAGACCTGGCTTCTTTTACAAAGCTAGACCTTAACTCCCAAACAGTTAACATATCGTTTTTATTAGGAGATGGAACGGGAAAATTTAATCGCGATCCTCAGCTAATTGAAATACCTCTTATGGACAGTATGTTGCACGTTCAAGACTTAAATAATGATGGTTGGGAGGATGTCTTCTTAAATAATGGCAGACAAACTGACGTTTATTTGAGAAATCAAGATAACACCCAGTTCGTTGCCGCACCTAATTCCCCGTTTAAACCTTCGTCTGGTAATGAGTTTTTGGCAATAGCTGACTTTAATAATGATGGCTGGCTAGACAAAGCTGTAATTAAAGGAAACTATGGTTCGCCAAAGCCAGAAACTTTAATTACTATCTATGCTGGTGATGAAGAAGGCAATTTTCAACAGATAAAAGATGCCACTATTAAGCTAGAAAAAACCGGGGTTTATTTCGGTAATTTTACCTTAGGTGACTTTGATAACAACGAGTATTTAGATATTGGGGTAAAAACCTACACTAATAACTCTGACGATTCTGATTTTAAGCAACAGCTAACCTTGTTGCTGGGGGATGGTAAGGGCTATTTTGAAGTAGAAAAAAGCAAAATAGAGGCAGGCAATTTTACTTTGGATCGCCGGTCTGATATCGGTAACTTCCAAGATTTCAATAATGATGGCTTAACCGATATTGAATTGAACCGTTACAGTCGCCTCTATGATGTAGGAGTTTTGCTAGGGAACAAAAAGGGTAAATTTGAGCCTACTAGCAACTTCAAAGTAGAATACGCCGATAGTACAGCGGTAGGAGACATTAATGGTGACGGCAAACCAGATTTAGTCAACGAAGCACGAAAAATCAAGCATTACACGCCCTCCCGGCATATTTT
>CAZUCT010000429.1:0-3659 GCA_964619285.1 uncultured bacterium | reverse complement strand
TGTCTGTTCTACGGGGAAAATTTTCTGCAAATATTTTTGCCTACCTACTTAAAACTAATTTTGGCTGTTATTTTACTGCAATAAGTCCGGTTCTTCACGGACGATCCGCTCGTAAAGAGATTGAAAAGCAAACCAACCAATATGATGAGAGCCAATTTGACTGTGGGTCAAACTAGCCGTGTCGGGGTCGATTAAAACGGGTTTGCCGGCAGCTTCGGCCGCGAGTTGGGCATTACAGGAACGATCCATCGTTATAAACCACCAGGCCGCTTCATCGACGGTATGTCCCACACCACGTTAATTTTGAAACTGAAATCTAAAAACAATATATGGATGGTAGCGAAATTAGCAAATTAGGACTAGGATGATGGAAGCATGGTTCGTCCAAACAACATAAAAAGGAGCAACAAAGTTGAAAAATCAACAACAAAGCTTACAAACATTAATCCTGGGGATAGCATTAGCTGCCATAACTCTAATTGGCTTTAATTCTTTTGTGATTATTAACCCAGGCCAAGCGGGAGTATTGAGCGTTTTAGGTAAAGCCAGGGATGGGGCTTTATTAGAAGGCATCCACTTTAAGCCGCCTCTGGTTTCTGCTGTGGATGTTTATGATGTCACGGTGCAAAAGTTTGAAGTTCCCGCCCAAAGTTCTACCAAAGATTTACAAGAGTTATCCGCTTCTTTTGCGATTAACTTCCGCTTAGATCCGATTAAGGTAGTTAAGATTAGAAGGGAACAAGGTACTTTGCAAAACGTGGTAGCTAAAATAATTGCTCCTCAAACTCAGGAGTCTTTTAAAATTGCGGCGGCGAGGAGAACTGTTGAAGAAGCGATTACCAAGCGGGAAGAATTAAAGTCAGATTTTGATGAGGCTTTGAGTTCTCGTCTGGATAAGTACGGGATTATTATTTTGGATACCAGCGTCATCGATCTAGCTTTTTCTAAAGAGTTTGCGGGGGCAGTTGAAGACAAACAAATTGCCGAACAAAGAGCCCAACGCGCTATTTATGTAGCTCAAGAAGCCGAACAAACAGCTCAGGCAGAGATTAATCGCGCTAAGGGTAAAGCAGAATCTCAAAGGCTTTTGGCGGAAACTCTTAAGGCTCAAGGAGGCCGGTTAGTGTTGCAAAAAGAGGCGATCCAGGCTTGGAGACAGGGTGGCGCTCAAATGCCAAAGGTTTTGGTTATGGGCGATAGTAACTCTGGCGGGGTGCCTTTTATTTTCAACCTTAATAACGCGGAAGAGAGCAAGTAAAAATACAGTTCGTAGCAAGCACGAAGAGTTCTTGCTACGAAGGGTTCCATGGCACTGGGCAAGAGTTAGTCGGGGAGCATCGATTCTTTGTAAAAATATTTTTTTCACCGCGATAATCTCAAATCTCGAACCTCAAACATCTCTAACCTCTGACCTCAAACATCTCTGACCTCTGACCTCTGACCTCTAACCTAAAGCGTTGAATTGTAGGTTTTCAAATTGCATTGAGATGCTCCTGTTAGTCGCTTCGCCTGTCTCCGAAAAGAAAAATTTAAGCAGGTATTTGTTGCTGGCAATTAGTTGGAAATCTTAGATTAAATTTTGACATAAACTCGCGGAAGGGAAGTTTGCCGGATTAATTGTTAATTGTTAATTGTTAATTGTTAATTGTAAAATATGAGCGTTTTTACCCTCCAATCCGTCAAAAAAGATTTCGGCATCAAAGAAATTTTAAAAGATGCCAGTTTTAGCCTCGATGCCACGGATAAAGTCGGTTTAATTGGGGTAAACGGTTCGGGAAAGTCAACTTTATTAAAGGCGATCGCCTGCCTCGAACCTATCGACGGCGGTCAAATTTTAGTGAATTGTGGAGTTAGAATTGTTTATCTGCCCCAACAACCGGAATTAGACGAAAATCGCACGGTTTTAGAACAAGTTTTTGCCGACAGCGGCGACCAGATGAACTTGGTTCGAGAATACGAAGAATTATCGGAAAAATTAGCTCGCCATTCCGAAGATAGTAAGTTAATGACTCGCTTTTCGGAACTAACTCAAGCTATGGATGCCAGCAAGGCTTGGGAGTTAGAAACTAAGGCAAAAATTATCCTCACTCAATTAGGAATTAAAGACTTCGATGCCATAATTGGCAACTTATCTGGAGGCTATCGCAAGCGGATTGCTTTGGCGGCGGCTTTATTAGCAGAACCGGACGTTTTATTAATAGACGAACCGACAAACCATCTGGATGCTATGTCGGTAGAATGGCTCCAAAGTTACCTCAATAATTATCGCGGGGCTATTCTTTTAATCACCCACGATCGCTATTTTTTAGACCGAGTTACCAATCGCATTATCGAAATAGATCGGGGAGATATTTACACCTACGACGGCAACTATTCCTATTATTTAGAAAAAAAAGCTTTAGCAGAAGAATCCGCTATTAGTTCCCAACAGAAACATAAAGGAGTATTGCGCCGAGAACTAGAATGGTTGAAGCGCGGCCCCAAAGCGCGAAGCACTAAGCAAAAAGCTCGCATTCAACGCATCGAAGGGATGCAAGAAACCGAGTTTAAAGAAGCAATTGGCAAGGTGGAAATTTCTACTCCAGGTCGTCGCATTGGCAAGAAAGTAATCGAGTTAAATAATATCTCCAAAGGTTACGACGGACTCACTTTAATTAAGGATTTTACCTACGAATTTGTACCGGAAGATAGAGTCGGGATTATCGGCGGTAATGGAGTTGGAAAATCTACGTTGATGGATATTATTACTGGCAGGGTGGAACCGGATAGGGGCACTGTGGAAATAGGGGCGACAATTCACATCGGTTATTTCGACCAACACTCGGAACAATTGCTGGAGGCGATCGACGAAAACCAACGGGTAATCGATTATATTAAAGACATCGCAGAATATGTGGAAACTGCGGAGGGGGAGCGCATTACTGCTTCGCAAATGTTGGAGAAGTTTTTATTTCCTCCCACCCAACAATACGCGCCAATTTATAAACTTTCTGGAGGGGAAAAACGGCGTTTATTTTTATTGCAAGTGTTAATGGATGCCCCCAACGTTTTGATTTTAGACGAACCGACTAACGATTTAGACGTGCAAACTTTGGCAGTATTAGAGGATTATTTGGAAGACTTTAACGGTTGCGTTATTGTGGTATCCCACGATCGCTACTTTTTAGACCGTACCGTCGATCGCATTTTTGCTTTTGAAGAAGGGGGCAACTTGCGCCAGTATCCGGGGAATTATTCTCTTTATTTAGATTATAAAGAAGTGGAGGCAGCGCGAGCTAAAGAAAATGCAATTGAGGAGAAACCCCAGGAAAGTAAAAGCAAATCTAAAAAGAGCGATCGGGTGTCTCGGGATAAAAGCGGCAACCGGAAGTTATCTTCTAAAGAAAAGCGAGAATACGAGCAATTGGAGCAGAAAATTGCCAAATTAGAAGCGGAAAAAGAGGAGACGGAAAAACAGCTTTATAACGCCAAACCCGGAGCTGTTTCTAAAGTGCAAGAGCTCCACCAAAAGGTTATCGAATTAGGAGAAGAGATAGACGCGGCGACGGAACGTTGGTTAGAGCTAGCAGAGATTGAGATAAGTTCGTAGCGACGACTAAAGTCGTAGTTCGCCGCAATCGCTTTAGCGATAGTTCGCCGCAATCGCTTTAGCGATAGTT
>CAZUCT010000428.1:0-3664 GCA_964619285.1 uncultured bacterium | reverse complement strand
ACCTCTAACCTAAAGCGTTGAATTGTAGGTTTTCAAATTGCATTGAGATGCTCCCATTAACTCTTCCCGTAGAGACAAAGGTTGATATCCTAAATTGAAAGCTTTAGAACTATCTAAATAAAGGTCTTTCGGTCTGGGGGCGGCCATTTTTACATCTTTTTGCAAGCCAGGTTTAAGTAAGTCTTTTGGAAGTTCCAATACCTCAGCCATCAAACAACCAAAATCGTAACGAGAAATCCGTTCTTTTCCGCCTAAATGAAGGCATCCGTTAACTTTTTCCAAAGCTAATAAAAGACCTTTGGCAGCAGTAGTAGCGCTGACAGGAGTTCTAAATTCATCTACGAATAAATTTAACTCTTTTCCCTCTCTCAAACTTTTGATGAAAGGCTGAATAAAACTATTAGAAGTCGGCGAAGGAATACCAAACATTAAAGGCATCCGACAAACAGCAGTTTTCGGATACCTTTCTAACATTCCTACTTCTGCAAGCACCTTTTGTTCTCCATAATAACTGACGGGAGATACCGGATCTGTTTCTTTATAAGGAGGGTTTAAACCGTTAAAAACTAGGTCTGTGGAAGTAAAAACGCAGCTCGTATTATAATCGGCACAAAGGGCAGCAATATTTAGAGATGCCGCCACATTAATTTGGTAAGATTCTTCTGGATGAGTTTGGCAAAAATTCGGACTAGAGCTAGCGGCGGTATGTATTACTGCATCGGGGCGAATTTTTTGAAATAACTGTTTAGTTTCCTCGATATCTCTTAAATCTATTTTGAAAACTTTAACGCCTGGAATCTCGACCGCATTTAAGTAATATGTGCCGTAAACTTGCCATTGTTCTCTGGCAATTTGGCAAAGATTCCAGGCTAAAAAACCGCTACATCCTGTAATTAAAAGTTTGTTGTTCATGGTTAATTGTTAATTGTTAATTGTTAATTGCCACGATACCTCAGAAACCCGGTATGCATGAAAAAACCGGGCTTCTCGACCGGCTATCTAGCTTCCTACGAGACATCATAACCCCTGTCGGCTGCGATCGCCAAGGGGCCCGGTTGCCTCTTCCAGGGCCATAAGCTGATGGAAGAACCACCAGCAACAGCACGGGCCCGACTCTTGTTGCTACAATCTTATCAAAAAACCGAGCCCGCAAACGTCAGACAGCGCTATAATCTTAAGCAACCCCCAACCCAACTACTCAATTAGTCTATCATGTCATACCGTCCCATTTATCTCGATAACAACGCTACTACTCCCCTGGACCAAAGAGTATTAGATGCCATGTTGCCCTACTTTACGCAATACTTCGGCAACCCCGCCAGTATCACCCACCAATACGGTTGGGAAGCTGAAGCGGCGGTGAAAAAAGCTAGGGAAACTATCGCCGCTGCCATTAACGCTTCCCCCGAAGAAATTGTCTTTACCAGCGGGGCGACGGAAGCTAATAATTTGGCAATTAAAGGAGTGGCGGAAGCTTATTTTAATAAAGGAAGACATATTATTACTGTCGCTACCGAACATAATGCGGTTCTGGATCCTTGCGCTTATTTGGAAAGCTTGGGATTTGAGGTGACTTATTTACCAGTAAAAAACGACGGTTTAATCGATTTAAACCTATTAGAAAAAGCGATGCGCCCGGAGACGATTTTGGTTTCGGCGATGGCCGCTAATAACGAAATTGGCGTTTTGCAACCTTTAGCAGAAATCGGAGAAATCTGTCGCGATCGCTCGATTATCTTCCACACCGACGCCGCCCAAGCTCTGGCAAAAATCCCTCTGGACGTTCAAAGGATGAAAATCGATTTAATGTCGCTAACCGCCCATAAAATTTACGGCCCCAAAGGCATCGGCACCCTCTACGTTCGCCGCCGCAACCCTCGGGTAAAAATCGCTCCCCAAATTCACGGCGGCGGTCACGAACGGGGGATGCGATCGGGCACTCTTTATACTCCTCAAATTGTCGGTTTCGGTAAGGCCGTGGAAGTGGGGATGGCAGAAATGGAGTCGGAGGGGGAACGGTTGGCGAGGTTGCGCGATCGCCTCTGGGAAAAACTGCTGCCAGTAGGTTCGATTTTCCTCAACGGACATCCAACCCGACGACTGCCGGGGAATTTAAACGTCAGCGTCGAGGGCGCGGACGGACAAGCTTTAATTTTGGCGTTGCAACCGATGGTGGCGGTGTCTTCCGGTTCCGCTTGCACTTCGGCGAAAATCGAACCGTCTCACGTTTTGGCCGCTTTGGGCGTTCCCGAAAAGTTAGCTTTTGCTTCGGTTCGTTTCGGCATCGGCAGGTTTAACACCGTCGAGGAAATAGATAAGGTGGCAGAAGGGGCCATGAGTGCGATTAAATCCCTCCGCAGCATTCGCAGTTCGTAGTAATCGCTTTAGCGATAAAAAGGTTAGTTAGAAGACCGGCCTGTGAAACCCGGTTTTTTGAACAATACCTTCGCCAGCATCGAGATTTAAGAAACCGGGTTTTTTGAAAAAACCCGGTTTCTGGCGGGCGAGGAACGCCATTTTCTTGTAGGTATTTTTATTTTGGCGAAGGTATTGTTGAAAAAACCGGGTTTCTGGGAGCTCGATTTTTATACCATTTCTAAAAAAATAAGTAGGTAGGCAAAAATATTTACATAAAATTATTTCTTATTCCCCCGTAGAAGGCGGCTACTGCCTGTTCCGCATGTAATTAATTTTGCGCAGGTACTTAATACGACAGAACCCAAAGAAGATGTTGGGTTCCACTGCGTGGAGCCCGACCTACAAATTAAGCTATTGTTGCATGACTTTTTGAAAATGGTATTACTCAAAAACTCTTCCCTGTTCCCTATCCCTACCACTATGTTTACCACCTTGACAGGGCTGGCGGTGCGAACTCTACTAGCGCTTCACAGCTAAAATGGTGGGTATTTTCCCTTCATACTCATGACTCACACTCTTACTCTTACTCAAAGAGAAAGTTTTCTTTGAGTGTGAGTCATGAGTATGAGTTACCCACAATTTTAGTTGTGCAGTGCTACTACAGTGCTGGCACTAATACCATTTCTAAAAAATAATGTTACTACAGAATTAAGGTAAAAGACAAAGAAGGCTAGTCGTACTGTTGCATGACTTTTGGGAAATAGTATAACCTTTGTAATTCGCGACTAATTCTATACGACTAAAGTCGTTACTACGAACTAAGAGCAGAGCTTATCTTATCAGAAAATCGCTCTCTTCCAATGTCGGCGCATCGGTTAAAGTGGCAAACAAACCGCCGCTGCCCAAGCCGTTGTTGCTGCCGTTAGGATTATAGAATAAGTTACCGTTGGTTTGGTTGTAAACCACGACGGCATCGGAGACGGCGGCGGCAGTATCGCTATCGACGGTCTCAAACTCGCTGCCGAGGCTGAAACCGCGACCCTTGTCGCTGGTAATAGCGGTAAAGGTGCGCCTGTCTAAGAGAATCTTGTCTCCACCAACTCGCTTAAAGTCGGCAATGATATCCGTTCCTAAATCCCGTTGGCGATACTTCTTATTAGTGTTAAAGATAAACTTATCCATGCCGGCACCGCCAACTAGGGTATCGTTTCCCCCGTTGCCGTTGAGGCGATCGCGTCCCCGCCCGCCTACTAATAAGTCGTTGCCGCTGCCACCCAAGAGAAGATCGTGACCCTCACCGCCGCTG
>CAZUCT010000427.1:0-3757 GCA_964619285.1 uncultured bacterium | reverse complement strand
GATTACTACGAACAATCGCTAAAGCGATTACTACGAACAATCGCTAAAGCGATTGCTACGAACAATCGCTAAAGCGATTACTACGAACAATCGCTAAAGCGATTACTACTAACAAGCTTTTTACAAAAAACTCTCCAACCATTTTGCTATGGGATTGAAGTTTTGTAAAATATCCGAGTCGAGGAGGATTTTATCTGAAGTGGCGATCGCCTCCGAATAACCTACAAAACAAGCAATCTCCGATTCATCAAACACTTTTTTCCCCTCCACCGTAATCCACTCTCGAATCCATTCCATCGCTTTTTGCTTAATTCTCTCTTCCACCTCGGCAGTGGTATGGGGAATTGGAGAAACTACAAACCTCACTTCTGGGGTTAAAGATAATTCGCGGCGTCGAGTTTTAGAAGCTAATAAACCTCGAACTAGATTTTTGGTTCCAGTTTCAAATTGGGGGTTGGGGTAAAAAGAGGCGATCGCCACATCCGCCAAATCGAAAATAATCGGACTATTAAAAGTAGTTATCCCCGTGTGGGTGTCGCATAAAATTACATCCGGTTTAAACGGCAAATCCGCCAACATCACCATCAACTCCCGCAAAGGATTTCTCTCCTTGCGATACCAAGACTCAAGATTAATAATGTCCAAAAGACGCGCATAATTAGCAGTAAAGATACCCGCAGGCAGACAATAAAGTTCGTCAGTATCCGACAAGCGTATAAGATGTTCGAGAAAATCCGGTTCTACTTCCTGTTCCAAAGTCAGGAAAATATCCACCAAACCCTGTCCTTGCTTAATTTCTGACTCCTTGCCAAACAACGCAGGCAAACCCGGCGCCTCCAGATCCCAATCCAAACAAAGTACCCTGCGACCTCGACTTGCCAAAATTTGAGCCGTGTATGCCAAAGCAGTAGAACAACCCACACCTCCCCGATAGGAGTAAAACGTAGCGACGATAGGGCGATCGAGTTTGCGGTCTAAATGGGAAGGAAATTTTATCGTTTCCAGACTGGGTTGGCGGGCGACAGATTCCGGCCATAGAGGAATATCTTCGAGATCCGAGTCAAGAAACAGATCTGCAGACCATTCTCGTTGTTCGGGAGTTAAAACATCGATCCATTCAATAATTAGCTCTTCGAGACCTTTGAGAACTATATCTTTCCTATGATGCTGGGGTATTTTCTTAAATCCTGGGGAAACGATCGACATCCGCCAACCGATAAAGGGATCCGGTTGAACCCGTAACTCCTCTATTTCTAAGTTGGCATTTATCATGTTCTCTTTGATGCGTTCTTTGATTTGTTCTCGATTCATTTGCCTCTCCTTTTAATCTTCAACTTTATTCTGTATCCATTTACTTAATTTTTTGGCTCCCTCGACTAACTCCTGGGTATCCATACCAGTTTTAACCGGAATATTTCTCTCGTAACGCCAAGCAGTAGTCCATTCCTGTAAAAAGAATGTTTGGGCACCCGTTCGATCTTTAAGTTCAAAAAGTCTTAACCTGGATGCTTTCCACAAAGAACGCAAATTGTGTCCTTCGCTACCATGTCGGGGAGAGCTAATACTCTTTTTTTGCAACAGTGCCTTGAGACTGCATTCTATGGCATAACCCGCCAGATAAAGAGAACCTACAGAGTCGGGCCTTTCTTTTAAGATAGCTTCGGCGTCCTCTAATCGTTCGTTGGCGACGGCCATCCAGTCCGCTGCAGTTGTCGGTTCCACTTAAATTTCTCCTACCCTCCTAATTTTTATGTTAGTTTAAACTACAATTACAGTGCATCTCAATTGTCTCTTTAGCCAAAAAGTTCTCGCTTTTTGGGAATAGGGAATAGGGAATTAGGAATGGTGTTTTTGTTGTTTGATTTTTTGCTTTTTACCTTATGACAACTTCCTGGATAATTAATGCTGCTTGGGCAGTAGCTTCTATTTTCTTGGCCGAAATCGTTCGCGATTTTTACCACGTTATTGCCCATATCGTGCCTTTTTTATCTCGCTGGCACGCCTGGCACCATCGCGTTTTTCGCCCTAATTTAACTCCCGTTAGCGATAAAATTTACCGTCAAGCTAGCTGGTATCACGACGTACCAGAAGCAATAGTCATCTTATTTTTTACCCTGCTTTTCTGGGGTTTAATCTGGATTTTTATACCAGAATCTAAATGGGGACCGTTATTTGGTTGTCTCTATGCTTTGAGTTTTTTATTGCCCGCGATCGCCCGCGCTATAGGAGTACCAAAAGCAGACGAATTGACAGATTCAACTCATTTACCCGGACCGTTTTTAACCCCGCCCTCCAGTCTTTTTGTCAACCGACCTTACCACTGGCGGCATCATTTCGAAAATCAAAATGCTTACTTTTGCGGTACTTTAACTTTAGTAGATAAACTCATGGGAACTGCTCTTTCTTTAAAAGGTAAAACTGTTGCCGTAACCGGCGCTTCTGGAACTTTGGGTCGCGCCCTTTTATTACATCTCCAAAAGACAGATGCTAAAGTCATTGCCCTAACTTCCAAACCTCAAACCGTTACCATCAATATCGACGGCGAAGAACGAGAAATTAAAACCGTCACTTGGCAAATAGGCAAAGAAAAAGAACTCGCCGAGTTATTAGAAAAGGTCGATATTTTAGTCTTAAATCACGGCATTAACGTACATGGAGAAAGAACTCCCGAAGCAATTTCTCAATCCTATGAAGTCAATACTTTCTCCAGTTGGCGCTTAATGGAATTGTTTTTTGAAACGGTTCGCGATAACGAAGATATTGCTCGTAAAGAAGTCTGGGTTAATACCTCCGAAGCTGAAGCTAATCCTGCTTTTAGTCCCCTTTACGAATTAACAAAACGTGCATTGGGAGATTTAGTTACTCTGCGAAGATTGGATGCTCCCTGTGTAGTGAGGAAGTTAATTTTAGGACCGTTTAAGAGCAATCTAAATCCCATGGGAGTGATGTCTGCAGATTGGGTTGCAGAACAAATTATCAAGTTAGCAAAAGCGGATTTTAGAAACATTATTGTTACGGTTAATCCTTTAACTTTTGTGACTATTCCTCTCAAAGAGTTTTTCGTTTCGACCTACTTTAAATTGTTTAGTCGGCGGTCGAAAGATGAGATAGAATCTGGTTCGGTGGCGGAAGTTTCTGTTAATAAATAACCGATGTAGTTATTGGTGGTTTAGTAGGGTGCGCATTGCGCACCTTAAACCTTACTAACTTAACAAGACATAAAAAGACTTGCTAAGATTAATTTATGAAATAGATATCGTGCAAAACTGGAAAAATGACTACTGGTTCTCGTAGCGATCGCCTCTATCTCGCCCTACTAAAAAACTTTCCCCCCCGCCCTATTTCTTCGGAAAAACAATTAGAAGCCACCCAAGAAGTTATTGACGGGAGCAAGTCAGTTTTGTAATATAAAATTTATTTCCCAACCGCTTATTCCCTTGCCATTAGCAATTAGCGATTAGCAAGCTCGCAAAAATCGTTCAATTCACAGGTTCGCTTCAAAGGTGACTTGCTCCCGTTATTGACTCTTTAATTGCACGCCCCCAACTAACACCAGACGAGCAAGATTATCTCAATGTTTTGGGTAGTTGCTCTAGTAGGGTGCGCAATGCGCACCTTACTAATTTTAGCTGTGTTGCTCTAGTAGGGTGCGCAATGCGCACCTTACTAATTTTAGCTGTGCTGCGCTAGTAGGGTGCGCATTGCGCACCTTACTAATTTTAGCTGTGCTGCGCTAGTAGGGTGCGCAATGCGCACC
>CAZUCT010000426.1:0-3832 GCA_964619285.1 uncultured bacterium | reverse complement strand
ACATTGCGAATAAGTCTTTATTGCTATTTTCCCAGGGGTTTTCCCACTGCATTAAGTAGAGCCAAACTTCATCAGTTCGCCAGTCTTCGATGGGAGTGTAAAGCAAAGAATTAGGAAGGCTAGGATGAGGGCAAAGATGTGCCCGCACTCTACCAGCTTCGCGCTTGGTCATTATAGCTGCTCGGTTAGCACTTTCAGTTTTACGAGTACCCAAAACGACGATTGTTTCGCCACTGGAGCGAACAAGATTACGGATAAAGCGGTTAGAGGGATCGATTTTCAAGCGGGGAGTACACCAGCGAAACTTATGGCGCGGTGCCGGATAACCCTTTCCGAGCAAACCGACCCAATACGTCTGATTAACTTCTGGTTTTAGCAAATGAGGTTCTATAGGCATTTGTTGTTTTTTAGCAGCCTCTCTCATTCGCTTTAAAGAAGTGTTTACCCACCCAGATACAATAGGGTTTTCTACTAAGGTATCAGTCGTAATGACATAGATAGTTTTAGTTCTCTTTTCAAGAGGAATTTCTGCTATTGCGTTCCAAATAAGTTGCAATACTGCCGTGCTGTCTTTGCCACCTGAATAACCAATAACCCAGGGAATTTCATCTAGGAAATACAATTCTTGAATTTCTGCTGTTAGTTTTTGTATGTCCTCTACTAAATCTGTAGCATTGCGAGGTGGAAATAATGTTGTTTGAATTCCGCTCATTTTTTAACCCTGTAGTATTTGAAAATAAACCTAAAAGTCGCGGCATCTACTAGCCAAATTTTTTAATTTATAAAAACGTTTTTTCGATGCCATTTTAGTGCTTCTAGCCTGGGGAAACTGTCTTCCGAGTCTGGCAAAAGTATTAAATTACCGTTAAATTCTCTGATAGGTTTCGCGTTTGGCGACTCTTCTTGGAAGTAGCTAGAGACAACAATTTTGTAATTGTTATCGATAGCAAATAATCCTTTGTCAAAAGCCCAATGATGATTTTTGCAAAAGGATATGCCGTTATCAATTCTGCTGTCGTAAAATTGAGCAAACGGTTTAATGTGGGCTCCATCTACAATGTTTTGATTGAGCGAAACAGTGACTTTTAAGCCACAAAAAGCGCATTTATAGCCGTAAATATGCACGACTGCTTTTCTAAAAAAAGCGTCTCTAACGGCAGATTTTTTTAAATATAACTTCGGTTTAATATCGCCTTTTTCAGAATCTTCTAGCGAGGCATCTGGTTCTGGCGGAGAAAAGTCTTGAAAGTTTTGGTTAATTTGTAAAACCTGTTCAATTTCAGTTTTATTGGCTGAGAACCAAGCTGCTACAAGGGTATCAATTAATTCCTTTCTGGCTACTTGATCTTGAAGCAGGTCGAATAACTCGCGGTCCAAACTGGCATACTCTACAGCTTCTTTTAGCCTCTTGATACTTTTGGGCTGTAGCCCGTCAAACTCTGGTTTAAACTTGATGGTCCAAAATCCCTCACGCTGTAGGTGAAGAAATGGATAATGCAAACCGCCTTTGTAAGCTCCAGATGACAGTACCTTCCAATATTTGTTAAAAGTGTCAATTAGGTCATCTGAAACGAAAATTTGATTGTTGGATAAGACTCCTTGACTTACTAAGTCAATGACGGATAAAAGCAATATTGGCTTATATTTGGCGTTGGTTCCCAAGTTTTTACTGGTGTTAAGCTCGGAAAAACGCTGACAGTAATAAGCTAAATTTCTGAGTTTTTCATCGCTGGAACTTTGACTCATTTTTTACTCCCTACTGCTACTGGAAAGACGATCGCCCCCAAACAACCTCCCAAAAACCCAAAAAACCCACTCAAAAAAGGACAATCCAACAACCTCTGGAGGAAGTCCCAGGGGAAAGGTTGACAAAATAGAGATGATATGCTAAGGAAGTTAACCTCCTTTTTATTATTGTAAACCCAAAAGGCGATCGCGACGCAAAAAAATTTTTTATAATTGTCAAAAGCAATAAAAAAGACCACAAAACCTCAACGATGAAAAAGTCCACAAAAGAAACAGCAGAGATAGCGAGGGAAATCCTCGAACAAGACAACAAAGAACGAGAAGCGATCGCCCTCCTCCTAGAAAAACACCTCGGCAAAGACAACCAACTATTAGTACAAAAAACCCGCATGGGAAACACCGAAGCCTACATCGGTTCCGCCACCCTAGAATGGTTAAACAGTCGAGTACGTTTCGCCTCCCAATTACCATTATTTAGGCAAAAATTCGACCCAGAAACAGATAACATCATCCGCGACGCCGAAACTATAGACGAAATCTTACAGCGACCCTTAGACTGGTCCAGACAAGCCCCTTTAGCACTATATCTCGCCACCAGAAAAACCCATAAATTCCCCCCATTATTAGTAGTAGTAAATCCCAGTTGGGTTGACAACCCAAAAGCCTCCGAATGGGATAAAAAAGAACGCGCCACCAAATCCGCAACAGACTTTTTAACATTAGATAAAGAAGGAACCATCGGCCTGCTAGACCTCAGTTCCGAAGTGGCAGTATTCGCCCTCGACGGTCAACATCGGTTAATGGGAATCCAAGGATTAATGGAACTAATAAAAACCGGCAGATTGCCAACCTTTAGCAAATCAAAAAAACCCTCTATTTCCCACCACATAACCATAGAAAGAGTCGTAGAAGGATACGGCTTAAAAATCTCCGAACTGCAACAATTAGCCCAAGAAAAAATCGGCATCGAATTTATCCCCGCAGTCATAAAAGGAGAAACCAGAGAAGAAGCAAGACGGCGAATAAGGTCAATCTTTGCCCACGTCAACCTAACTGCAGTCAAACTAAGCAAAGGGCAATTAGCATTATTAAACGAAGACGACGGTTTCGCAATTTTAGCTAGAAAAACCGCCGTCATTCATCCCTTATTAAAAGAACAACCAGGCAGAAAACCTCGGGTAAATTGGGATACGGCAAACCTATCGGTAACCTCAACGGCATTAACAACCCTACAAGCAATTCAAGAAATGTCGGAAAAATTCATGCCCGATCGCTTCTTCGAGTGGAAAGCAAGTTACAAAGGATTAGTCCCAATGCGTCCCGAAGAATACGAATTAGAAGAAGGTTTAGAAGAATTTATGCGCCTTTGGGACTACTTAGCAGAATTGCCGAGTTACCAAGTATTAGAAAACGGCATCGAAACCCCCGAAATGCGCAGATTTAGTTTTGAAAGCAAACCCGGAGAAAGTCATATTTTATATCGCCCCATCGGTCAAATTGCCCTAGCGGAAGCTTTGGGAATATTAGTTTATAGAAAAGGCTTTTCTCTGGAGAGTATTTTCGAGAAATTAACCAAATTCGATGCCGAAGGCGGTTTAAGTAGCATGGAGTTTCCAGACTCAATTTGGTATGGAGTTTTATTTGACTTTAATCGCAAGCGAATCTCGGTAACGGGGCGAGATTTAGCAGCAAAATTAATAGTTTATATCTTAGGAGGAATAGACGGCAAAATGGAACGGGCCCAACTGCGGCGCGACTTGGCAGAAGCGAGGCGAGTAGGAGACGATAAAGCAGTCGATTTTAACGGTAATTTTGTCGATTTAAAAAAAGTAGGTTTGCCGCCAATTTTGTGATTTGTTCGTAGTAATCGCTTCAGCGATTTAGTTCGTAGTAATCGCTTCAGCGATTAAGTTCGTAGTAATCGCTTCAGCGATTAAGTTCGTAGTAATCGCTTTAGCGATTTTGTTCGTAGTAATCGCTTTAGCGATTTTTAGATGTTACTTATAAAGCACCTAAATGCTTACTACGAACAAGCACCTAAATGCTTACTACGAACAAGCACCTAAATGCTTACTACGAACAAGCA
>CAZUCT010000425.1:0-3880 GCA_964619285.1 uncultured bacterium | reverse complement strand
CAATTGTCATTGAGGGAAGGTCAAAAAATGTAACCAAATTGGTGACAAAAATCTCTCCTACTGACAGTTGTCATTGAGGTAAGGTCAAAAAATGGAACCAATGGTTCTCAAAATGTGCCCCAAGGTTGCTGTCAAAAAATGGACATCAAAAGTTAAGGGCCTCAAAATGTGCCCAAGGTTGCTGTCAAAAAATGGACATCAAAAGTTAAACCCAAATCCCCAATTGTTAATTGTTAATGGTTAATTATTTGCTATGGAAGAATTAAGTATGTTAATTTTGGGACTTATCTTAGGTCTATGCGTGGGAGTGGTGGCGGCAAATTTCTGGTTTGAAAAAAGATCGCGCAAACACCAGAAAGTGGAAGAGAATAAAATTAATTTGCTACAAGAGCAACTGGAGAAGGAGCATCAAGCTCGGATGCAAGAAACTATTGTTAGTCTCCAGAAGGAGGGAGACAATAAGCTGAAACAAAAAATTGAGGAGCTGGAACAAACCCACCAAACAGATAAGGAACAAGCTCTCCAAGCAGTAGAGGAAAGATTTAGAAAAAGCACGGAGGAGTTAGAGAAAAATTATCAAGCTCAATTATCGGAGGCGATCGCTGGTCGGCAAGGAGAGTTACAAGAAGTTTATCAAGCTCAATGGTCGGAAGTTTTGGAGTCGGAAAGGGGGGAACATCAATCTCAATTGCAACAATTAACCGAACAATTAGAGAGTGCTGAGGCTCAAGGCCACGAGGCGATCGCTTCTCTCCAACAGCAACACGAAACCGAAATCCAACAGCGAGTTGTCGAGTTGGAAAAGAGTTATGAGGCGCGTTTGGAGGAAACTAGAACTAATCTTCAACAGCAACGCGATACTCAAATGCAACGTCGAGTTGGTGAGTTGGAAAAAGATTATGAGGCGCGTTTGGAGGAAACTAGAACTAATTTCCAACAGCAACGGGAGGAAAAAATGCAGCAGCGAGTTGCCGAGTTGGAAAAAATTCACGAGAGACGCTTGGAGCAAACTATTTCTACTTTGAGGCTGGAACATGAAGCCCAAATGCAACGCAAAATTGCGGAGTTAGAAACTACTCACAGGGCTCGCCTTCAACAAACTATTTCTAATCTGGAAGCGCAACATCAAACCCAACTCCAACAAAAGATTGCCGAGTTAAAATCGGATAATTGATAATTTCCCATTCCCCATTCCCAAAAATATGAGTTTAATTGTTGGAGGCGATCGCAGCAGTTCGGGTAAAACTACTGTTACTCTCGCTCTTTTAGCATATCTCACGCGACAACATTTGCCAGTACAATCTTTTAAAGTCGGTCCAGACTACATCGACCCAATGTTTCATACTTACGTTACGGGTCGTTTTTGCCGCAATTTAGATCCCGTGCTAACATCGGAAATTTATGTGCGAGAATGTTTCATCCGTCACAGTCAAAGCGCCGAATTTGCTTTAATCGAAGGGGTGATGGGTTTATTTGACGGCATTCGTTTGGCAGGTATCTCTCACTTTGCCAGTACCGCTCATATTGCTTTGCTGTTAAATTTACCCGTTTTATTAGTAATAGATTGTAGTAAATTATCGGGTTCCGTTGCGGCGATCGCTCGGGGTTTTACTACTTTTGACCCGAGAATTAAGTTTGCAGGTTTGGTTTTAAACCGGGTGGGGAGCGATCGCCATCTCCAACTTTTAACTGAGGCGATCGCTCCTTTAAATTTACCCATCCTGGGGGTACTGCGCCGCCAGCAAAATATTACTATTCCCGACCGTCATTTAGGTTTAATTCCCACGGACGAAATGCCAGAACTTAATACTTTAATAGACGACCTGGCATTGATGGCGAAAAGTTGTTTTAACTGGAAAAAACTTTTGCCGCTATTAAAGAGCCAGTTAAAAAGTCAAGATGAGGGGTCCGAGCAACAGTTAAGTATGCATATCCTCCCCAAGTCTATCGTAACTCCTCAATGGGAATTTGTCAAGGGTTTTTCAGAAAAAAAATCCCCTGTTTTTGAGAAAAAAATCTTGGCCGTGGCCCGAGATGCGGCCTTTAATTTCTATTACCAAGACAACCTGGACTTGTTGGCAGAATTGGGGGCAGAATTAATCTTTTTTAGTCCTCTTAAAGATACCTCTTTACCTCCAGAAACCCAAGGACTTTATTTCGGAGGAGGTTTTCCCGAAGTTTTTGCCAAACAATTGAGCGAAAATATTCAGATGCGAGAGTCAGTAAAAACAGCAATTATTAACGGAATACCTACTTATGCCGAATGCGGGGGTTTGATGTATTTATGCCAAGCTATTCTGGACTTTAATAATAACTCCTGGGAGATGGTAGGAATTTTGCCGACTGCGGCAGCGATGGGGAAAAGATTAACATTAGGATATCGTCAGGCAATAGCTCTTAAAAATAGCGATTTATTAAAGGAAGGGGATAAAGTTTTCGGTCACGAGTTCCACCGTTCGGAATTAACAGTAGAACCGACTAACCCGCTATCTAAAATCTGGCGGGCAGATGAAGAAACCAGAGAAAGTTGGGCAAGGTTTGAGGGATGGCAAATTTATCGAGTCCATGCTTCTTACATTCATCTCCACTGGGGCGGTAGGAATGAGATTCCCCAAGCTTTTTTAGAGCAATGTCAGCAATTCTCTTGCCAAAAGTACGATGATGGTGTAATATAGAGTTTGTAGGGGAGCATCCCATATTTGTAATTTTTACCCCTCGATAATTTCATGACGAGTACTCTTACTCATGACTCACACTCAAACAAAAAGCGGTTTTTTTGAGTAAGAGTATGAGTGTGAGTC
This sequence comes from uncultured bacterium, assembly GCA_964619285.1. Taxonomy (GTDB): domain Bacteria; phylum Cyanobacteriota; class Cyanobacteriia; order Cyanobacteriales; family Microcoleaceae; genus CALKCV01. The sequence continues at coordinate 1,079 of CAZUCT010000425.1, read as the reverse complement.
ATGAGTATGAGAAAATAAATATGCAAAATTGAGATGCTCCCGTTTGTAGTAATCGCTTTAGGGATTCTTAAAAGTCTAATTAAAATCGCTAAAGCGATTACTACGAACGAGTTAATAATCAACTTTAATAAGTTAAAATACCATGACTGTATCCGTTCAAATTATCGAAGGACTGGATGAGGAAATTAGCCAAATTAGCCTGAGAAAAAAGCGAGTTTCTAATACTAAAGTAGTAGTTTTGATGTTCGATAAACTCAAGGCTATGGAAAAGTTTCGCTCTTTTACGAATAAAATCGAAAATCTTTTGTTGCGAGACGAAGAAGGGGATATTAAAGTAATCCCCAGCGGCATTAAGTTTTATTCTGGAGAGAACGAAGAACTCTCTAAGGTCGAGTGTGCTTTTGAAGTAGATTCGGAAGAGGTTTTCGAGAGAGTAATGCGCTTTTTTAACCGTTACGCCGAAGCTAAAGGTTTTGAGTTTAAGTCAGGAGGCAATTAACAATTAATAATTGACAATTGACAAACCATGAATAAATCAATTTCAATTCAAAAAATAGCTGCCCAAGAGATTACAACGGAGAATTTTTCGCCCTACGGGCAAGTCATTTTTCCGAGTAAGGATGGGAAAAAATACGACGAAAAAGATGCTCAATTAAATCTGGCAAACGGTACGCCGCGATTTTACATTATGCGGCTGGAAAAAAGGGGTCTAAAATTTCATAAAATTACCCGTCACGTTCTCTGCACTCAGTGTTTGGGAGCTCTCGCGGGGAAAGAATGGTTAATAGCTGTTGCTCCACCTTCGGAAAGTAACAAACCAGATTTAGAAAAGTTAGCTGCTTTTATAATTCCTGGTAATTGCTTTATTAAATTAGAGGCGGGAACTTGGCACGCGGGACCTTATTTTGAGGAGGATTTTATCGACTTTTACAATTTAGAATTGAGGGATACTAACGAGGTCGACCATTTCAGTTACGACTTTTTAAAAAGTCAGGGTTTAGAATTTGAAATTGTTTAAAAAAACGTTTGTAGTAATCGCTTTAGCGATCTAGAACTGACTGGTTGGAAATTAGTTTGTA
>CAZUCT010000424.1:0-3885 GCA_964619285.1 uncultured bacterium | reverse complement strand
CATCGCTAAAGCGATTACTACGAACATCGCTAAAGCGATTACTACGAACATCGCTGAAGCGATCGCTACGAACGGCTAAATTAGTTCAAAAATTGCAAATCTTCTAACTTATTAGCTTCCGCAGTTTGTTCCACCAAAGTCAGCCACTCTTGCTGGTGGATGCTGTCTTTATCTTGTCCGTATTCCTTCGGCCAAATAAAGGTTTTATATTGAGAAATAAATACTTGCCATTCCTCCTTTACATTTTTAGAACGTAAGACGCGATCGACAAAATCTTCTACTTCATAAAAAGCAGCTTTCCCCGGTTCCGAATAGATATTGTCTAAATTAGTTTCGCAGCGATAAACTGCTTCCCCGTGAAGCGCTTCCAAATGGTCTAAAATTTCTGTCGCCATTTTTTTCCGAGTATCTGGAGACTCCCCTCCACTAATAGTAGAAATCTTCACGTTTGCCCGGTTGGGATTGAGATTGTTTAACAGCGGACGAATGAGATAGCGCAGATTTGCCTTGTAAGACATCTCAAATTTATAAAGGCTTTTAAAAGCTTGTTTGAGATTAACTAACCTGTCGTCTATTTCCTCAACCATTACTTTCAAAAATTCAGTACCTTTGAGGTTTCGCAACCGAGGCAGGCTGTCTAAATGTGCCTGTTCTATTAATACGTCAGTTACCCGAATTTTCACTCGTTCTACCGAACTATTTAACCCGTTATCCATCGCTTCAAAATGTTGGGTTAAATGGGTGCGGATGTCGTGCAAATACCTGTTAAAAGTGCTGCCCCAATCGCCTAAATCCGCTTTTCGCCTCATAATCTCCTCAATTGTAGGCAGTCCCGAATCTAGCTGGCATTTTTCAGTAACCGTGGCAGCTTGCTTTTTAAAGTCGTTATCTTCCGACTCATCGGATTCTTGTTCGGCGTCTATTTCATAAAGCAAATCTTCCAAGGAAGAAGCTAAATTTATCCAAAGTTCGTTAAAGAGTCGCAGGAATTTTCCCATCTCGCTAACGTCGGCTTCTTGCATTTTTTGGGTCCAATCTTGACTCGCTTTATTCAGTTCGTCGCCGAGGGTTTTTTGCAGTTGGTTTAAACTGTCTTGGTAAGTCCTGGCATACTGGTAATCCAAAGTTGTAATCTTACTTGCCAGATAATCTAAAACCTGGTCTAAAACTCGATTCGCTTCTCCATCATCGGCACAATTTGCCACCTTACATTCGACTACATTAAGATGTTTGTCTTGGTAAGTGGCTTGATGTTTCAAACAAGCTTCTAAATTGTCGTTATTTCCCTCAACGTGATTGAGAACCATAAAAGAGCGATTCTCTAAATTGTTCAATGCCTGATAAGCAGTTTTGTACAAATCCGTATCCCGTTTTTCCCATCCGTAACGCAACGGATCCGGACGGCGAACAAACAAAACTAAGTCAACTTCTTGCCCCAAAGTTTCTAAGATTAATTGTTCGTCTCCCAACCGGGTATCTCCCAAACCGGGAACGTCAACTAAGGCAACTTTTCCTACGTCTTGATTGGGAAAATTGCAGAATATTTTAACTTCTCTTACTGGCAAATGGTCGAAGTTTGCTAGTTTGCCTTTTTCGTCGCGGGGCTGGGAAACATATTTATCTATTTCCTCTTTGGCAACTTTAATTTTTCTGGGGGAACCGCGTTCTAATAAATGTTTATAATGATGCAAGTTATCGTGATAATCTCCCCGCAAATGTTCGTACATCGACTCTAAAGTAGAATTACTCCCACCAAAGTTAGTAGCGGGCAGGGGTTTGGCAAAATCGCCCAAAGTTTCTGGTACTACTCCCAAACCTAATTCTTGATAGTAAGGACCGATTACTTCTTGTAAAAAAGACTCTTCCGAGTGTAAGATTACCTCGGCATAGGTCTCTCCTTCGTTATGATAAATGGTACTGCGAACTGCAGTACAAGCTCCCCCTTTTCGGGCGGGAATTACTTCGTCGGTTAGGCCGCTAATTCTTTGGAGAAAGGTACTTTTTCCTTGCCCCATTAAACCGACGACGCCAATATTTAAGGTATCCCGAGAAAGGCGCTTTCTTAAAAATTCTAATTGGCTTAAGTTTTCGGTAACTTTGCCTCGGAGTAAGAGGAAATCAAAACCGCTTAAAAAGTCTTTTGCCAGAGGGTTATTTACTGCTGGCATGAGGCGATGGCGAAATTGTTCGATCGCTACTAATTCCCCTGCCAATTTATCTAAGTTTTCCTCGACGGTTTTAATTTTCGCGACTAAAGGAGCCCGCTGTTGAATTATTTGTTGGATTTGTTTTTCTCTGGTTGACATAGAATTAATTTCTTTTTCTTTGGTTAAGTTAAACTCAGGTTGATAAAACTCTTCTAACTCTTGGGCGATTTCTTCGAGTTCCTCCCCATGGTTTTCTGTGAAATTGCGAGAGCGGGCTTTTATCCGTTCTTCAGTTGATTGGAGCCACTCGTTATCGAATATTTTAGCATAAATTGGATTGGAAACTTTTAAGATTCTACCGGATTTGGTGGCTTGTTTGATAACTAAACCGGAGATTAATAAGTCCCAGTGGCTATTATCTGTTTCTTCAAACTTAATAAAATCCTCCCTTAAAATTGTATCATAATTTTTTAAAGCTGTTAACAAATGTTGGTTGCTGTTGGTCTCCCCCTCTATTCTCAGAAAATAATTTTCGATTTCGGTAAAATGAGATTGTAAATCTAACATTCTCCATTGGCTGACTATTTCCTCCTCTACCATTTTTTCGATGTGTTCTTGCCAACTAAATGCCTCAAATTTATGACTTTTACTGACGACTAAATCGCAGAGAACTTGAGTTAAAAATGGTTGGCCGCCGGTCCATTTGAGAATAGTAGCGATCGCCTCTTTAACCTCCCCCGTAATTTCTGCTATCCCTCCCCAGAGTTCTTGACATTCACCAGTTAGAGTGCCTATTTCGAGGCGATCGCCCACGTTAAACGCCACCCCTTTTTCCGTTAACAATTCCCCAGGTTTTGCCACTCCCAAAAGCACGAAATTTACCTTTCTTAAAATCTCGTTATTAACGTCGCTGGACAAACTTCTAATAACGCCGATAAACTCATTTTGCAAACCCCAATTAATAAGAGACTGAATCTCATCTAAAAAAACAACGAGATGGCTGTCAATTCGAGTTAAAATCTCTTCTTTGAGAAAATCCCCAAACCGCTTACCCGCCGGAGAATTATGCCGGTTTTCCCAAGAGGTTTTAAACTTAATTGAGGTCGATTCTTCCTGACTGTCTTTTAGCAAAAAATTATCTATCTTTTGGCAAATTTCATCTAAAACCCCGTACCAAAATAACTCATCGGAATTAACCCCACCCAAACCCTGTAAATTAATATCCACGCAGGGGATACCTTCATTTCTTAAAAGTTGAGCAGTTCTTACCATCAAACTCGATTTTCCCATTTGGCGGGGGGCGAGAATGGAACAAACTCGATTATTACTATGGGGAGTTTTAGCAAATTCTAATAATTCATCGTCCGCCTTTCGCTTGACATAAGTTTTAGCGTCCAGAGGCAAAGTTCCCCCTTGTATTTGATAAAAACTGTTGCTTTTTTTAGCATTCATAATTGGTTGACCTCGCGATTTATGGTTATATCCCCCCTAAATCCTTCCTTAGTAAGGGGGAACTTTGAGGTTTTAGTTGCTCTTTTTATCCCCCTTTAGTAAGGCATAGCTTGAAAAGGGGGGTGAGGGGGGATCGTATAGAGCGATCGCCCACCAACAGCCCATCCATTATACCCCTTACATTGAAACCAACCTTTTGCTCCCACCAACAACCCATCCATTAAGTAGGTAAGCAAAAATATTTGCAGAAAATTTTCCCCGTAGAACAGACATCTTGTCTGTTCGG
>CAZUCT010000423.1:0-3887 GCA_964619285.1 uncultured bacterium | reverse complement strand
GGTTTCTTAATCTTCAACGAAATTGTAAGGTGCGCATTGCGCACCCTACTCAAAAATGGTATCTTAAATTGCATTCCCAACTCAATAATTAAAAATGCAATTAAAATACGCCCTCGTCCACGAATGGTTAACTCCCAAAGCAACGGGGGGTTCGGAATTAGTGGTTAAAGAAATTCTCAAACATATTGATGCCGACCTCTATGCTTTAATAAATTTCGAGTCAACTAACCCGGAAAGCTATCTCTACAAACGTAAAATTGGCAGCACTTTTTTACAACATTTTCCCTTGGCAAAAAATGGGGTGCAAAAATATTTGCCCCTGTTGCCTCTGGCAATAGAACAACTCGACTTGCGAGAATACGACGTTATTTTATCCTCCTCCCACGCCGTCGCTAAAGGAGTTTTAACTACTCCCCAACAACTGCATATTTGCTACTCTCATACTCCCATGCGTTATGCCTGGGATTTGACTTTTGATTATCTCATAGGTAGCAAGGCGGGAAGAGGAATACCGGGAATTTTGACTCGCTATCTTTTACACCGACTGCGGCAGTGGGATGTTATTTCTGCTAATAGGGTAGATTATTTTATTGCTAATTCTAAACATACCGCTAGGCGCATTTGGCGTTGCTATCGGCGGGAGGCAGAGGTTATTTATCCGCCAGTAGAAATAGAGAGGTTTTCTTTTGGGGAGAAAAAAGAGGATTTTTACTTAACGGTTTGTCGTTTGGTAAGTTATAAAAAGGTCTCTTTGATGGTTAAGGCTTTTAATAGGTTGGGGCGATCGCTCGTCATCATCGGTACCGGGCCAGAATTAGACCAAATTCGCCAACTGGCCCGACCCAACGTCCAAATTTTAGGTTGGCAACCGGCGGAAGTCGTGGGACAATATATGAGGGAGGCCAAAGCTTTCGTTTATGCCGCTTGCGAGGACTTTGGTATGGCCATCGTCGAGGCCCAGGCTTGCGGGACGCCTGTTATTGCTTACGGTGGCGGGGGCGCTTTGGAGACTGTCCGCGACGTTCGCCAATATGCTGACTCTGGCACCGGGGTTTTGTTTTCCCCCCAGACGGAGGATGCTTTGGTGGAGGCGGTGGAGGTTTTCGAGGCGAGACGGGGGGAGTTGGTGGCCGAGGTGGCGCGATCGCACGCTGCTAATTTTTCTCCAGATGTGTTTAAAAAACGATATTTGACCTTTTTGGAAAGTTGTTTGAAGGAGGTTAACAAATGAATATTACTCTTAAACCAGAACTAGAATCTAAGATCCAATCCCAGTTAAACACTGGTAAATATGAAACCGTAGAACAGGTACTTTTGGCAGCTTTACAAGCTTTAGAAGAACGAAATAGCCAAGCAGAATATAGCCCGACAACAGAGTTAGGTAAAAAGTTTCAAGAGTTACTAAAAGAAACTCAAGCTTTACACGCGGATCGCCCTTTAACAGAGGAAGAAATTGCAGCAGAAATTGATGCTTATAGGCGAGGAGAGTAAATGAAAGTTATTGCCTATTCAAATTAACTGAAATTGTTAATTGTTAATTGTTAATTGTTAATTGATATTTAGGAATTAAAATTATGTCTGTGGTTAGTTCTTCTACTTTTTCTGAACTTCGTTCTCTGGAAAAACATCTTAAAGATTATTTTGGTTACGAGTCGTTTCGTCCGGGGCAAAAGGAGATTATTCAAAAAGCATTGGAAGGGCAAGATATGTTAATTGTCATGCCTACTGGTGGGGGGAAATCTTTATGTTTTCAAATGCCGGCTTTGTTAAAACAGGGGGTAACAATAGTCGTATCTCCCCTTATTTCTTTAATGCAAGACCAGGTAAGGTCTTTACAAGATAACGGTATCGGCGCGACTTTTCTTAATAGCACTTTAAACAGAAAAGAATCTCATGCCCGAGAAGCAGATATTATGAACGGCAAAATTAAACTGCTTTACGTCGCCCCAGAAAGGTTGCTATCGGAGATGTTTTTACCGTTTTTAGAATTAATTAATACGTCTTTAGGAATCTCAGCTTTTGCTATCGATGAAGCTCATTGCGTTTCGGAATGGGGACACGATTTTCGCCCGGAATATCGACAGTTAAAAATGTTAAAAGAACGCTACCCAGAAACGCCGACTTTTGCTTTAACTGCGACGGCAACGGACAGGGTTCGCCGAGATATTGTCGAACAGCTAAATCTTCAAGAACCTTTCGTTCACGTTGCCAGTTTTTACCGCAGCAATTTATATTACGAGGTTAGAAAAAAAGGTTCTAACAAACAAACTTTAGCGGAAATATTGCAGATAATTCAACAAACGGGCGGGTCGGGAATTATTTATTGCATGAGTCGAAAAAGGGTTGACGAACTTACTTATTGGTTGCAACAACACGGGGTTTCTGCTTTGCCTTATCATGCGGGAATGCTGGACCAGGAACGTACTTTAAATCAGACTCGTTTTATTCGGGATGATGTGGATGTAATTGTGGCGACTGTTGCTTTTGGGATGGGTATTGATAAACCGGACGTGCGGTTTGTAATTCATCACGATATGCCGAAGAATATCGAGAGTTATTATCAGGAAACTGGGCGTTCTGGACGGGATGGAGAACCTTCTCGCTGTACGTTTTTTCTGGGTTATGGCGACAAGCGAATTATTGAGAATATTATTGGGGAAAAAACCGACCCCAAAGAACAAAAAATTGCCGAACAACAAATGCGGCAAATTATTAATTATGCGGAAGCTACCGACTGCCGCCACCGGACTTTATTGAGGTATTTTGGGGAGGATTTTCCGGGTAATTGCGATAATTGCGATAATTGTCGCCATCCCAAACCGGTTGAGGATTGGACTGAGGATGCTCAGAGGTTTTTGTCTTGCGTGGCGAGGACTAAAGAAAGGTTTGGAATGAAGCATATTATTGATGTTTTGCGGGGGTCGCAAAATAAGAAAGTTTTGGATAGGGGGCACGATAAACTTTCGACTTATAATATTGGAAAACATCGGAGTGCGGATGAGTGGAAAATGCTGTCGCGATCGCTGGTTCATCAGGGGTTATTGGATGAAACTAGCGACGGTTATTCGATATTGACTTTGAACAAACGCAGTTGGGAGGTGATGAAGGGAAAAAGGAAGGTAAAAATAGCTTTAGATGTTGAAAAAGTTATCGAAAAAAAGCAGGCTATTTTACCCGAAAATACCCAACAATTAATGGAAGAATTAAGGCAGCTTAGAAAGGAAATTGCGGACAAACAAGGAGTTGCGCCTTACCAGGTATTTCCCAATCGGACTTTGCAGGAAATGGCTCAAAGATGCCCCCAAACTTTAGACGAGTTAATCGACATTCATGGGGTGGGAACTCGCAAGCGGGATAGTTATGGCAAACGGTTTGTGGAAGCTATTAGAAAATATTGCCGGGAACATAATTTGCCTGCTAATTTTGAACCGATAAAACAAGAGCTGCCAACACTGCCAAGCAATATTCCTTCTCCTACCCAGTTTCAAACTTTAGAGCTGTACAAACAGGGGTTGAGTATTGACGCGATCGCCAACGAAAGGTTAATTAAATCTAGCACTATTGCGAATCATTTGGCAGAGTTAATAGAAATGGGTAAGGCGGTGGATATCGATCGCCTAGTTTCCCCAGAAGTTCAGGATCTAATTATTGAGGCGATCGAGAAGGTAGGAGATGAGAGATTGACTCCTATTTACGAACATTTGGGAGGCCGTTATAGTTACGAGGAAATTAAATTAGTCAGGGCCTCTTGGCGAGTAGACGAGCTAGATTTTTAAGCCCGTTCGTAGTAATCGCGGAGCGCGATTTAACAATAGCAATCGCTTCGTATATCAGAAACCCGGTTTTTCTAACAATACCTTCGCCATTTTCTTGTAGGTCGTGCGGAC
>CAZUCT010000422.1:0-3815 GCA_964619285.1 uncultured bacterium | reverse complement strand
GCAATCGCTTCAGCGATTTCGTTCGTAGCAATCGCTTCAGCGATTTCGTTCGTAGCAATCGCTTCAGCGATTTCGTTCGTAGTAAGGGACTTGCCATTTAATAAAATACCGATGTGTTGGGTTCCGTTTCACTTCACCCAACCTACCATTGGTACTCTATTTTTTGGCAAGTCCCTAATCGCTTCAGCGATTTCGTTCCCCGAACAAAGCATTCGGACATATAAATTAACTTTTTCAACCCAAAGTTAACCCCCGAATGCTGTTGCCCCTAAAGGTTGGTTTCGGTTTGCGACTTGGAGTTTTTGCCGGGATTTTCCGCGTGAAGGGCAAAGCATTCGGACGTTAAAATTAACGATTATAATAGCTCGAAAAACCACCCCCAGTCACGGCAGGTTGCCCCTTCGTAAACCTCTCGGGGCTAGAGTCCTCAACTCAACTGTGCCTTAACTCACTCAGCTATATTCGCTTTATGAAAGCCAAACGGGAAGAGCTTAGTGAGTTAAGTCACACAGCAGTTAAGAGGACGCTAGCGATGCGCGTGGGAACTAAACGCAAGGACGGCGATCCACCGCCCGAATTGCAAGGCTGTTTGCCTGCCGATATCTGTGAGTGGTTCTGCTATTATAACCTATTTTTTCCCAAAAACTCTTGCCTCCTGCCTCCTGCCTCCTGCCTCTTGCCTACTCTTGCCTTTTGCCTACTCTTGCCTCTTGCCTACTTCCGACTTTCGCGGGCCTGCTGCATCCGCAAAGCCAAAATATGCTCGCAAGGCCCCTTATACAGTTTATTTTGTTGGTGCCAATTACAAGTACATTGAGCTTGAATTATACGTTCGTCAGCATCCACCGTCAAAGATGGATTGTAAGTTCGATCGCGATCGCTAACGTTCCCCTGGATAAACACCGCCCCACCAGCATCGCTAACAGAAGTTACTTCCACTTTCTTCTCGGTGAGGAAGCGAGTGGCACTTTCTTCGCGATCGTTAGCGAAGCGCAACCGTTCCATCGGCAAAGGTTCCCGACTCAACTCTCGCACCCGATAAACCCCCTGACTCAAATCGTAAATCGCCCGCCCCGCCTGAGTATAAGCGCCCAAAGCGCCCAACACCGCAGCGCGACTCAACTTCAGTCGTTTCGCCAAACTCTCGGGAGTTTCCAACCAATTCTCCTTCAAAGCATCAAAAACCAACTTTTGCGTAAACTCGTCCGCATCCGCTCTGGGTGCCATCAAATCGAAATTACCCGCTTGCGCCCAGTCGTTGGCCGTCCAACCGGATAACCCTAAAGTAAAAGACAGATCCCCCAATTCGGCAACATAAAAAGACGGCATTCCGGTGCCCAATAAATGCACCGTAAATTTATTAGCAACGGGAATTAAACGCTCCAAAATGTGCAGGCGACGGCGGCCCCAAACGCGAATTTCTTGTTCCGAATTACCCCCAAAAATCGAACGGCGACAAACTATTTCTAAGTTCCAAGGGTCGAAAGTTATTCGCACCGGTTCTCCCGGTTTTAAATGGTAGCGCAAACTGCGCGGACCTTTCTTTTCTTTATTGCGGCGGAGGATGAAACAAATATTATAAACATCCATCGGCTGCAAGTCAAAACTAATAGCGGGTAAAGACATGGCCGAACTAACTTGTAAAAATCCTCGAACCCAACTATCGGGCAAGTCGATTTTTACCTCTTTAAAAGTTTCTTCGTTAGTGGTTTGAACTTCAAAACCAGAGGGGTCAATTTGAAATTGAGTTGTTTTATAAGTGCGGATTTTTTGAAATTCGTCGTAGAGGGCGGCGGAGTAATCGATATTAGTAGTTCCGCAGGCATACTCGTTAATATTTTTAAAAACCTCGTAACTGGCACCCAGTCGCCCGTAACTAGACTCATCCACGCTAAAGCATTCAAAAAACACCTGGTCCGGGTGAACCGTAATTACCGGATCGAAGACAAACCAGGCGTCGTAATTAACCTTATAAAGGTGGTTAAAAAACTGCCTTTGGGCTCGGTAAAATGGTTGGGTGCGTTGGGTTTGGCGTGCGTACAATTCGTTGAGTTCTTCTTGGAGTTTTTGGACGCGATCGCCCACTTCTTTACGCTGGGCCGCCACCAATTGCCAGTCGATTTCGTCTTGTTTTGCCCGCCATTCTTTGTAGGCAGTTTTGTCTTTTGGTTTGAACCGGAGGTCGGAAATTACCACATCGTGTAGGGCGCTAATTGCTTCGCGAAAAGGGATTTTCTGTCGGAGTTCTCCCACGAAGTAAGTAGGTTCCCGTTTGGTGTCTGGGGAAAACGACATTTGAGTATTTGCGCCGCTGTCGGTAATGCCGCTGTTGCCTTTATAGGAGTAGTTAAATTCCATAGTTTTTGTTGGTTGTTAATTGCTAATTGCTAATTGCTAATTGCTAATTGCTAATTGCTAATTGCTAATTGTCTATTGTCTATTGTTAATATTTAATTGTCGCTTTCTTCCGAATTTCCCGCCAATAATTTAACTTTAGGTTTGGCTTCCATTGCTATATATTGAGATTCTTCTGGGAAGAAGATATTAGAAGCTTCTTTAAATTCCGACATCAGGGATTTACCGTTACCTTGAAAAAGTCGAATAGTGGCGTAGGAAATTAACACCGGAGAGGCTAAAATTAATCCCGCCACCAAACCGACTGGGGCGACCATTTGATAGACGACGATAGAAGTAGGTTGAAATTCTTCGTATTGGGAAAAAATGCGAGAAAGCCACCAAATTAAAAGCGCCATAATCGCAAAACCAAAGAGGGCGACCATCGTTGGAATTATGAAGGATAAAAAGACCGACATAAAACTGAGAATGGCGCCCCAACCTTGGGCGAGTATTTCCTCCGATAATTCTGTCACCATTAAGGTTCCGCGCACGAACCAAATTATAAATCCAAATACTAAAGCTAAGGCAGAAACGGCTAAAAAAAAGTTAACGCTTTTGATGAAAATTGCCTTAGTTTCTATGTTTTTTGACATGGCTTTTTTCCAGTTATTTTTAATTTAATTAATAGCTCTTTTGGTCAATTGTCAATTGTTAATTGTTAATTGCTCCAGAAAGTTTTTTTGCAAAGCAGCCCTGACTGCTGCTTGTTAGTCCATTGAGAAGTCCACCCAATCTTGGAGCCTTGGGGCCCTATTGTAGCAAATATCGAGAATTTGAGCGATCGCCTAGCCCCCAGGAATCGCACCTTTAGGAATTGATTATAACATAACCGGGCTGGAGTGGTGTAGGATTGAGGGGTTAAATTTAATGGGACGGGCTCTCTTGAATAATTTAGGAGTAAAATATGGATGCTATTTCAATAACAGGAATTAGATGTTACGGTTACACGGGAGTTTTACCAGAAGAACAAGTATTAGGTCAATGGTTTGAAGTAGATTTAAAGCTGTGGTTAGATTTAAGTTTAGCCAGTGAAAGCGATTTATTAGAAAATACCCTCGATTATCGCCAAACAATTGCGATTGCTAAGGGCATAGTTAAAACCTCAAAATTTGCCTTAATCGAAAAGTTAGCGGGAGAAATTGTTGGGGCAATTTTGGAACAAGAATTAGTCGAAAAAGTGGAAGTTAGGCTAACAAAAGTTGCGGCCCCCATCCCCGATTTTGGCGGCAAGATTTCTATTGAATTAACGAGAAGTAAGGGGGAAATTAAATAAGACTTGTAGGGGCAAAGCATTCGGGCGGTAAATTTTGATAAAAACCAAAAATGTTAATGTCCGAATGCTTTGCCCCCACCCCAGGTTGAGTGGGAGCATCCCATATTTGCAAAAATAGAAAATGGCTAATCGCTAATCGCTAATC
>CAZUCT010000421.1:2954-3972 GCA_964619285.1 uncultured bacterium | reverse complement strand
GAACTATCGCTGAAGCGATTACTACGAACTATCGCTGAAGCGATTGCGGCGAACTATCGCTGAAGCGATTACTACGAACTAGCTTTTTTATATGCAAAAAATTGTTGTCAATTTCACCATCATTTGTCTCAGCTACAGTCTGGTTAGCTGCCACATAAAAGAGCGATCGCCCCAAGCAAACGAACTAAATCTCGGGACAAATATTCCCGTAATTGAAAAGAGCGAACCCCTGTCAAAACCCGTTATTAATAAACCTCCAGAAAAACCAATCCCCAAAGAAATAAAAGAAATAGTCGAAGCGGTACCCATTCTCATGTATCACTCCATCGCCGAGGAGCCGAATAACGATTTAATGGTATCGCCGTCAACTTTTGCCGCCCAAATGAAACATTTAAAAGATGCCGGTTATCAAACCATAACTTTCCAAGATTTAGAGGACTGGGAAAGGGGGGAACCTATTCCTAAAAAACCGGTTTTGCTAACCTTTGACGATGGTTATTTGGATAACTACACTGCAGCTTATCCGGTGTTAAAAAAATACAATCTTAAAGCCACCTTTTTTATTAGTATTAACTACCTCGGCGATGCCCGTCATTTCTCTTGGGAGAATATTAAAGAGATGTACGACTCGGGTTTAATTCAATTTGGTTCCCACTCTTTATCTCATCCAGATTTAACCGTCATCTCTGCTGCAAAAAGGCGGGAAGAAATCTTTAAATCGAAAAAGATTATCGAGGAAAAAATCGGCGGAGAAGTAATAGCTTTTTCCTATCCCGCCGGCGCATATAATAATATTGTTATCGGAGAAACCGCCGAAGCTGGATATAAATTTGCGGTAACGACTAGGCCGGGAGATGCTAGAATCGAACAAGGGTTATTGACTCTCCATCGAGTTAGAATTCACGGTTATTATACTGCGGTTGATTTTGCAGAATTATTTCCTTAATAGTTAACAATTTGTAAGGTGCGCAGCGCGCACCCTACGGAGGATTTGTAAGGTGCGCACTGCGCACCCTAC
>CAZUCT010000421.1:0-2854 GCA_964619285.1 uncultured bacterium | reverse complement strand
GGAGGGTTTGTAAGGTGCGCACTGCGCACCCTACGGAGGGTTTGTAAGGTGCGCACTGCGCACCCTACGGAGGGTTTGTAAGGTGCGCAGTGCGCACCCTACGGAGGGTTTGTAAGGTGCGCAGTGCGCACCCTACGGAGGGTTTGTAAGGTGCGCAGTGCGCACCCTACGGAGGATTTTTCGCCTAAACCCTTTCTCTCAATTCCATAAATATTTTTACCAAAACGCCGACGCAACCGCCTAAAAAACCGCCAATTACTGCACCCCAAAAAGGAATAGAACTAGGGGTCAAACAGACAAGAAGTCCGTCAAAACCGTCATCGCAATTTAAAGGTTTTATTTGTTCGTAGGAGACGTAAAAGCAAATTAAAGTAGCCGCAATAGAAGCGCCCATAGCGACGTTAAATGCGGTAAAAGTACATTTTAATTTAGTCATTAAGCTAATCAAACCACCAATAATCCAACCAATTGTTCCTCCGATGACGATGCCAAAGCAAGCGCCCAAAATAGCAATAGCCCAAACAAATAATTCAGAAACTATTTCCATATATTTTTACCTCAATTTAAGTTCTCCAAAATAGTTTAAACTTGCTAAAAATAGTGACAATAAACCCCACCATCGCCGTATATGCAACTCCTCTGAGAAATCCCCACCAGGGCGGTTGGGTCATTTCGACAATGACTGAATGCATTTCGGTTAATCTTAAAATTGGCAACAGTAAATTGCCAAATACTACATAAGCAAGCATGGGGTTTTGACCGTTATAGATGACCAAAAATAGCAATTTTTTGAGTTTAAACACATCTACGATAATCGTCAAAGCAATTAAACTAAAAATAGCCATTGCTAGGGCGACAAAAAAGTAGCTATAAGTGGCACTGTCTTTTTTAATACCTCCTTGAAAAGGTTCAAAAGCCAGCCCCAATATTAACCAATAACAACCCCAAGAGTAAAGCTTTTTAAGAAATATTTCTGTAGAATTACTCGATCGCTTTATTAATAGCCAACCGCATCCAGATAACAAGAGGCTGGTTAAGGCTGTTTGCCAAACCAATCGAGACTGCAATCCTACCAGCAATACTAACTCAAAAGTTAACATCAGGCAAGCTATTATAACATGGCGGCTGCCGGTCCAAGCTTGGGGGCTTTCGCTTTTTCGATTTTCCTCAGTTTCCTCCGTTGTTTCCTCAGTTTCCTCGGTATTTTCTGGCAGTGGCGATCGCCCCAGCCACTCTAAAATTAAATCCCCTACAATCGTAGCAGGAATGACGATAAATAAATATTTTAAATAATCAAATCGGAAAATCCAGGGCAGGGGCGAGGCAAACCAAAAACTGGCAACCCAACCTCCACCGGTGGACGAAAGTCGCAACCCTAATAATATGCCCAATAACCCCACCCGCAAGGCTAAATTATTTTTGGTAAACAGCCATATTAAAGAACCAAAAACCGCCATATTTGTTAAGACGATTAAAATAATATCGCTGCGTTCTAATAAAAAACTGCTGCCGTCTGGATAGCGCAATTTAGCCAACAATAAAATCATTAAAATCCAGCCGCTAATTGTTAATAAAAATTTAGCGGATTTAAACCAAGATTTCGGCCAGCGGGCGAAGATTAAAAATAACAGCGCAAACCCCCACAAACCAATCCACCATTTGTCAGGACTGTCGCTGCTATTGTTAATAATATTTGGTCGGAGGTGGTGGAGGATAATTGCAAAGCTTCCCAAGAGCAATCCTCTTTTGAAAATCCAGAAAACAATTTTTATTTTCTGCCATCCTTTCTCTTGGAGGCGAGATAAGGATAGGGGAAAAGATGCCCCCATTGCAAATAAGAAAAAGGGGAACACTAAATCTACCCAAGTTAACCCGGGCAAGTTGGGATTAAAAACGTGAGTGGGGGGCGGAGTTTGCGCGTGATACATCCAGGCGGGCAAGGCGCCGGCGCGAGGAATTACTCCAGATAGTACCATCGTTAAAACGGCAAAACCTCGAAGGGCATCGAGGGCATGGGCGCGTTTTCGCAAGTCGGGGTAGTTCATGGTCATGGGTTATTGCTAAGGGGTAATTGGTAATTATAAGACAAAAATCGGGTTTCTTGGAACAATACCTTCGCCAAAATAAAAATACCTACAAGAAAATGGCGTTCCTCGCCCGCGTGAAACCGGGTTTCTTGAAAAAACCCGGTTTCTTAAATCTCGATGCTGGCGAAGGTATTGTTGGAAAAAACCCGGTTTTTCAAGTTTATTTTTGGAATTGGGGTTGTTGTGGCGATCGCGCTTTAGAAGATAGTCGGCAACGCGCAAATGTTCCCAGATAGTTCTCCTGTTGTTCGAAGCGAGGCGGTGCGGTTCGTGTGGGGGGAGGCGATCGCTCTCATAGAGACTGTAGAATTAAGAAACCGGGTTTTTGGCAAAAACCCGGTTTCCGGGCTCCCTCGCATCTGGCGCAGGCAAAGGAGCGATCGCTTTTTTTGAGAAGCTGAAGAAACCCGGTTTCTCGCAGAAACCGGGTTTCTGGTGTATAATGAAGCCCTAACTTTTCGGTTTTTTTCTCGCTATAAATCTCCTACTGTCATTGCGAGGCGCTTGGAAAACGAGTTAAACTTTTGGAGAAACTATTAAAACAGCCGTAGGCGACGCCTTCCAGTAGGGTAGCAATCTCAAGCCCTACCATTAAGCTATGAGATTGCCACGGGGGGAGATAACGATACAAGAGCGAACTTAACTCTCACCCACTGCCCCCCTCGCAATGACATTAAAAAATAAACCCCGACATTAGCCTGAAGTTACTCTATAAGTAGGTAGGCAAAAATATTTGCAGAAAATTTTCGGGAGCATCCCATATTTGT
>CAZUCT010000420.1:0-4019 GCA_964619285.1 uncultured bacterium | reverse complement strand
CGAGGCGTTCTTTTTCTTTGTTGGCGATCGCGATTGCCGCTGCCTCTTGGGCCAACCTCAATTCCTGTTCCGCCGATGCCACTTCTACGCCGGCGCGCGATCGCGACGCATCCACCGTTTGCTTGCGAGTAATTTCGGCGACTTCTGACTCTTGTTGTTGCAACGCCCGAGCAATTTTGAGCTTTTTATTCTCTTCTTCTAAAGAAATATCGGCCTCAATTTGCCGCTGTTGAATTGAGAGTTGTTTGTTAATGTTGCCCTCTTCAATTGTCCGCTGGCGAGTAATTTCTGCTAGTTCTGCTTCTTGTTGCTGCAAAGCCCGAGCAATTTGGCGTTTTTTGTTCTCTTCTTCTAAAGCAATATCCGCTTCGATTTGCCGCTGTTGAATTAACAGTTGTTGGTTAATATTTTCCTCTTCAACTGACTTGTTTTGCAAGATTTTATTCAACTGAATCTTAGCCGCTTCTTTATCCTGGGCTTCTTGAATTTCCCGGGCTCGTTGCGCTTTTAAGGCTTCGATTTCTTGGTTTTGGGTCAATTGCAAAGAAGCAATTTCTCGCTGTTGGTTTAAGTTGGCTTCTTCTTTCTGCCTGGCGATAGATAAAATTTGTTTGTTAGCGTCTAACTCCTGTTGTTCGATGGTAACTTGAGTGGTTAATTCCACTTCTCGTTTTTGTTGAATCGCCCGTTGGATAGTTTCGGTTCTTAACTTGACTCCTTGAGCGTCGAAAAAGTTATTTTCGTCGTAAGTATCGCTTTCTTCAATTTCGGAAATGGCGATGTTATTTAGAGTCAAACCAACTTTTTTTAAGTCCTGTTGAATCAGGTTTAAAACTTCATCGGCAAAGCCCAATTTATCCGAGTCAATTTCTGCCAAACTTTTGCGTTTGGCGGCGGCGCGAATGGCATCGTCGGCGCGTTTTTCCAAGGCATCTTTAATATCCATTTCGGAAATTTTGCCTTGTTTGGAGAGGCGAGCAGCGGCCATACTAATATCCTGTTCGTCGGAATTAATACAGACATAAAATGTTACCCGCATACTCGCCCGCAGGTAGTCTTGGGTGCGAACTGCTAGGTCTCCAGTACGTTCGACATCAATGGAAATTTCCCGCAAAGGCACCCGAGTTAGTTCGTGAAAGCCGGGTAAAACGACGCAACCGCCGTTAATAATGACGCTTTTTTTCTTACTAAAAAGTCCGCCAGTGCGAACGAAAGCTTCGTTATTGGGGGTGATGTTATAGACCAGTTTATAGGTCCATAAGCCTAAAAGCAGCAAAATAAAAATGCCGACTACGGAGGCAGCAGCTCCGAGAATGCCGCCACCCAAACTCTCGATAACGGAGGTGGGAGTTTGCATGGGAACGGCTTGGGCCATTAAGATGCTTTCGGTTTCTTTTTGACAGGTTTGTTGAGTATTGGTAGATGATGTTAGAGAGTCTTTAGCTGCTATGTTTGGCAGGGTTTGAAGTAACTCTAACGCAAATTTGGTATCGTTCATAATCGCATTTTTTTTATATTAACGATTGCGAGAATTGGGAGGATTTTCCGTGTTGGTAAGCCAGCGGTCTTCGTCGGAGGTGTCTTTGGCGATCGCCACAAAGCCATCTTCGCGACGGTCTATAATTAACACTTGCTGTCCTCTCTGGGGAACCACTGTCGCCCATTTAGGGATAGTCGCGCCGACGCTGACTAGGTTTTTATTGGGGTCGGAGACGTCAACTTGACCGATTTTGCCGGAGTCGCTGGGAGGTAGGGTTTTTGAGGAGACTGTACCGATACAACCGATGAGGCGATCGCTACTGGCATCCTCTCCGAAGGAGGCAAATAATTTACCCAAGGGACGGGAAATTAAACCTCCTATTTGTAAGGCAACTCCGAGAGAAACGATAAATATTATCCCTCCGAGTCCCAAGAATGCCACGGGGATAAAGCCGAGGAAATGGAAGGCGATCGCGTTCAGCATCCATCCAGTCAGACCCCAAAGGCAGAAGTCAGTTGCAAGTAAGAGAATTAGAGGCACTTTACCGATACCCAACCAGCCCAAAAATTGAGCGAAACCAATACCGCTATCGATATCAGTTTCGGTATCGGCGTCTAAATCGAGAAAGTCATCGTCGCCGCCGATATCGTCATCTCCCCCACCCGCGCTAATGGCGATGAAGAACAGAAGGACTCCGAGACCGAGAATAATCCAATAGGGAAGGTTTGCCAGACTATAGAGCATGGTTAAGAATCGAAGCTTGCGAGTTGGAAAATCTTTGTTTTTTACTGTAACACAATGGGGAACAGGCAGGATGCCTGTTCTACGCTTAATGGGGAATGGGGAATGGGGGTTGGCAAAATTCGGGTTTTGTGCTATGGTGTAATACAAACAGATTACAAGAGCAAATAAAGACAGGCCATGCCTTACGAAGAATTAGAATTATCAACGGAAAAGCCCGTTTTATCTTGGGCCAGCCACGATTTGGGCCATCAAGAAGCGCAAATGGCCCGGAACGTGGCCTCCTTGCCCTTCGTGTTCAAGCACGTTGCCTTAATGCCGGACGTCCATTTAGGCAAAGGCGCCTTGGTGGGTTCTGTTATCGCCACGAAGGAGGCAATTATACCTGCAGCTGTGGGGGTGGATCTGGGATGTGGTATGTGTGCCATACAAATGCCCTTTGTTGCCGACCAACTGGAAGGCAAACTGAAGAAAATCCGCCAAGATATCGAAGCAGCAATTCCCGTCGGTTTTAACCAGAATAAAGAAGTCGAAAAATCCGTCACCAATTGGCAGCGCTGGCAGGATTTTAAAGAACTCCATCCAGGAGTAAAAAACCTCGAAGGAAAAGCTTCAAAACAAATGGGTTCTCTGGGAGGCGGCAACCATTTTATCGAGCTATGTTTGGATACGGAAAACAAAGTTTGGTTGATGTTGCATTCCGGTTCTCGACATATTGGAAATAAATTAGCCGAATGTCATATTAACACCGCTAAAGACTTAGCAAAATTGGCAGAAACCAAACTCCCAGATAAAGATTTAGCCTATTTTGTAGCCGGTACCGAAGAGTTTAAAGCTTACTGGCGCGACTTGCAATGGGCTCAAGATTACGCTCGTTTTAATCGGGATGTAATGATGGCTCGTTTTAAGCGAATTGTGGAGACTCATTTGGCGGGAGGCAAGCCCACAAAGCCGCTTTTAGAAGTTAATTGTCACCACAATTATGCGGAGAAAGAAGTGCATTTTGACGAGGAGGTTTATGTAACTCGAAAAGGTGCGGTGAGAGCTCGGGAAGGGGACTACGGTATTATTCCCGGTTCTATGGGTACAAAATCCTTTATTGTTAAGGGAAAAGGGAACCACGCCAGTTATTGCAGTTGCAGTCATGGGGCCGGACGTTTGATGTCTCGAACTAAGGCGAAAAAGAGTTTTTCTCTGGACGATTTGTTAAAGCAAACGGAAGGGGTAGAATGTCGCAAAGATGAAGGAATTTTAGATGAAATTCCTGGGGCTTATAAACCCATCGATGAAGTGATGAACCAGCAACAAGATTTAGTGGAAGTAGTAGCAACTTTGAAGCAAGTTCTTTGCGTTAAAGGTTAGTTTGTAGTAACGACTTTAGTCGTAAAGATCGCTTTTGTTTATGCTCCAGGAGGTGTAAGAAACCGGGTTTTTTGAAAAAACCCGGTTTCTGGTGGGTGAAAAAGCTTGGTTAGCAGCGGATTTTGTAGCGGATGTAGCGGATGGGTTGACGGTGGGTGAAATAAGTTAGTTTGTAGTAATCGCTTTAGCGATAAAAATTTGAAGCGGACGTAACGGCTCTTAGTGGATAAAATAAGTTAGTTTGTAGTAATCGCTTTAGCGATAAAAAGCTGTCGGGGCAACAGCATGAGGGTTAGCAGCGGATGTTGAAGCGGATGTAGCGGATGGGTTGACGGTGGGTGAAATAAGTTAGTTTGTAGTAATCGCTTTAGCGATAAAAATTTGAAGCGGACGTAACGGCTCTTAGTGGATAAAATAAGTTAGTTTGTAGTAATCG
>CAZUCT010000419.1:0-4031 GCA_964619285.1 uncultured bacterium | reverse complement strand
AATTAGCAAGCTCGCAAAAAGCGTTGAATTGTAGGTTTTCCTCTTGCATTGAGATACACCCATGATAAACTTAATTATGCATTTTTGCCATCAACTTTTGGTATGAGTTATCCTCTTAATTGTTTCTCTTCCTAAAGATAGAGGTGGCTGCATTTCAAGCTGCTAATTGCTAATTGTCAATGGTTAATTGTCAATTGTTAATTCCCCATTTCCAAAAATTGATAACTATTTGGGCCAAGTAAAACGGAAAGTCGTTCCTTGACCCAGTTGAGATTCTATAGTAATAATTCCGCCTTGGGTTTCAACGGCTTTTTTAACAATAGAAAGCCCAATACCGGTATTCTCGGTTTTATCGCGAGCTTCTAGAGTTTGAAAGATAACAAATACCTTTTCGTGATACTTGGGATCTATACCAGGACCATCGTCGGTTACGGTAAATTCGTAGAAATAGCCCCGCTCCTTAGCAGAAAGTTTTACCAGTCCGTCGGAGCGATCGTGGTGCTTGATGCTATTACTAATTAAATTAGTAAAAACTTGCTGTAGGGGCAATCTTTCTGTTCGCCAAGTAGGCATTTCTCCTTCTATTTCTATTCTAAACTCATCGGGATATTCCAAAGAATTAATAATCTCCTTCAGCAAAGTATTTAGAGCCACTATTTCCGATTCGGTTTTAATCCGTCCGACCCGAGAATATTGTAGGAGTCCGTTAATCAAACCTTCCATGCGATGAACCCGACCTCGCAAAAGATTCATCTGGTGTCTGGTATCCTCAGTTAAAACCTCGCCCAGGTCTTCTTCTATCCACTCGGAAAGATTGGCGATCGCCCGCAAAGGAGCTTTCAAATCGTGGGAAGTAACGTAAGCAAAACGATCTAATTCTTGATTGCGTTTTTTGAGCTGTCCGGTAGTTCTTAATAGCACGCTATTAACCCTAGCCAATTCCTCAGCTCTTTTCTCTAACAATTCCTGGGTTTCTTTTCTTTCGGTAACGTCGTTAATAGTACCGCAAACCCCCACAATAACTCCTTTGACGCTAACATTAATTTGAGCTTTAATTTCCAGCCAACGAAGCTCGCCTTTTTTAGTTTTCATTTGAAAGGAGTTATCAAAATATTCAAACTTTTGCTCGATTAAACATTGAAAGAATTCCCCATAACGTCGTTTTTCTTCTGGAGAGAAAATAAAATCGACAAAGGGATGATTGAGACTTTCTAAAGCTGTAAATCCAGTAATTTCCGTCCAAGCAGGATTGAGAAAAGTCAAAATACCGTTAATATCTGTCTGAAAAATAACCTCTTTAATGTTATTAACCACCAAGCGATACCGCTGGGTGCTTTCTAACAAAGCTTGTTCTATCCAAGTACGCTCTGTAATATCCTCGATCGCCATGCCGACAAAAGTATCGGGCAGAGGAAAGATTTTAATCGTAAAAACGCTCTGGTCGCTATGCCCGCTACTGTAATAAAATTCCCCTAGTTCCTTGGGCTGATGGGAACGAATTACCTCAGCGTGAGCCTCCAGCAATAATTCCCGGTCTTCTGGTACTAGAGGAAAACACTCGCTCAACAGCAAACCCCGGCAATCATCGAGGTTTTTACATAAGAGTTTAGTAGCTGCGGGATTGGCTGCCACTAAACGAAAACTCCGAGCTTGGGTTTCTTCGAGATGCCAGACGCACAGTCCCACTGGCATATTTTCGACAATATCTTTATAAAGCTCTATTTCTTCTCGGGCCGCTTTTTCCCGGGCCAACAATTCGTCTTTAGAACGGTTGGCCGCTTCCAACTGAGCGGTTCGTTCGGCCACTCGCCGTTCTAAATCTCGCTCTCGTCGAAGAATTTCTGCTTCTGCTTGCTTGCGCTGGCTAATATCCCGCCCTTCAGCAATCAACAGCCCTACTTCACCGTCATCTTCTAAAATCGGTTTGAGAGAAAAATCAATACTTACTACCCTATTGCCAGCTCCGAGTACGTCAACTTCGTAGCGAACTAATTGACCGGATGCTGCAGTGGCTATGGCTTGGCGTAACTGCTGCTGAATTTCTACAGAAATTTGCCAGGGAGGTGTTTCCCACAGGGGACGACCGATGACCTCCTCCGGCCTTACTCCCCCAAACTCTAAAGCCGTTTGATTGACCTCCAGCAAGATGCCGTCGGGTTGCAACAATTTTATAAACTGGAAGGCCCCGTCGAAAATGGCTCGAAATCGCCGTTCCCTTTCTATAACCGCTGCCTTTGCCCTTTTCCGTTCGGTAAGATCGCGCATCACTACCACCGCTCCCAGCTTCTCTCCCGAAGGAGCCACTATGGCATTACCGCTGGCCTTGAGGATGCGCGGCGTCGTTTCTTCTGGGGCGATCGCCATCTCCGCATTTAGGACCGTTTCTCCTTGAAGGGCTCGAAACAGGGGTATTTGTTCTTGGGGCATCGGTGTCTTGCCGTCGGGCAAATAGAGGTCGTAGCGTTCGGCCCATTCTTGAGGGGGAATTGCTTCGGCGGGCCTCCCGTGGAAGCCTTCGGCAACGGGATTGAAAAGGGTAATGATGCCGTTGGCATCGCAGGCAACAATACCATCGGAGATGTTATCCAGTAGGGCCCGAAGAAAATGCTCTTCTTGTTGCAATTGGGCTTCGGTTTCTTCGAGCTTCCCCGCAAGGGTGAAAGTTCCGACCCATTCGACAATTTGGCCGGAGTTCTCTTTCATCGGTTCGCCACGGGCGATAAATTGATGGTAGGTTCCCTCCCCCGAGCCCAGGTGGAGTTCTATTTCGTAGCTCTGGCCTTTCTCGAAGGCTTGTTGCCATTCTGACTCGATCCGCTCGCGCTCTTCTGGATGGACTCCCAAGAGAAAGTTCCAACCCAAGGAACTAGCTGTTGTCAAGCCCGTGTATTTTTCCCATTTCCTGTTGAAATAGGTTATTTCTCCTGGGGGCGCGGCTAGCCAAACTATATGGGGCATTGCTTCTAGCAAGTTTCTCTGGTTTTTTTCCAGGCGATCGCCTTTCTTGGAGGAAGGGGAGGGTTGGTGGTTGGAGCCAGGAGTCATAGTTGGTTAATTTTAAAGCCGGGTGTTTGAGCGCGATCGGGCAGGGGGGAATTTAGTTACAAACTTTTCCTCCCAAAGGAATAAATTTAAGCTCTTTTGGCTTTTTTATAGCATAGTTGGTTTTTTTTCGACCATTGAATTGAACGGTTAGTTATGATATATAGAAAGCTATTAAAACAGCTTAGGAATGTTTGAGCAACCCATAATGACTAAAATTCGCGTCGTTTTAATTGAAGACCACGATTTGAGTAGGGTAGGTTTAATTGCTGCTTTGCAACGGGTGGAGGGTATTGAGGTGGTAGGGGATGCAGCAAATGCCCGCCAAGGTTTGCAAATTTTAGAGGCTGCCCAGCCCGACGTGGCAATTGTTGATATTGGTCTGCCGGATCTCGATGGCATCGAACTGACCCAACAGCTTAAACAGGGCGATCGCTTTGCCAAAAATACGAAAGTCCTAATCTTGACCATGCACAACCGGGAGGATTCTGTGTTGGCAGCTTTTGCTGCAGGTGCCGACTCTTACAGTCTCAAGGACGTCAGTTTGGATAATTTGGTACAGGCTATTCAGGTCACCAACGAGGGAAATTCTTGGATCGACCCGGCGATCGCTCGGGTGGTACTCAAGCAAGCTCGGAACCCCCGTACTTCTTACGCCGACTCCCCACCGCCCAATGGTTCCTCTGGGGGTATAGCGATCGACACTGTGGCTCCGGAATATCGGCATTTACTGGAAACGGCTCCTTTGACCGAGCGGGAATTGGAGGTTTTAGAGTTAATTGTCGCCGGCTGCAATAACGCCCAAATTGCTGAAAAGCTTTATATTACTGTGGGAACCGTGAAGACTCACGTCCGCAGCATTCTTAATAAGCTCTGTGCCGACGATCGCACTCAAGCTGCGGTCCGGGCCCTGCGTTCGGGATTGGTCCGATGAGGGCTTCTGGCTTTTAACCTTTAACAAAGAAACTAACAAAGAAACCCGGTTTTTT
>CAZUCT010000418.1:0-4033 GCA_964619285.1 uncultured bacterium | reverse complement strand
CTAATTCCGGCGATCGGACAATTCTGCCGTTTATCCCGACCTTAACCCAATCGGCCCTACCTCGATGGCAGCGATCGGGCAAACCCAGAACCAGTTCCAAAGATTGCTCGAGCTGGGGAGCTGTCGGCGAGTCGCCAACTTCCTGCGTTACCTCTTCCAAATCGTTGAAACGAACCCCCCGCACTAATTGGGGGAGGATTTTTTTGGCCGTCGAACCCGAACTAATCTGCAACCAAGGTTTGTTATCTTGGCGCACTTGCCAAGTAACTTGAGGGTGACAGAGGGCAATTTGTTGAACCAGGAGTTGAACCCCTCGCAATTGTTGGGCGCTGGAGGGCATACCTTGGCGGCGCAGGGGCCAGCGACCGAAGAGATTCGAGACCTTGACAATGGTACCGGAGGCGATGGCCACCGTTTCCTTTTCTATTGCTTCCCCTTCTTGGTTATAAACAACCCGCCATCCTTCGCTATCTGCCAGGAGCTTCGTAAAAGGGCGACTTAAAATCTCCAATTCCGAGACATGAGCGATGCTGTGGAGGGCCTCCCCGCGAAATCCCAGACTGGTAATTCGAGAGAGGTCTTGAAGAGCGGCAATTTTGCTCGTACTGTGGGCCAAAGCTGCCTGTTGGAGATTGGCAAAATTCATCCCCGTACCGTTATCTGCTACTTGGACCTGCCATTTTTGAGGAGCGATGGAAATAACGATGCGAGTGGCCCCGGCATCCAAGGAATTTTCTGCTAATTCTCGCACCACTGCGGCCAGAGAGTCGATGACTTCTCCCGCAGCGATTAAATTAATTACTTCTGGGGGTAGGGGTTGAATGTTAACCGTCATTTATTTGGGGTAGATAAATCCAGAATGTAGTTCCTTCTTCCTTGTTTGATTTAAAAGTAATTTCTCCCCCATGAGCTTCAACAATTGATTTAGCGATCGCCGTTCCCAAACCCGTACCGCTGCTTTTTCCATGAGTGACAAAAGCATCGAATAAATGCTCTTGAATTTCTTCGGGAATCCCCGGTCCGTTATCCGAAATTTTGATTTCTACCCATTTATCTTTAGTCTTGGCAGTTACTTCTATTTGACCGCCTTTATCGTCAAATGCTTCTATGGCATTTCCTATTAAGTTTTGAAAAACTCGCTGAAATTTGCTTTCATCTGCATCAATTACTACGTCGGATAAATTAGCTATAAAATCTACATTTTTTGACCGTAAATAGATATTATTTAATTTCCTAAACTGCTTAATTATGTCATTTATAGGAGTTAGTTTTTTATCTAAAACCGCCGTTCCTTTAGTAAATTCCAGCACTTCTTCTGCCATATTTAACATTCGGCGAACTTGTACTTGAATTAAATCGCACCATTCCTTAGTTTCTTCATCGTCGTGGAGTTCTTCTATCATTTCACTAGATAAGTGAATTCCTGTAAAAGGGCTTTTAAAATCGTGGATGATACTGTTCACCATTTCACCCACCAAAACCATTTTATTTTTGCGAACTAATTCTTTTACATATTGGTCGGTGGTAAAGCGCAAATGGCTGATAATATAACGAAATAAATTGAGAATAACGCTGCCTTTAGCATTCTCCAAAATTTCCATCAGTTTATCTCTGGGAATTTTAGCCAAAGTTGTACCGCTATAAGCTGTTGCCCTGGCACTGCGGGGTTGCCCGTCTAATACTCCAAATTCTCCAAAAAAATCGTCGGGGTTAGCATGAGCGACTGTTTGATGTTGGTTATTTTCAGTGCGCTTGCTAAATGCCACTTGACCTTCGAGAACTAGATACAAAGAGTCGGGAATTTCTCCTTCTTGAAAGATTACTTTTTCTTTGGGAAAATTTTCCACTTTAGCTACTTTACAGAGTTGCTGGGCTTCTAATGGCTCAAAATAAGAGATAAATCGATGAGATTGAATTTCCATATCTTGCTAATTGCTAATTGCTAATTGTTAATTGTTAATTGCTAATTGCTAATTGCTAATTGTTAATTGTTAATCCTCACCATTAGCCATTCCCAATTCCCCATTCCCAAAAAGCGATAAGTCTCTGGTTTTCTTCAAAGGTGACGTGCATCCTACTTTCCTAATGCTATTACAGCATTTTGCCCGCCGAATCCAAAACTAAAACATAGAACGTTTCTTACCAGAGATTTACGCGATTTTTTCACCAAATCTAAATTAAATTCCGATTCTTTTAAACCAACGCAAGGCGGTAAAATCTGATGTTTTAATGCCATCAAACAAAAAGCTAAACCTAAAGCCCCAGATGCCCCCAAGGTATGACCTGTGGCTCCTTTAGTCGAACTTACAGCTACTCCTTGAGGAAACATTTTTTCTATTAGTTTAGCTTCGTGGGTATCGTTTAATTTAGTGGCGGTGCCGTGGGCGTGAATGTAGTCGATATCTGCGACAGATAATTGACTGCGCCCCAGGCATTGTTCGATCGCCACTAAAGCACTTTTTCCAGTTTGTTCCGGTGCGTTTGAATAACAAGCATCGTTTGTCAAACCAAAACCTAGAACTCGACCCCAATTTGGGGCCGAACCCTGGCGCGGGCCGACTAGAGATTCCAGGACAAATACCGCCCCTCCTTCTCCGAGTACCAAACCTTCTCGATGTCGGTCGAAAGGATAAGCTCCAGTTTTCGCTAAAGCTCCCATGCGATCGAACCCTGACAAAGTTAAAGCCGTAATCGGCGTTTCTATAGCTCCAGCGATCGCTCGTTGGCATTGTCCCGTTTCGATTAACTCGCAAGCTAGAGCGATCGCCCAGATTCCCGTAGCACAAGCGGCCATCGGTGCTAAGACCGGTCCCCTAGCACCTATTTTACGGGCCGCTTCTATGCCTACCATCTGAGGTAGGAGGTTCGGGAAATTTATTTTTCCTTCTCCCTTTCCGAAGGCCAGTTGCTCCAATCTTCCTTGATAACCCCTACTCGAACCTATTACTACCCCACAGTCTGGCAGTTCTGGCATCAAACCGGCAGTATTAATAGCCTCTTCTATTAACTGCGGGATTAAGTCGTTTGGGTGGGAAGGCCGGGAATTAATTAACCCCAAAGGTCGGGTTGGCAGTTTTTCTAACGGTCGAGCTAATTTTATGGCCGACTCACCGTTTAAAAGTCTCTGCCAACTTTCGGTGAGGTTTCCTAAGGCTGAAATTAGCCCAACTCCGGTGACTGCGACTTCCACCTGCGATCGTTTTGGAGACTCTATTGGGTATTTTTGAGGTTATCTAATCCCTCAACTACCATTACCGACTTGATGCGATCGCCCTGTTGGATGCCATCTACCACATCCATCCCTTCCGTCACATATCCAAAAACGGCATAGTTGCCATCCAGGAACGGCAAATCCGTTAAAGCAAAATAAAATTGGGAAGAAGCAGAATCGGGAATGTTTGACCTGGCCATTGCCACCGCACCGCGAGTATGTTGCAAAACCGGTGTTTTTGTTTTATTCGCTCCTGCGCGATCGAAAGTCTGACTGTATAAAGGCTCTTCTGCTCCTACTGGTTTAATTTCCAAAGGAATGTAACGCTGGCCAGAAGTGTCTGGATCGATAAAACCACCAGTACCCAACCTCGCTACAGGGAATTTAGGGTCTTTGCTTTGAGGATCGCCACCTTGAACCACAAATGGTTGTGGTTCTCGTACTACTCGGTGAAAGGCCAGGCCGTCATAGACTCCTCGTCGAACTAAATCTAGGAAGTTACCCGCCGTAATTGGCGCATTAGTTCCATCTAATTCAATAGTTATGGGGGAACCGTTGACAACCATAACGACGGTTGCCTTTCCTTCTAATCTCGGTAATTCGTTGTTCAAATCGCTTGCAGTAATTGTTGTTGATGCATCTGTTGATGCATCTGTACTCGAAGCGTCATTGTTGGCCGATAAGCTCGCGCATCCGGCTAAAATCAAGACGCTAATTATTAGTGGCAGCAGCCACTTATGGAATTTTATCTGCATTTTTACTTGGGGAATTGCTAATTGCTAATTGCTAATTGCTAATTGCTAATTGCTAATTGCTAATTGC
>CAZUCT010000417.1:0-4042 GCA_964619285.1 uncultured bacterium | reverse complement strand
ACGAGCTATAAGCGACGGATTAAATCGCTGAAGCGATTACTACGAACGAGCTATAAGCGACGGATTAAATCGCTGAAGCGATTACTACGAGCAGGCTGCGGGCGGGGCCATAAAAAAAATTTCAGTTAGGAATTAACAACTTAAATAGTTATGTAATGCGGAAAGTAAATTAAGGAAGGGACAGCAAGTGGCCCCCTTGGCCCAAAGTTAAGCAATCATAACTGAGGTTCTTAAGTAGGAGTGCCAAATTAATTAGACACCGAACAGACAAGATGTCTGTTCTACGGGGAAAATTTTCTGCAAATATTTTTGCCTACCTACTTAGGGACTTGTGCAAAAATAAACTACCAGTCTCTTGTAGGTAGGGCGCGCGCGAACCTCCACCCAACATCGGTATCTTATTAAATTACAAGTCCCTTACCATGATTAATAAAAAAAGTAAAACTGACCTGCTCCCATGAAAGAAAAGGAGAAAGGAGGCTTTAACTACTGTTGTATGACTTTTGGGAAATAGTATAACGTTGCGGGAGCGCTGCGATTATGCTATATTGAATGCCGAGAAATAGGCAGATTTTTGGCTATTGACAGAAAACCAAACTTGTAGTAAAATACTTCAGACAAAGCGTTTGTATCTCAAATGCAATGGAGCAAGAAAAGTGATTACCAAGATTGAAGTAAAAAACTTTAAGAGTTATCTAATGGGAGTTTTGCCCTTGGCTTCCTTAACTGTTTTGGTTGGAGCTAACGCCTCGGGTAAAAGCAATATTATTGAAGCCCTCAGATTACTGGCTATAATTGCTAAAGGCGATCGATTGAGCTTTTTGGGCCATACACCTCAACAAAGCGAAAATATGTTTAGAGGTGAAGTTAAAAATCTGCTATATCGAGGAGCAAAATCGCTTCAAATTGCCTGTGAAGTTACAACAAAAGAATTTGAAGGCTGGGATCGCTTGGAGATTCATCTAGGGTTTGGCAGGGATGAAGAGATTCATGTCACCCAAGAAAAAATTACAGGAGAGACTTCCACCGTTCCCCTATACCAAATTACTAGCGAACCTCAAGGGGCGGGTAGCGATGTTTTTGTAGAATATAACAATTTTGCGCGGGGTGGTAAAAAGCCCAAAATTGTATGCAGCAGCCAAATGGCAATTTTTACCCAGTTATTGAGCGAAATTCGTTTTCGTCCTGAAAATGCAGAGAGTCAAGAAAAAATTCCTCAAATTACTAAAAATTATGTTAATTGGTTGAGCGGTATCGTTTTTCTGGAACCCGAACCCAGTGCCATGGGCTCTTACGGTCGCAAAAGCGATCGCCTCCTCGACAAACGCGGAAAAAATCTCTCTGGCGTTCTCTACAATCTCTGCCAAAACTCGGATACTAAGACGGAAGTCTTAGAATTTGTTAAAAGTCTTCCAGAACAGGACATCGAAGATATCGGTTTTATTGAAACTCCTCGCGGGGAAGTGATGTTGCAGCTAACCGAAACCTTTGGCGGCATCTCCACTCCTTACGATGCAACAACTCTATCGGATGGTACGTTGCGAGTTTTGTCAATTGCAGCAGTTTTGCTTTCTGCTCCAGAAGAAAGCATTGTTGTCATCGAAGAAATCGATAACGGCGTGCATCCGAGTAGGGCAGAAAGTTTGCTGAAGCGTATCTCTAAGATTGCGCGATCGCGCAATTTGCGAGTTCTCATTAGCAGTCACAACCCCGCGCTGCTGGATGCCCTACCCGATGAGGTCGTACCGGAAACGGTTTTTTGCTATCGCAGTCCTAAAGATGGTTCGAGCCAACTCGTGAGATTGGGGGATATTCCAGACTACCCCGAGCTGGTTGCCCAAGGTACTGTCGGACACTTGATGACAAGGGGCGTGCTAGAACGATTTGTGAAATACCATCCAGGACCGGAAGAGAAGAAGAAAAAAGCACTAGAATGGCTGGCCGAGCTCGATAAAGAATTGGAGATTAGTCAATGAAAGCAGTTGCAATTGTCGATACTTCCATTTTTTGTAATATTTTGAATATTCCCAATATGAACAGTTCCAGAAAGGAGGTCGTTGAGGAATTTAAAAGGCTTATCAATGATGAGACATCATTTCTGTTGCCAATGGCTGTTGTTTACGAAACGGGCAACCATATCGCTCAATTGTCTGATGGGGGAAACCGTCGCCGTTTTGCTCAAGCCTTTGTCAAGCGAGTTGAGAAAGCAATTAATGGAGAGTCTCCTTGGCAAGTTATCCGCGTTCCAACCCTTGAAGAAATTGGAATTTGGCTGGATGAGTTTCCTGACAGGGCCATGCGAAACGTAAGTATGGGAGATTTATCGATTATTAAAGAATGGGAAAAAGCCAAAAAAAAGACTCCCCATCTTCGCGTGTTTATTTGGTCTTTAGACCAAGACCTAATGGGATATGACCATCAACCATGAGTTTAACCTCCCCCAGAAGACTCCATCCCCACAATAAACTTCGCCATGCGACGGGATGCTCCCGCCTCTCCCATCCGGCGACGACCGTTAGAAGCGATCGCCTCCAGTTTGTGGCGGTGACGGAAAAGATACTTAATCGCGGCTACCACTTTTCGAGGTTCCTTCACCAGAATTAAAGACGGTCCCAAAAGTCGGCCTTGAGCTTCGGCAAAGGCGGCGGTAAATTGAGGCCCCTCGCCGGGAATGGCGATCGCCGGTTTCCCCAAACCCACAAATTGTTCCGTGGCGGTGCCGGCCATCGCGATCGCTAGATCTCCGCGATGGATAAAATCGTTAAAAGCTTGACAGTTGAGAGTTAGCATCGCATTTTTGCGAGTAAAAGTTAAAGGTAATTTGGCTATTAACTGTGTGGCGTTCGCGCTGCTAGGCTCCATTACCGGCAGTTGGGAACTGCTGGCCTGGGTTCGGTTTTTAACGGCGCGATCGCAATGCCACCCCAGATTTTCTAATCCCTGGCCCAAAGTATCTAAACTCAAACTCGGGGCGATCGCCGCTAAAAAGATTAATTTGCGATCGGGGAAACCTTCGATTAATGCCTCCACCGCCTCCAAGATTAGACCCCAGTTAGCATAAGCTTCTGGAGAACGGGAACCGGGCAATAGGGTAAAAACGAGCGATCGCTGCAATTCTCTGTTATCTAGCTCCACCCCATACACTAGCGGAGTCGAATTATCCGGTTCGAGACCGTCCATCATCGGATTTCCCATATTGTAGGCCCGAATCGATTTTTCTTGTAGAACTTTTGCCGTCAACCAGTCTCTCGGAAACACTCCTTTACAACGTTCCCTACTCATCAACCAACGTTCCCAAGGCAGATACACCGAACCAGACCAGCTCTCCCAACGTTCCCAGCAAGACCGACGGGAGAGCAATCCTTTTTCGTTACGCAAATAATATTCCGATTTGGCAGTCCCCACAAATAGATAGTCCGCCCCGCTCTTCCAGGCAAATAACAAAGGTACGATATCCCCTACTGCTAATATTAGTATCCGCTCTCCCGTTTCTCTCTGGGAACTAACCCACGCTTTTATCGCTTTTAACTGAGCTGCGGTAAGTTGCAACAAACCGCCCTTTACATCTCGCCAGAGCTGCTGCCCCTCCATATAGATAAACCCGCCGGAGGGCATCTGTTTGACCTGACCGATAATCGGTACGCTTTCTAATTGCGCGTAAGCTTGCCCTTCTCCCACCAGGGGCAGGGCTGCTATTTCTGGAGGGTTGGGCTGTTGTTGCAGTTCTCCGATAATCCGAACCGCGATGGCATCTTCCCCGTGACCGTTGCTGAGGCACAGTATTTTCACTGCTTGAATTGTGCTTTCTTACTTAGCTTAGTTTATTCTTAGTTGATTATTTAATCAAGCGTATAGCCATGTTTCCCCTGATAGCCCAAGACTAACATAACTTCCCGAAGTTTGTCAATTGTTCTTTGGGAATAGGGAATAGGGAATGACCCCCCCGCCAGAAACCCGGTTTTTTGCCAACCGGGTTTCTTAAATCTCGATGCTGGCGAAGGTATTGGTTAAGAAACCCGGTTTTTTGCCAACCGGGTTTCTG
>CAZUCT010000416.1:0-4045 GCA_964619285.1 uncultured bacterium | reverse complement strand
TTCTCCTAGAGAATCGTAAGCAGTTCCCAGATTTCCCAGAGAGGATGCCTCCCCCTGGCGACTTCCTATGGAGCGTGAAATACTCAAATGCTGCTGGTGAAACTCGATGGCTTTTTGATATTCTCCTAGAGAATCGTAAGCAGTTCCCAGATTTCCCAGAGAGGATGCCTCCCCCAGGCGATTTCCTATGGAGCGTGAAATACTCAAACTCTGCTGGTGAAACTCAATGGCTTTTTTAGGTTCTCCAAGGGAATTGTAAGCTATACCCAGATTTC
Source organism: uncultured bacterium (assembly GCA_964619285.1). Classification (GTDB taxonomy): domain Bacteria; phylum Cyanobacteriota; class Cyanobacteriia; order Cyanobacteriales; family Microcoleaceae; genus CALKCV01. The sequence continues at coordinate 3,770 of CAZUCT010000416.1, read as the reverse complement.
CCAGAGAGGATGCCTCCCCCTGGCGATTTCCTATGGAGCGTTCAATAGTCAAACTCTGCTCGTGAAACTCGATGGCTTTTTGATATTCTCCTAGAGAATCGTAAGCAGTTCCCAGATTTCCCAGACAAACAGCGTTGGAGAAAGGACGCAGCTTGCCCAAAAGTCTCTCGTACAATTGGACTCGTTCCTCGTAGTAACCCCAGGTGTCGAGTTGATTGTGTAACTCTTCCTTGGTGGGGGTGTCGAGGCGAACAGTCACTGCTTCCCACGCTTCCTCCCATTGCTCCAATTCGCACAACAGGTCGAACGCCTCCAGATAGTGCGCCACCAGTTCCCATCTCTCGGCATCGGGTTCGGGTTCGGCGATTTTCAGGCAATAATAGGCACGGCGGATTTTCGATTGTTCCGTAAAAGTTAACTCTCTGGTTTCCTGGGAGCCCTCCGCAGCATCAGATACGGGTAAAACTAACTTACCCTCGCTGCTGTAGCGCAGTTGGTAAACTTCCGACTGGGCTAGCTCTTCGAGCCTGACTTCTTTATATGCACTCATTTTGGTAAAACCTCCTTCTCCAACTCCGCCAAATTCTTTAACCCCACCTGCCGCATCAAACCATGCAGCCGATATTTAACCCTATTCTCAGACCGTTCTTCCTCCAGAAACAGCCGCCGTTGTAACACCTGCCAAGCCAAGCTTTGCTCTTGGGGGGAAAACTCGCCAATCAAAAATAACCAAGCATCACGAGTATCCGCCCTCCTCATAGCCGCCGCCCCCATACACAACAACCGACAGGCCAAAGGATACCCCTCCCGCAACCGTTGAAAACTCGCATCGATGCGCGTCGCCACCAAATCTTGCAGCTCCACGCTGGGAGTCAACTCAACCCTATCCTTACTGGGGTCGCCCTCCGTGGCCGTTTTCAACCGTTCCACCTCTGCAAAATAGCCACCATAATCTCCCCAAAAGGCCGCCACGCTACCATCATAAGGGTTGCTCCTAACTTCCCCCGCAATAACCCGCAAAGCCAGGGGGTGTCCTTCATAAACAGCAATTAACCGCTGCAAATAGGATGCATTCTCCTCCGCCTCAACATCTACCCCCCACTGGCGAAACAACTCCATCGCCTCCGCCTCCCTTAAACCCCGCAGAGGTTCCGTATAATTTCGCTCTAAAAAACGTCCTTGTGCCATCGTTGCTGGCCTATCCTGAGATGTAAGAATAACTCGCGCCCCCATGGTATCCGCCAAGACAACGCGATCTAGAAATTTAGCAAAAACCAGCTCGATAAATTGATGTCCGCCACTGCCATCCGGTTTTAGCACTACCTCTATCATATCAATTATTAATAAAAACGGCTGGGACTGCAACGCCCTTATCATCAACTCCACCAATTCATCCTCATTGCCAGTGGCGAGTAATTGAGGTTGACCTTTTAGCAATTCGTCGCCCAAAACCAACCGCGCCACCGCAGCAAAAGACGGAGATAATTCCTGATAGAAACTGATAGTTTTGAGACCCGGCAAAAACTGTCTGAGAGTCGAATTTTTTGCCAGTTGTCCCGCCAGAGAAGTCTTGCCGATACCGGTCAGGCCCACGATGGACAAAACCCGACATTCCCCCCGCAGTTTTTCGACCAAATCCGCAATTAGGCCCTCTCGTCCCACCCACCGAGTCAGGCCATCTTCCAGTCCCGATTCTGTGGGGCCATCGGGCCGCAGTGGCGGCGGTTCGTCTGTTGGGGCATCCGCAGGAAAAATAGAGTCAGCCTTTTCCTGGAAAGACATCCCAAAGGTCTTAGCAACAGCTTTGATACTTTTTAAATCAGTCTTTTCGCGCCTCCAAATTTTAGCCACAGTATCGCTGCTAATACATCCTTGAGTTTCAGCGACTTTGAGTGCTATCTGCTCAAAGTCAGGCTGAATGCCATCGTAAGGACATTGTTGCTGGATGGCAGTTTCCAATTTTTGCCACCCCTCCTCCGTAAGAATGCGCCCCCGCCTGCGTTGGGGTTTCGAGTCGCTCATTGCCCTAAGTCTCCTTAACTCTATTCTATATGGGGGTATTTTAGCAAAAGTTAGGGCAAATACTTAAGGGCTGTTAAGGCAGATAATAACTTTTTTAGCGCAGCAGTTAACAAACTTAAGAGAAAGTCTAAGGGCAGTTTTGAGGCAGCAAAAAAAACTTAATAACTGTCTTAAAGTATTCAGATTTTCTCAGAGATTTTGTCATGCTGGTGACAGAGTTCAAGGAAAACCCAAAATGCAAAAAACACAAATCAAAGCCGACCGAGAGGTGAGAGAGACGAGCGATAAACACAGAACCATTTTAACTCAAACCGAACAAATAGAAACGGTAATGAGCTTTATGGAAGTGGAACCAACCCCCCAATTCCAACAAGGATATGCCCCGCCGCCGCAAGAAGTAACTCTATTGGAAAGCGGTACCCTAATGGTTCTGTGGTGCTTCGTATTATTAGCCCAATTGTTGTTATTTTGGCAGACGAGAAAAAGGGATTAATAACTCGTAGGGTGCGCACCGCGCACCTTAAAGATTTTGGTAAGGTGCGCGTTGCGCACCCTACAGATTTGTCTATTCAAGCATTAGGAGAAAGCCATGTTTTTTAGAAAACCAAAACCACAACCCAAACCCGAATTAGACTTCAGCAAACAAGCAATAGTCGATGAAGAAATCCTCCCACGTCGAGCAGGCCGCGTGCGTTATGCCGGCACTTATTGGGATGCCAGAAGTCGCGAAGCAATTAGTATTAAAGAAGGGGAATTAGTCTATATTACTGAAAGAGAAAATATTACTCTTTTCGTAGTACGAGAACCCGTGAATTTAGGCGATAAATAACGCTAATTCCCCCAGCAGAAACCGGGTTTCTTAGGTTTTGAAAAAAGGCGATCGCTCTTGACAAAAACCCCCCACGGCTGCTATACTAACAGACAACTAACTTAGAGGCCACACCATGATAACAACAGCTATATTCGACGGGGAGGTATTGCGTCCCGAGAAACCCTTGGAGTTGGAAGCAAATTGTCGCTATACTATTACCATTAACAAGGTGGAGACGGAGACTGGCAAGAAAAAAACTGGTAGCTGGAAGGCGATCGCTGCCCTGGCCGGAACGGTAGAAATGCCCCCAGATTGGTCTGTGGAACACGACCATTATCTGTACGGTACGCCCAAACGTTATTCTCAAGAGGATGCATGAAATGTACCAAGTTGAATTCACTCCTGAAGCAGTCGAAGACTTGCACTACTTTAGGAAATTCGAGCAGAACGTAATTATTAATGGGGTACAAACTCAGTTGATTCACGAACCAACCGTAGAAACTAAAAATCGTTTTCGACGGAACCCGCCAGATATTGCCGAATGGGAATTACGCATTGGCGCGTTTCGAGTGTTTTACAATGTTGACGAAACGGTGCAAATTGTCAGCATCGAAAGAATTGGTTTCAAACCCAATAATGTAGTATCTTTTCGCAGACGGGAGGACTAAAAACTATGCTCTGGACTTATCGCGTATTTCGCGACGACAACGAACGTTACTCTATTCGCGAACTATTCCACGAACCGGACGGCACTATTATCGGATATGGCAAAACCCCCGTTGCTGTGGTGGGGGCATCTTTGGAAGAGTTGATACAAATGGTGGAATGGTTTAGAGAAGCGTTCGATTTACCGGTTTTGTCACTGGCGGAGGTTGATGCCAAGATAGCAGCAAAGGAAATTAAACCAAATCGCCCTAACAACATCTCTTTAGATAGT
>CAZUCT010000415.1:0-4069 GCA_964619285.1 uncultured bacterium | reverse complement strand
CCCCAGGCCCGCCATAATGTAGCCTGGCCTTTGGGCCTAGTTGACTTGCCCAAACCAAATATCTTCCCAGGCAAAAATTTACAAAGGAGCGAATCAATGCTATGATAATGATTATCATTTTTTAAGAAGATTGGTGGCCGCAGCCAGGCCAAATTAACCGAAAAAACAGATGATTTTTGCAGTAAGTGGCCCACCAGGGTCGGGAAAAACCCACTGGATTAAAGAATGCTTGGCCAAAAGCGATGGCCAACCAAGCCGCTATTTTAGTCCCCAGACCGATTCGATGCCTATTGACTCGATCTGCATGGATGCCGAATTTTCCCAAGTGGAAATTATCGGGTCGACGAAGGAGGGGAATTTATTCGATGCTTCCGAGGGGGCAACCTATATCGAACTGCCTTGGCATTTAGACTTACCGAGTATCGAGCCCCAATTACAAAAGCTCAACTGCCATCGAGTTGCGGTGGTGCCATCGGGCTCGCCAAATAAGGAATGGCAGACTTGGGCCGACGAGGTAGTTTTTGGAAATACTGCCCGGATTCCAGAGTGGGAGCGATCGCTAACTAATCCCCCACAAATTCATCGAGGATTGCTTCGGGGCGAAATTTTGGACTTTGCTAGTTTGGCCGTCTTTTGGTTTGAACTAATTCAAGGTGCTTATGGGGAGGTTGTTCGAGCTAAAGGAATTTTCGACATTATCAGCGGCGAGTCCATTTATGGGGATTTTGTGGCGGGTACGGTCAATCGGGAATTTCTGGCCTTGGATTTGCCCCGGTGGTTGGATGGGAGGCCGCAACGGTTTAGCGGGTTGGAAATCGTGGGTTGGGATTTGAATCGAGAGGCGATCGCTCAAACAATTAAAGATTGCTCCGTGCCAGAAGCTCACATCGTCCACTACCAAGAACAAATGAAACAATCTTTAGATGTCGAACCAGAGGAAACAGAGGAAACAGAGGTAAAAGTTGTATGAAAATAGCAGTTATGTCTTGCATTCACGGCAATTACGAAGCGTTGGATGCAGTTTTACTAGATATTGACAAACAAAAAGCGGAAAAAATTTATTGTCTGGGAGACTTGGTGGGTTACGGTCCCCATCCCCATGCCGTAGTGGAGCAAATTCGCTCTTTAGATATTCCCACCGTCCAAGGTTGTTGGGATGAAGATATAGTAGAAGGATTAAATTCTTGCGAATGTAGCTATCCTTCCCTGCTGGCAGAAAAGCGGGGACGATTGGCCCACGAATGGACGAACCGGGAAGTTTACCCAGAAACTCGCGAATATTTGGCCCTGTTGCCTCTAATTCTCAAGGAGGATAATCTCTGTTTCGTTCACGGTTCCCCTCACAGTAACCACGAGTATTTATTGCCAGAGCTGAATGCATTTATGGCATTGGAGAGAGTGTTAGCAACTGGGGCAGATGTGATGTTTTGCGGTCATACTCACATTCCTTATGTGCGTAATTTAGCTGAAGGAAAGTTGCAAGTGAGAGTTAAACAACCTTCACCAGCAGTAGGAAAAACAGAAGAACGAAACTCAAGCTTCGATGCTCCCCTGAAGCAAATAGTTAATGTAGGTTCTGTAGGAGAGCCCCGTCACGGACGACCCAATGCTACTTATGTTATTTACGATACGGAGGAGCGAAATGCAACTTTGCGAGAGGTAGAGTATAACTATCAAAAAACTTGTGCGGCAATTATCGAGAAAGGTTTGCCCGCAATTTTTGCCTGGCGTTTGGCGCGGGGTTTAGAGTTTGCCGAAAAAGCCGAAGATCCCAGTCACGTTTGCACTCGCTAATATAGCAGTCCCATTTAAGTTGTCTAAAAAGCATTTGTCTCTTTAGGTAAAAGGCAAGAGGCAAAAGGCAAGAGGCAAAAGGCAAGAGGCAAAAGGCAAGAGTAGGGAATAGGAAAGAGGGAAAAGTAGATAAAACCACAGAATAAACAATTTTTTTCTGCTTTTTAATTTTTGATAACCCATTTAGGATTGCTATAGCAAGGTTTAACAACAACAAATAACAGGAGTAAAATGCTATGGATCGAATAGAAGATATTCCCAAACGGGGGATGCCAGTGACAATTATTACTGGATTTTTAGGCAGCGGCAAAACTACTTTGCTCAACCACATTCTCCAGAACAATCGAGATTTAAAAGTTGCGGTTCTGGTTAACGAGTTTGGGGATATCAATATCGATTCTCAACTGTTGGTGTCAATGGAAGAGGATATGGTAGAGTTGAGTAATGGCTGCATCTGTTGTACGATTAACGAGGGATTGGTGGATGCTGTTTATAAAGTTTTAGAAAGAGAAGAACGGGTCGATTATTTGATTGTCGAGACCACCGGCCTTGCAGAACCAATGCCAATTATTTTGACCTTTGTCGGACCCCAGTTTGGACTGCGGGATTTAACGCGATTGGATTCGATTATTGCTGTTGTAGATTCTGAAACCTTTACCCCCGAACATTTTGAGAGCGAAGCGGCTCTCAAACAGATTGCTTTTAGCGATGTAGTTTTGCTCAATAAAACCGATTTAGCTCCTCTGGAAAAGGTCGAAGAGTTAGAAGGATATATCCAAAGAGTTAAGGTGGGGGCGAGAATTTTGCGCTGCCAAAATGGTGAAGTTCCTTTACCTTTGATTTTGGATGTGGGGTTGACTCCAGTTGAAACTTATCAGATGGAAAAAGGGGAGCCCCACCACGACCATGACCATCACGACCATCACGACCACCACGACCATGACCACGACCATCACGACCATCATTCCCATCATTTAGAGAATGACGGTTTTGCGTTCGTGTCATTTAGGAGCGATCGCCCCTTTGACATCGATAAGTTCGAGGTCTTCTTAGGGGAACAGATGCCAAGAGAAGTATTTCGCGCCAAAGGCATTCTCTGGTTTAATAAAGGTAGCGAACAACGCTGCATCTTTCAGTTAAGCGGACCGCGCTACGGCATCGATGCCGAAGAATGGCAGGATAAACCGAGCAATCAGCTAGTTTTTATCGGTCGCAATCTCGATACCGATAAAATCCGACAGCAGTTAAACGATTGTTTGATTGCTCCCGTTACCGTGTAGTAAACTTCAATTTAAAGGAAACAAAATCGATGACTCAAACTAAGAATAGAGAAGCGATCGCCGGGGGTTTTTTGCATCCCAAAGCCGAAATAGCAACTCAAGCAAAGCCCCCTGTATCCGAAGAGGAAATGGTGCAAGCAGTACGCACGTTACTGCTAGGGCTCGGAGAAAACCCAGACCGAGAGGGGCTTTTAGACACTCCCAAACGAGTCGTTAAAGCTTTGAAATTTTTGACATCCGGCTACCATCAATCCCTAGACGAGCTGCTCAATGGGGCAGTATTTCACGAAAACACCGATGAGATGGTCTTAGTGCGGGATATCGACATTTTTAGTTCCTGCGAACACCACATTCTGCCAATCTTGGGTCGCGCCCATGTTGCCTATATTCCCGATGGCAAGGTTATCGGTTTGTCTAAAATCGCTCGCATCTGCGAAATGTACGGGCGGCGGTTGCAAGTGCAAGAACGCCTAACAGCACAAATTGCCGATGCTTTGGAAGGGTTATTGAAACCCCAAGGGGTAGCAGTTGTTGTCGAAGCAACTCATATGTGCATGGTCATGCGCGGAGTACAAAAACCGGGGTCTTGGACTTCTACCAGTGCCGTGCGCGGAGTGTTTGCTGAAGATGCCAAGACTCGCCAGGAATTTATGAGCTTGATTCGGCACTATCCCAGTTTCCACTAATAGACTTCTTGCAGAAGCAGGCAAAAGGCAAGAGGCAAAAGGCAAAAGTAGGCAAGAGGCAGGAGTCAAGTAGGGTGCGTTAGGCGATCGCCGTAACGCACCAATATTAATTAAAAAGCCGGGAATTAACCATCAAGTTAAGCTTTCCCAAAAGATGCTGCGTTACGAGAAAAGGACGAGAGCTTGAAAGCCGTGCCTTTTTAAAGCACGGATGAAAAGCGAACGGCGACTTCAGTCGCCTGTAAAAAAAGTTGTCATTATAATTTCTTTAATGTTATAATTATGATGGAGGTAATAAAGATGTATGGA
>CAZUCT010000414.1:0-4084 GCA_964619285.1 uncultured bacterium | reverse complement strand
CTACAATTCAACGCTTTTTGCGAGCTTGCTAATTGCTAATTGCGAGCTGACCTGGATCTAGAACGCAATTAGCGATTAGCGATTAGCGATTAGCGATTAGCCATTTTCTATTTTTGCAAAGATTCGATGCTCCCGCATTCGGGCTACCTATTTTTGGAAATCTTAAAACGATTGTTGCTAATAGCTAAGGTCAGACAGGCAATTAGCAATTAAAGCAATTTCGGTTTTTCAACGGGGGGAACCCGCCAACCGAAGTCCGTGGGGGCGATAGGTTCGATCGCTTCGTCAGCGCCCCCCACCTGAGTTGCCCGCATCACCAATACCCCAGCTCCAAGTTGTAAGAAAATCATCGTAATGCGATCGGCGGCCAACCGAGGGAACAGCGACGGCCAACTGGCCGCAGTTCGAGCTAAAGTCTGCACTGGAGTTTCCACCGCAAAACTGCCCAGGGTGGGGGCGTTGTATTCCCAGTCCGATCGCACGACTCCCATCGGCGTCAGTTCTTTTTCTAAAGATTTGACCCAACTTGCTAGCATCAAGAAATTTTGGGTTTGTTCGTCTTTTGGATGCTCCCTCAGCCATTTTATCGTCAAACGGTCTATAGTGTATTTGGCGATCGCTCTTTGCAGAGCCCAATACACGGCCTGGTTGGAATCTTGGATGCAAGAATTTACTGGAGTGACGAAGGTGCTACCGGTGCCGTCGCCGATGCGATAGCGGGCGGCCATGATGTCGAGCTCGTACAGGATCTCGTCTAAAGGAGAAATTTTGTTGCCGTCGAAATTATACTCTCGGGTTAAGGGCTCGAATTTGATAACGAGATCTGCGATGGGACGAACGCCCAACCAGCCAAATTGGCGATCGCCCATAAATCTCGACCAAGCATTCCTCCCAGAAATGATGCCATCGGTGTTGTGGGTGTAGATTTGCTGGTATTCGATTTCAAAACGCAACTCGTCGCCGAGCGGTTCTCGCACTACCTCTGCCACCCCATATGCAAAGTGACCGAAAAATAACCCCATCGGCGCAAATTCGGCCTTTTCCCCGCCGATGCCTCCGTAAACGTGCATCAGCAAAGCCCGATCGCCTTCTTTCCACTCGGTCTCTCGCGGTGTCTGGGGTTGCAGCAAAACGGTTTTGATTTTGCCCTTTTGGACTTTGATGTTTTGCCAATATTTAAAGTTAATATAATTGATGCTGGCTTTTTGCCCCGAGATAACTTCCTGGGGAACGACGGATAAAAGGGCGCGGGGAGCGATCGCCTGCACCACAAAATAACCCTCCCGATTTTTGGCCCCATAAACGTACCAACCGCTAGAATTAACGGGAGATTTTTCCAGGTGGCGGTTGCTGGAGGGATAGACTCCGTTGCGATCGGCGATAACTGATGGAATATATACCGTTTCTTCGGGACCGTCGAATTTTTGTGACTCGCGGTTGTAGTGGCGCACTAAAAAGAAGTCTTCGCCTTCCAAGAAACCCGGTTTTTTTGAAAAACCGGGTTTCTGAGTTTCCTCCCCTTCCAAGAAACCCGGTTTTTTTGAAAAACCGGGTTTCTGTTCCGATACCAAAGTCACCAAAGCGTAATAGCGTCCGGTAATTTGCACCGGTTCGCGAGTTATATAGATGCTGGGGCGATCGTCTCCGCTGTCTTCTACTTCCACTGGTCCGTCTAGCTTGACGATAACATCATCCTGGGGTCGCGCCCCGGCCAGAGATTCTAGAGAATCGACTTTTTCCCAACCGTCGAGGCGATCGGGGTGGATGTTGCCTTTTTGCTTGCTAACCCGTACTTGTTCGACAAAGTTGACATCTTGAGTTACCAATTTAACGTAAGTTTGCACCTTCTCGGAGTCGCTCCACCGCAAGTTAACTACTTGCCCCATGCGGTGTTGGTTTGCCTCGTCGGCGTGGTGAATTTCAAAGAAAACTCCGCGCACCCACTCCCGTTGTTCTTTGGCAGGTAAGATTAACCGTCCCATCCAAGGAGCGATGGGTTGGTAGAGTTCTTCGTTAATTTTCTGCCCGAGAGGATAATAACTATATTGGTTAAAGAGGGCTTGTTTGAAAAGTTCGTAATTGCTAAAAGTTCCGAGGTCGTTGGGGTCTAATCCCGCTGCTTCCCAGTCTCCTGCTAAAATGCTTGCTATCAGTTTCACCGTTTGTTCCAGTCGGGTGCGTCCGTCTGGGAGCATCGTTTCTCCCATCAAGCCCAAACGACCGTTGTGAGCGACATCCCCCAGGGAGATCGAGTTGATTTTCCCCCGACGTTTGGCGCGGTTCCACTTGGATAAAATCGCGATGGACCAGCGTCCGGGAAACATTATCGGTCCTAGTTTCTCGACAAGATCTTTCTCTCCCACCAGATGATAGATTCGTTCTACTTCCATCGCCCCAGCGTTACCGCTGATGACCCCCGCTAAGGAGATGACATCTATGGGAGCCCGGGTGACTCGTTTGAGAAAGGGCACTGCCCCCAGACACATTTGCCCGCCGCCGCTATAACCGATAAGAGTAATGGGGGTTTTGCTGCTGACTCGATAGCCGAAGTGGAGGAGGCTTTCAAAGAGGACTTGCGCTAGAGCTTGATTTTGGATGGGGCCGTAGCGCGGATCGGCGGCAACGGTGACGGCTACTACGTTGCGAATGTTGACGATCGCTGCTATGGGGTGAGTCGGATTTTTGAGGGCGATGGAGTCGATGACTCGCCAGATAAAGGATAGATGGCGATTTTCGCTCAAAGGTTGATTGTCAACGGAGTAGGGCATGATGCCTTTGACTATTAGCACGTCTGGCGGGGTTGCTTCTGCTAGGGCATCCAGCAGTCGGTTGACTTCGGGCAGGTATTTATGGGAACCTTGGTTGATGCCGTCTAGGTAAATTACATAGCGAGAGGCGGGTAGATCGCCTTTGGGATCTTCTACTCGGGTTCCGGGATATTCCAGGGGACGATCTTCCGACCAGCCGGCCCACCAGCTAAGGGCTTCCAAGGGCGTGAGGAGAATGGAAACGATAAAGGCGACGAGGGCAATTAATGTTAGATCGACTGCTATTCGTACCGTTTTTGTCAGGGCGTTATAGAACAGGGCGATGCCACTTTGGGACGAGGGGGATAGGATAATAACTAGCGCGAAGGTAATTAATCCTAAAGCGATAAGGGCGATCGGTCCCTTACTTTTGAACTGCTTGCGCGTAGCTTTAAGGGCTTCTGCTAATAAGTTGTTGTTAACATAGTCGATGGTGGTGTCTTTCCCTGCCATCACCACTTGCTTTAATTGTTTCCAGTCGGTGATGACTTTGGTACCGGCGGCTAGGTTTAAGAGTCGCTGTCCTAAGACCGCGATCGGACGACCCACGGTACGTTCTAATAGTTCCAATACCAGCCATCCCAAGCCCGCGCAAGCAAAGGCAGTCCAAGAGTCGAGTCCGGCAACGACTTGCAAGCCGTAAACTCCCGCAACCAAGCTCCAAATCGATAGTAACGCGCTGAGGGGCAAGCCGAAGTAAGGCAGAACTATGAGAAAGCCGAGGGTTTGGGGCGCGTAGCTCAATGCTAAAGTGCGGGCAGCGGTAAGCAAAGGTAGCTCGACGTTAAAGAAGGCGTTGCTAACTAACCAGATAGTGAGTACCCAGAATCCGTAGGTAAATACAAATAAAATAGCAAAAACAGCCAAACTAAAAATAAACCGAAGGGGTTTGACTGTATTAATAAAAAGAACGATAGATTGTCCGATCGCTTGGGACAAACCTGCTATTAATACTACGATGAGGGCGACGGTAGTTCCTTGAGGCAGAACGTTAATGTTATAAAACTGTTGAGGATTTAAACTCAATCCTCCCCAGAGCAGTTGCCAGAATTGCTCGAAAGCCGTTTCAGTCATAAGACACCTAGATTCTCAATGGAAGTACCCCATTATAAACCCTAAAACGACAATTGGCAAACGTCAGTTCGTAGTAATCGCTTCAGCGATTGTTCGTATGTTCGTAGTAATCGCGGAGCGCGATAGTTCGTAGTAATCGCGGAGCGCGATAGTTCGTAGTAATCGCGGAGCGCGATTGTTCGTAGTAATCGCGGAGCGCGATT
>CAZUCT010000413.1:0-4084 GCA_964619285.1 uncultured bacterium | reverse complement strand
AGCGATAGTTCGTAGTAATCGCTTTAGCGATAGTTCGTCGCAATCGCTTTAGCGATAGTTCGTAGTAATCGCTAAAGCGATTGTTCGTAGTAATCGCTTTAGCGATTCAAATCGCTGAAGCGATTACTACGAACAACTATTTACACTTTTCTTCTTCCAAAGCAAGCAACCCATTGATATTTCCCAACATTATCAACGGTATCAAATTTGATTCGTAATCGGCACAGATTAATTTTTTAAGCTTGCCGTTTTCAAAGTAAAGCACTCCTGCATAGGATTTCATGCTACCATTTCTCGCGCGAGCTATTGAAACTGCAGTCGGTTGGCCGTTATAAACAAAATCGTTTTTAACACCGTACAAATAGTTGGATGTTTCTTGTACAGAAAATTCCGCTTCAATGCCCATTTCAATGAAATCCTGTGGCTGTGCTTCTGATAATGAAAGTTCCCCGAAAGAATCTGTAAACTCCGTGCTTTCATTGTAGTTGCTTTCCTGGTTTTTGTTGAGATAATTAATATAGGTTTTTGCCTCAACTTCCTTAGCCTTCGCCGCTTGCTTCAAAAACGACGGAAGAGCGATCGCCGACAAAATCCCAATAATAATTATCACCACCAATAACTCGATTAAAGTAAAACCACCATTAGCGCTTTTGCGGTGATGTTTGCGGTGGTTTAAATGCTGCCAAAATTTCTGAGTAAAACTATTCATTTTTGCTCCCTAATAAATAAACAAACCACAAATTTTCTAAAGCTTCCGCCATCAAAGTTGCACCGGGGCGATCGCTTATTATCCCCCTTAACATTCTGATAGCAGACTTAATTAACTTTTGACTTTCTGCTGGCGGGTTTTTCCCCACTTCAACTAATCTTTGAACCTGCTCTAAAGCGTCGGTTTTATCCTCAGCAGTTAAAGCAGTTTCAGTCTCAATAGCCTCCTGGAGTGCCACCAACAAATCGTCAAACCTTCCTTGCTTATTATACCCAAATTCCTGCCAAAATTTCGGTATCTCAGCTTGATTTTGATAAATAACGGGCAACCAACTAGCACAGGGAAAATCATCCTCCATGCCTTGCAGCATTTCCCTTGCTTGTCGCACGGCAATATATAAAGATTTCCCACTAGCAAATAAACCGAGAAAATTCTTTAAAAATTCCTGGGCGACTGCATCTGGAACCGGTTCTCGCATGACAATAATTTGGGGAACGTGCAATTCTGCTAACTGCCGCCCCAAACCGAGACCATCGCAAGAATTAAAAATCGCTAACTGCAAGCCTTTTTCTATCGCATTTTTCAGGGCATTTTCTAACTCTTCAATAGTTAGAGTATCCGCCGACATCTGACCGCTGCCGAGGTGAAAACAGCCAGTATTGCCATCGGCGTCGCTTTCGCTATGCCCCGAAAAACAGAAAATATCCCAACCTTTTTCGTCCCATAAATACTTATCTAATTGGGGGCGAGTTGGTTTAATTAAAAATACCGTTTCTGCATCGGGCAAACTTTCTAAAAATTGTCTGTCTGCTTCGATATTAATACCTTCGTCGCTGCCTAAAATTGCCAAAATTCTAATTTTATCTCGGGGAGGTATTAACTTCTCCAGTCGGTTGCCTTCTGGATTGCTTAAAGCTACTTCTGCCAGGCGATAATCTCGGACAAAATCCCAACGATGCCAGGGCAGTTTGCGCATTTTAATATCTTCCGTTTCGATAATCAAGCGCACTCGATTTGAGGGATTTAATTGCATTCTTAATTGGTTATGAATGCGACTAAATTCTGGAGAGTTTAACCAATGGTTGAGACTGGCAGCCAAACTATTAGCTAAGGTCTCAAAATCTCGTTTTAGTTGGGGAAATTCTCGGTCGGAAATTTGAGTTGGTTCGCTATCTTTTTTCTTAATTCTCGGCATCAAACCGCGAAACTGATAATGCTTCCTTAAAACTCCATATTGAGAATGCCATTGTTGATAGAGTCGAGCAATTTTTGTCTCTGGGGGCAGCTTGGCAGAAAAGGTAATTGGCAGGGTATTGCCGTCAGACCAGATTTGCGCTTTAACCATGGCAAATCCTGTTTCTAAAGCGCCGTTGCTAAAGTTGAGAATGACTAATTTTTCCCTTTGCATTTGAGTTTTAGGAGAGTTGATGCGACTGGGAACGATGTTATTAAGAAAGGACATCATATTCTCGTTTTGCCGTTTGTAAATAGCAATTTCTCCTTCTTTGCCCTGCAATTCTGCTTGATATTTTTCTTCTAACTTTCTGACAGTTTCATCGTAAATTTGTACGAACTCGCGATGGATTTTTTCCTTATTAGTTTCTTCGGGAACGCTAACTTTTACCACTACCACTCCATCGCCTTTGTTTTCGATGCTTTGGATGTTTAATTCGGTGTCTTCATTTTCTACTTGTACTTGTTTGAAAGACGACATAAATGCTTGCCAGTCGATGCCGTTTCTGAAGATTAAATCAACGGTGTTTAAGACTTCTTCAAACAGTTTGGTAAATTCTCCCGGTTGAAATTCGCCGCTGCTGGGGCGACGTTCGCGATCGTCTGTATTTGGTTTGAAATGTTCGAGGAGATAGACAAATTTTGATTCGACTTCGTTGAGTTTGGTGGTAACGTCGATGTTCCAATTTTCTAAGGAACAACCGGTCATTTGCGCGTAACTAAAGTCGGTCCCAATTGCTTGAACTTCGGTCAAGTTTGCCCAATCCAAACAGGCAGCTTGGAGGTTAGCTTCGCTGATATCTGCTGTTTTTAAATCGGCATAACTGAGGTTGGCACTAATGAGATTTGCTCCTCGAAGGTTGGCATCAATATATGATTTTTGGTAGCCGTCTCCTGTTATTAATAAGTCTCTAACTTTTGGGTCGATTAAAATAGTGTCGCCAGTGCGGGCGAGTTCGAGATTTTTTGCTTGTCGCCAGAGAGTTTTGGTGGTATTTGCTCGCCTTAAATCGGTGCTTTTTAGGGTGGCGTTGGTGAAGTTGGCGTCGGTTAAATTTGCATTGCGGAAACTGGTGCCGAAAAAGGTGCAAATAAAGACGGCTATTTGTCGAAATACGGCCTGTTTTTCGTCTCCTGCGAGGGTTTGTTTGGCAATCTCGGCACTGACTTCGACTAAAGTCGCGGCTAACATAGCAGATAAAGCGATCGCTACTGCCTGAGCGGGTATGCCTTCCACATCATACATCCTAGCACTAACAGTCATAATTGCACCGCTAGCGATCGCTCCCGTGAGTTTCGCCCCGCCAATAGCTAAATCTACTAAAAAATTTTTACTAATAATATTAGCTAAAACTACGGCTATATTTAAAGCCACTACCATCACCATAGTTCCCGCAACAGCTACAATTAAAGAAAGAACTATAGTGGTAGGTCGATAGTCAGCGGGATTTAGACTGACAGTCGTTTCTATTTCTCTTTGACTGCTAATTAATATTTGTAATGCCCTTATAAAGGAGCCCCTCCTAAAGGCTCTTAATGGCATGAAAATTGGGTGATTGTCATTACCTATCACACCTAAAATTGCGATTGAAGGCAGCCCCACAGTTAAAACCATCCCTAAATTAACCAACGCTTTTTGTATTCCTTGGCGTCGAGTAATTATTAGTAAGAATAAATTAACAAATGTCAGCAGCCAAAAGAGGAATAAACCAGCAGCAAAAGAGAACTCTTTGGCTGTCATAAATTTAGCAGATAAATAGGTCGCCAGTGTTGCTCCGGCTCCCGATATTACAGATAAAGATGCCGCAATAATAAATATACCAATTACCCATCCTTTTTTTAACCCAGTTTGAGCATTAGTAAAGTTAGCGCCGGTGAGATTGGCATTAGTAAAATCGGCGCCGCGAATATCGCAATTTGAGAAATCGGCGTTGCTGAGGTCTTGATTTTTAAAGGATTTATTTTGGTAATTTTTGCGGTAGTTTGTTTTTGGTTTTGTTTTTGTTAACATTGTTTTTGTACCCTTAATAAATTAGTTCGTAGTAACGACTTTAGTCGTAGTTCGTTGTAATCGCTTTAGCGATTAAAATCGCTAAAGCGATTACTACGAACAATCGCTAAAGCGATTACTACGAACAATCG
>CAZUCT010000412.1:0-4096 GCA_964619285.1 uncultured bacterium | reverse complement strand
CAATTCCCAATTCCCAATTCCCAATTCCCAATTCCCAATTCCCAATTCCCAAAAAATCTTATCGCTCATGTACGATCCCCCACTAACCGTCGCTGTTACGAAAACTCCAAGCTAAATCTAACAATTTCGCCCAGCGCTTTTGTACCTGTTTGGGGGTACATTGGATGGCAGCAGCGATCGCTTTATCGGTCTCGCCCGCCCGCTTCATTTGTAACATTTGGCGTTGTTCGTCAGAAAGTTGTTGTTGAAACTCTTCCCAGCGTTGAGTAGTCATGCCCAACTTTTGGTCTAGATCCGCACCCAACCATTCGTGAACCAGCTTCCAGTTGTGGGAACGAGCGAACTTTTCTACATGATACTTGAACCGCTGTTGGAGATAATCCCGTTCGCGGGCAGTCAAACCGAGCTTTTTATCGATATCGCAAGCTTGTAAGTCTTTTAATTTCAAGCGCAAATAATCGATACACTCTTGCTGACCTTGGGATTTGAGATATTCCACTAGCTCGGCAATGACGCGATCGCGCAACACCGCCTCGGAAGGATCCACCGCTTCGGAAACCATCTGCTCGCGGACTTGTTGTACCGCTGCAGAACGGTTGTGAGCTTCGGCTTCTTCGCCCTTAGCAGACTCCACCGCCATTTCAATATCCAGAGAAGTTTCTGGAGGCTGACCCTTAGCGAAGCTCTGAGCCCGGAGGACGATTAATCTTTGGCGGTTGCGACCGGGCAAACCGATTTGACGCTTGGCGTACTGTTCGGTAAATGCCATATATTCGGCCAACTCCAACTTAGTCTTAGGAGTGTAACTTGCATCCACATCGTGTTCCCGACGGAAAGCACGCAAACACTCGATATAAAAGCCTTGCAAGAAATCCTCGATTAAATTATAGCGACCTTGGAAGTTCAAGTGGGCGGCAAAAGAAGCGATATGGCGGTAAACCATAGAAGCGAGGAGGGAATGCAACTCGACGCGGCCTTGCTTGGAACCCAACTTATAATATTGCAAGCTCTTTTGCAGGCGATGGCGTGCCAAACTCAACTGCCAGGAACGAACCTCGCCAGAATTTTGGATGCGATTGCTCTTTTGGCAGATGCGCTCTACTTCGCGAGCTATGCGCATCGTCACGGTGCGACCGCTACTGGGCTTGAATTTCAGAGCAGCTTCTAGCTCTTTAAACATCGTCTCTGCTAGGATTTCTGCATCCATGCCCAGGGCAGGGGCGACGTTAGTTTCAGTTTGAGAAGATTGGTTAGCGAATTGTGGGGCGGGAACAACTTTAGTTTGAACGTTGGAAGATTCAGCAAATTTAACAGTCATGATTTTTTACCTCTGGTAATGCACCGTCGCGTGTGAATTAGTTAGTAGAAGAAGTGAATTTGTGCTTCATTCATCTACATTTCAACTTTAGGAAATCTAATAAGAGAAAATGCCGGGCAAGTTACCACTTTTACGATCTGGTTTTCCAGCAACAACCAATTTTGATGGTGTCTCTACCGTTTTCCTAAGAGAAAACACGCGCTCCTAATGCACCCCTAAGTATGGCGTAAAGCCGATGTAGCCTGCATCCTAGCTTAATCAGCTTGAGTTGATAAAGCCAGGAATGCCACCGCCGACGAACTATGACAATTCCGAGATTGGCAGTGCCACTATAGACCGAATGGTAAAGTGGCACAACTTCAATTACTACTATAAACTTCAATCGACTAAACTGGCTACTTTCTCAAAGCCGAGACCCTCTCGCGCAACAGTGGGTTCCCAGTCGGTTAAGTCGAGAATTGTAGAAACTTCAGATCCTGGGTCCGACCCATCATCTACTATTACATCCACCAAACCTTCCAAACAGTCAAATAACTCTGCCTTGCCAGGGAGGGACTCCGGTTCTACGGGGGCCATGCCCTCGGCATCGCTGGTGATGTGGGCGGAGGTGGAAATAATAGGATAGCCCAAAGTGGGCAAAAGGGCCAAACAAAAATTATTATCCGGAACCCTAATGCCGGTAGTTTTGCGTTTGGGGTCCATTACCAGTCGCGGGACTAATTTAGTGGCGGGCAGCAGAAAGGTATAGGGGCCAGGTATTAAGCGTTTGATGATGCGATAGGCCGGATCGCTTACAATGGCGTAGCTGGCAATATTGGACAGGGAGTCGCAGAGAAAGGTCAGAGGTTTGTTATTGGACAGTTGCTTGATTTGCCGGACTCGCTGAACTGCCGATTTTACGTTCAGGTCGCAACCGATGGCATAGACGGTATCCGTGGGATAGAGCATCACTGCCCCATTTTTGAGGGCATCTGCGATTTCGTCTATGCTGCGCTGTTGGGGGTTTTCTGGATGAACTTCGTAAATAATAGCCATAATTTCGCTTTATATTTTTGATTTGCTAATTGTTGTTAATTGTTAATTGCCTATTTATGAAAATAGCCTATTTACAATGTCCCACGGGCATCGCCGGCGATATGTGTCTTGGAGCTTTGGTCCATGCTGGATGTCCTTTGGAGTATCTCGTCGAGAAACTTAATTTATTGGGGATTTCGGCAGAATATCGCTTGCGGGCCGAAAATGTCCTCCGTCAGGGCCAGATGGCAACTAAGGTTTATGTGGATTTAGTTAACGAGATAGAAACGCACCCGGAGGACGCGGAAAAGGAACCGCCGACTTTCGATCGCCACCACCACCACCACCACGAAGAAGACAATGAAGAATCTCCTCCATCCGGCCCTCATGCCCACTCTTCCCACCGCCACTTACCCGAAATTGAAGAAAAAATTAAAGGGGCGGGGTTGCCGCCCCGAGTAGAAACTTGGAGTCTGGCAATATTTCGCAGACTGGCGGAGGCGGAAGCGGCGGTTCACGGTACTACTCCTGTAATGGTTCATTTTCACGAGGTGGGGGCGACGGATGCGATCGTCGATATTGTCGGTACTTGTTTGGGTTTGGATTGGTTGGGTATCGATCGCCTCTATTGTTCCCCGCTGCCCGTGGGTGGGGGTACGGTTTGGGCGGCCCACGGTCCCTTGCCGGTGCCGGTGCCTGCGGTGTTGAAGTTGTGGGAGTCGCGAAAGGTGCCGGTTTATAGTAACGGTATCGAAAAAGAGTTAGTTACTCCCACTGGGGCGGCGATCGCTTGTACTTTAGCGACGGAATTTGGGGAAATGCCGCCAATGGCGATCGACTGTATCGGTTTGGGGGCCGGTTCCCGAGATTTCGCTGTTCCTAATATTTTGCGTTTGTGGATCGGAGCCCCCTCAACCCCCCTTAACAAGGGGGGAGACAAAATGGAATCCCCCTCCTCAAGCTCCCCCCTTGGTAAGGGGGGCGGGGGGGGGATCCAAGTGGAATCTCCTCCCCATTCCCCATTCCCCATTCCCCATTCCCCATTCCCTAAATTAGAAACCATCGCCGTTTTGGAGACGCAAATTGACGATTGCAACCCCCAGGCGATCGCTTATACTTTCGAGGTTTTACTTGCCGCTGGCGCTCTAGATGTTTTTGCGCGAGGGATTACGATGAAAAAGTCGCGACAGGGGGTTTTGCTGACAGTTATTTGTCATCCAGAAAAGTCGTCGATTTGCGAAGAGATTATATTTCGGGAAACTACCACGTTAGGGATTCGCCGTTTTCATCAAGAAAGGACGATTTTAGAAAGAGAAATAGAGAAAGTGGAGACATCTTATGGGGTGGTGGGAGTGAAAGTTGGTAAGATGGGCGATCGAATTGTTAACGTACAGCCAGAATACGAAGACTGTGCTAAACTAGCAAAACAGCAAGATCTAAGCTGGCGCGAGGTGCATCGAGTCGCGTTGCAAACCTGGTATCACTTACGTTCGTAGTAACGACTTTAGTCGTAATAGAAAAATAAAACTGTAGGGGCAAAGCATTCGGGCGTTAACTGTTAATAAAAAGCATAAAATTTGATGTCCGAATGCTTTGCCCCCACCCCGCGTTTGATTTTCTGTTTTCTATTTTTGGATTGGTAATAAATAGTTTAGGATTGCTATAAATTTTTAATTTGTAAGGTGCGCTACTGTTTTGTTTCAATTGTTACGGGAAACATAATTCGTAAGGTGCGCATTGCGCACCCTACAGCATTTTTAGTCA
>CAZUCT010000411.1:0-4110 GCA_964619285.1 uncultured bacterium | reverse complement strand
TTATCCGGCGGGTTGGATAGCAGTATTATCGCCGCAGTTGCCAAACAACATCAAAGAAGAATTTCTCAGACGCTACCCTGCGGGGCAGAGAAACTTTGAATTTAGGCATTTTATTTACCTCTTTTTTGGCTGGCTTTCTGCCATCATTTAACTCGGTTTGCACCTGGTTCATTACATGAAATCTATCTGCTACTACCGAAGCATTAGGCAGATTTTTTTGGGCTAAACTTTGGTAAGGTTTCCACAAGTCTATACTAACCTCTTCTATACCTTCTAGTACCTCTTTTCCCCAAGATAACAACACTTTTTCTATGGCTTCTTGGGTTCGGTCTGAGACCAACGCTAACAATTTACTCGTATCTAAATCTACTAAAACTCCACTAAATTTCTGGTGCCCTTTAGCACTACTTATTTCATCAATTCCTAACTTTTTTAAGCCTTCGGGTTTTTTATTTACTAAATCTTCTTTTAAATCCGATAACATAGTTTCTATTTCTGCTTCAGTTACTCCGTTTTTTTCGGCTACACTTTTAACATTACTATCTTTGACTTGATTCAAAATATTGGATGTTAATCTTTTAGTGTAATTACGTTGAGGTCGGCAATAAGACAATCGCTCACTAAAAGTCTTTGAGCAATTTTTACAATTAAATTGTCGTCTATTTATTTTCCAAAAAACATCTTGTCCGCTGATGGGTAAATCTTTAATTAAAGACCAATTGTTTTCATGTAAGCTCCGACTAACTTTTCCACAGTGAGGACAAGTTGCTTTATCGCTATTACTGGCAACAATCGGCATTATTGCTGTTGAAAAATCCTCCACATAATCGATTACTTTAACATCAGAAATATTCAGAAGATTGGTGAATAGTTTGAGTTGTGCATTAGAAGGCATGATGATTTCGTCCTCATTCAATAAATTAATTAGAGCATGATTTGTTCTCAAAGTCAAGCCCGACAACATTTTACGGGTGGGCTAGTCCCAATTTTTTCGGAAATAAGATGGTTTTTTATTTAACAAAATAGCCAATTAAGTACCGAAGAGCCAGTTTTTTTCATCGGGAGCAATTTTGGAGATAATTACCAGGTGTGTTGAAGAGCGATCGCTTATCGCGCTATAATGGAATTGCAAGAACTATTAGAAGACCAATTATGGATGCAGGCGAATTACGAGAACAATACAAAGCCGGAAAGCGAAATTTTAGCGGTGTTGAGATTGTCGGAGGTTATTTCAGCGACACGATCTTCGTAGATATCGATTTCAGCAATGCCAATTTGGAAAGAGCTTGTTTTGACTACACTAAGTTATGTAGAGCTAACTTTAGCAACGCCAATCTTAAAGATGCTGAATTTAAGACAGCTCATTTAATCGATACTGATTTGAGTTATGCCAATTTAACTGGTGCCGATTTCACTCATGCCGATTTGATTGGTGCTAATCTAACTGGTGCTAATTTAACTCAGGCCGATCTCAGCAGAGCTAAATTGATTGGTACAAATCTAACTAATGCCAACTTAACTTGCTTTAAGATCGCAGAAGAAACCATTTTTCATTACACGACTACAGTTGATGGGAATCTTATCAAAGACTCCACTTTAGCCCTAGAGCGAGAAGAATTTCTCAGACGCTACGCTATGGGGCAGAGAAACTTTGAATTTGCGGTTTTACATAGAGTTGACCTCAGTGGAGTCGATCTAAGCGGTGTTAATATGTTCTACGCTCGCTTAAGTAACTGTAATTTGAGCAAGGCTATCTTAAAGGGTGATTGGAATTCAGCTAAATTCATTAATTGCGATCTCAGAGGAGCCAATCTCAATCATTGCGATTTTACCAATGCTAGGTTCCTTTCTGCTGACTTAAGAAAAGCCAAGGGTTATGCAGATCTTACTTGTACTAGCTTTATTGAAGTTAACTTCCAAGATTCTCAATTTGACGGTCATTGCCAATCGCCTCCTTTGTATTATAACGTTACTCTCAAAGATGGGTTTTTTCTAGCAGGCCCAAATAATTATCGTCAGCGACCTAGTTAAGGGAAAAGAGGCGATAGAGATACAGCAAGTTGCTTAGGCCAAAGTAGTCACATTTTAAAACTACCGGTTCCTAATCGCCTCTTTCAATGTTTTACTAGAGGGAAAAGATTATCGCCTAAAAAGGAACATATCCTCCTTTGTCCTTAAGACGTTCGCGAAGATTCTTATCCGTAATATGGGAGAGGAAGTCAAACTGAACGGGGTTACTAGCGTTCAAAAGCTCCTCAAGTTCAGTAAGAGTAACTTCCCAAGTTTCAGGCAGCCGCCATTGCTGCGGACTTGTTATTAGGTCGCGTTTGTCATTGGGGTCATTCGGGTCGAGCGGCACTAGATTATCCAGGGGATGGGCAATTGGCCATGCCTCCGATCCTGGTTCAGCTCGATTAGGCGTAATATATGTCAAAACATCGGTTTGCAAAGAAATGTCTGTTCCGGGTTTAGGCAAGCCCACGATTGTCTTCCAAGTCCATTGAGGAATATTGATATTATCCTGAAATTTTGTAGGATTAGTATATCCTTGGTTGAAAGGATTTTCAAGAAACTTGGGAACATTAGTTTTTTTCTGTGGGTTCCAGTTATTGCCTAAACCCCCCGCAACAACGTAAAATTCTTTTCCCTGCTCAACACCATCGCCTATCCATTTTTCAATATTAAACCAAGCAGATGCAGTCAATGGCTCTTCTGTAAATAATCGATTATTGTCCATTGATTGCGCGATTAAATTAGTTCCCATGTAGGTTTCAATGGCATCTTTTACGTTTCTGTTTCTATCTCGGTTAGGAATTAAATGGCCCTTATCCATCCCTACCCAAGGATTGCGAAATACCGTTCCATTAACTTTTGGCCACTGAGGATTAGCTGCAGTTAACGATAAAAAAGGATCGTCCATAAACTGAATAGTAAGACTTTCTTCTCTAGGTTTAGTCCAAGTTTTATTAGCTTGCCAACTGACCCAGTTAGGAATTTTTGTTTGAGTGTTATAAGAAACTGCATACCCTGGCTTTTCAAGCAGTAAGTTTGTTGGCTTTGATTGAGTAGCATCCCATCGGGCATTAGTCGGATTTCCTAGCTTGACGTGGGCGCTCTTGAATAAAACATTATCTATGAAAGCTTCAGAGCCACCTTCTAAAGTAAAGGTTAACTTAGCTGGTTTTCCTATAAATTTCTTCCATTCATCTGCCGACAATGCTTGAAAATTCATCTGGAAAGTTTCAAACCCATTTTCTCTTCCGTATCCAATGCTATTAACATTATTTCCATACGTCTGTTTGATTTCATCGACCAATTGTTCTTTTCCCGGTTCAACTGCACTAGCGTTGTCAGCCAATTTAATTTCCTTAACTGGTATGTTAGCTCCTTCAACCTGAAGTTGTACCTTTAGCGTTCCACTTCGATTAGGAGCATAAACATCAAACCTTAAATTGCCCCAATCCGGTATGATAAAAGGGTTATGAGTAATCTGCTTTAGATTTGTATCTAATTTCAAGACATAATTAGGTTGAGTGGGATCGTAACCTATACCGTTCCTGTATCGATTAAGAGCCGAGCCACCAAGATTACCCAACTCAACTAAATTCTTTTGCAACGAATTCGCATTGGCACCACCACCACCATCAAAAGTCCAACCCGGAATAGGTGCATCTGCATTGACATCACCCGGAGCAACAACATCGAAATTGCCATTAAACAAAGTCGGCATCGCATAATCGCCCCGCAACCGTTTCTTGACTGCGCCCTTAGCGTAAGTATTGTCGTAAGTAACCGGACGACGATTATTCTTCAAATATTGCTGGAAATCACCCAATTCATCTTTACTCTTCGGTTTCGACTCGCCTTCAACAAAATACGGACGCAACTTGCTTCCCCCACCATTAACAGAATAGAACCAACCCGTACCGATACCCTCCCAAGGTGCCTCCGTATCGCCGTGGTTAAAACTAGACTTAGTATGACCGGGCACATACCAACTCTTCTCGTTATTCTCTCCAAAATCGTTAAGTATCAAATCTCCCAACCGCCGGAACACCAACTGTTGGTCCGCCGGAATTTCACTCTCGTTGAGATTGGCAGTACCCCCAT
>CAZUCT010000410.1:0-4129 GCA_964619285.1 uncultured bacterium | reverse complement strand
CATGCAAATCGTTATTCGCATCCACATCAACAATTAACTCGTATTGACCCGCTTCGGAAAGGGCAAAAGGTGCGCGATCGTCTCGAACGTCCTGACTCCAAACTTGCTTGCCGCTAGGAGCTATCAATGTAGAGCCGTCGGGACCGGGGAAGAGCGTGGGATGGTAAAATAGTGATATTTTTCTGCCCACAAGCGATCTAAAATTTTCAAGCCTAACTTCAGAGTTTTTGTAGTGAGGAGATTTAGTTTTATGGAGGAATGTACCCTCTTCGCCGCATTTGACTATTTTAGATAATAGATTTAACTGAAATTGGACTACTGCGATTGGGGCTTGCTGGTGGTTGGGGAGGCGTTTGGCCACCGACTCTGAAATGGGAAGCGGTCCGGTTTGGTTTTGGCTCTTGACCTGGGCCATTGTTGGCAGAAGGATTTGAAGGGGCCGCCTTGCTATGCTGGCCTTATGCTGTGGTTGCTCTGGGCCATTCTCGTCGCAGTCTAATGCCAATGGCCCCCTCCTCAAATCTATTCCCCTCAATTGTTATTGTCCGCCATCTGCCAATTAAACTCGTTTTTTGGCTGGGATGGCATCTCTTTTTCCACAGTTGGAACGCTCAAAAACTTCTGCCCAACGACATCTCTAAATATCTCTAAATCTGTCTGCCAATTATCGATTAATTGATGTAAATGTTGCAGTTTTTCTGGTGGTGTTTCTCCAACTATTTTTAAGGGGAAACTGCCAGAAAATAAGAGGGCAGCTTGGGGCGTATCGTCGGCTTGCCGCAACAAGACGTCGTCTATTTTTAGGTTGAATTGACTCCGCTCTAAGGTGTAGGCTAAATGTACGGATGCCCTCAAGGGTTTTGTGCCGATTTGTTGCCAAGGACCGGGGGCGAGTAGGTGGGTGCTTATGTAGTTTTGAGCGGCGTTTTCTGTTTTGCTTTCAAAGGTGAAAAATGTACTGGGATTGATGCTTATTGCTTGATAGTTGGCGTTGGGTAAAGTGGATGTGTATTTGCGGGCGATTTCGGGAATTTGTATTTGTTGGAGGGTTTTGTTTTTGAGGTTTTCGGAGATGGTTATGGTGTCGAATTGGGTGGAGAGGTTGATGCCGTTGGTGAAGGCGAGGTGGGCAATTTTGGAGTTGAGAATTGGTTGGGATGCTAGGGTCCATTCTGAGGGAATGATGCCGCTGTAAACTAGGAATTCGGGGGTTAGTAGGGTGGGGTTGAGGTTTTTTGCGGAGAGGGTTATGGCTAGTTCTTCTATTGTTGGTTTTGGGTTCATGGGGTTGTTTTTGAGTTGTTTCTAAGGGGCATTGTACATGGCTAAAACCCTTGCAAAGTAGGGTTAAAAACTAAATTGACCAAGAAGTTTTTTGATATTAAAAAATCATCACGACGCTTTGTCGTAACGATTCTCCGCAGTTAGGGCAAAGCTTATATTCTAACTTACGAGTTTTTTCGAGATACAGTTCAAAGTTTTTATAGTAGTAATCTCGTTCTACGCATAGCGTTGGACCTTTCCACTTACAGTAAACACAATATGTGTTTTGAAATTTGGTAACTACTGAATCTTCAAAGTCGGCATCGGTAAAAGTATTGCTCCGAACTTTCTCGTCTAAATCCCTGGGAAATTTATCTGGTTCAAAATAAAGATATTGTACAAAATAAGCATCATAACCTAAAAAACCTTTTATTAAAATTAATCGAAGATTGAAATGGTTTTTCAACTCTTTTTCCATAAAAGGTAGAAAAGGTCTCAAGTCCTGGTTTAATGGTTGAGAAAATTCAAACGACTCGTTTGCGTAAAAGTAAATTAGCTCAAAAGGAAGTCCTTCGATTTGGATGAGTTTCATAAATCATTTAAAATTTTTTGACAACTAATTATCTTAAAGAATCCCCACAGTTAGAACATTTTTTGATTTTTTTGCCAAAATCAATTAGTAATACATTAGGTTCAAGTTTGCTGCTTTTTCACCAGGGGCAGTATCCTATTTATAGAATTTATTTGATTGCTTTACCTGCAATTATGAATGCATTAGCTCCCCTATATCCTCTCTTAAAAAATCATCACGACACATTGCCGCAATGATTCCCCACAGTTTGGACATCCTTTAAATTGACTTTGCCGAATTTTAGCTGTAGGCAGACCAGGAGTTCTAAAGTAATTCCACTCATCAACAACTAATGTGTCCCACCAGCAACCGCAGTAAAAACATCTGGTTTTTTGGTAGCGAGTAATTACAGACGCTTCAAAATCATTTTCTGTAAAATTATTTTGAGCGACTTTTAAATCTAGTTCTTTTAAATTTGGTTTACTATTCCAATAAAAATAATTAAGGTTCCCAAAATTAGCCTTAAAAGGCAAGATTACCACGATTGGTCTTACATCATCCTGGTTAAATAATTCTGGTTTTAAACGGTAGCTTAAATCTTCTATTTCAATCTGAGCATTATTCAAAAATACTCGATCGCTATTCAATAGCGGCAAATCATCTGATGTTAAGTATAATAACTCAATTTCTTCTACTTTAATTTGTTTCATTTTTAGATGGCATTGCCAAAATCAATTAATAATTTGGTATTAAAAAATCATCACGACGCTTTGTCGTAATGATTTCCCGCAGTTAGGGCAAAGCTTAAATTCTAATTTTCGCATTTTTTTTACCTCCAGCTCAAAGTTTCCAACGTAAGAATCATGTTCCATGCACAGCGTTGGTCCCTTCCATTTGCAGTACACACATACTGTTTCTTGAAATTTTGTAATCACTGAGTCTTCAAAGTCTGTATCAGTAAAAGTATTGTTTTGAACTTTTACGTCTAAGTTTTTGGGAAATCGATCTAGATTAAAATATAAATACAAAACATAATAAACTTCATGATTTAACCAACTTTGTACTACAATTAATCGAAGATTAAAGTGATTTTTTAATTCTTTTTCCATAAAAGGTTCAAAAGGTCTCAAGTTTTGGTTTAAGGGTTTAGGGAATGTGAAAGGTTCGTTAGCGTAAAAGTAAATTACCTCTAAAGGAATTTCTTCAATTCGGATAAGTTTCATAGTTTGTATTTATTAATGTAGTATTCGTACTTTGTTAATCATATGCAGCACAAGCATTTCTGATTCTGTAGATGTTTTCAGTGTTTGTGGGATTAGCAAATCGTAGGGAACTTCCCGTCGAGTCAATATTTTTCCTTTGTCAGGAGTGTAAAATGTGCTAACCACATTAGGATCGGTGGTAAAAGAAATCATTGATTTAGGTGCGCTACCTAAAGCTCGAATTTCTGTTCCCCTCAAGCTATGATTCTGAACATACTCATCTAAAGATCCCCAGTATTCTAATTGAGTTCTGTGAGCGTTGCGTGACGCTTTTTTTGCTCTACTGATTGAGAGTTTAATAGAGTCACCTTTCTTTAGTATTCCACGAGTTGCCATTCTAGTCTCTTTATAAGCTTCTATAGCTGCATCACTCATAATATATCCGGTTTCTTGAAAAATTTCTAATTCTGTACTACGATTTGTTCCTCTGTAAATAGTAGTCGTAGCCTCTCTTGGTGTAATTATGAGATTGCCACCATTAGAGCCGACACCACGACTCTTGACTTTGTAGTTGATATTAAACCAACCTAGAATTGGTAGAAAGGGCAAAATATCCCACAAAGTGGCACGCCCTTCCATGATATTTTTCCCGCTTTCAAATACACCAACACCAGCTCCCAATAAATCGTAAGCAAAAGCCACTTGACGACTCAAACTTACCTTACCCACTTCTGCCAATCCTGGTGCTTGAGCGCCCACAACCATCCCAGCAACCGATCCTCCGAGACGACCAAGATTAAAGAACGCTCCTTGGTGATTTCTTACTGCGGTTTCGCCATGAATATGACGACGCATAATTGTGGTCGTTCCGAAGGTGAAAGCATCAGCAAAACCAGCAAAATATCGATCGTAAATTTCAACAGCATCAGTAGGATTGCCTGTTACCAAAGCAGTACCTATTCCATAGCCCGCAGTAAAACTCATGCTTGCCAGGATTGAATGAACCCCTATAGCAGCTAGCTTTTCTCCCAGCGTCACATACCCGCTAGGGTCAGTATTAACAACAGGATTAGCATGAGCGTACTGATAGTCG
>CAZUCT010000409.1:0-4130 GCA_964619285.1 uncultured bacterium | reverse complement strand
AACTACGACTAAAGTCGTTACTACGAACTACGACTAAAGTCGTTACTACGAACTCAGCCATTTTCCCTAATATTTTCAGGAACTCCCACTGCCGAAAAACCTGCGATCGCTTTTAAATTTTGACAGCGAACTAACTCGTTAAAATTCAAAGCATTTCTCCCTTCTAATTTAGCTACAGACTCAATTCCTTCTAACAAATATTTAGCTGCTTCAACCTCAGTATAACCCCTGCGAGTTGCCACCTCCACCGCCGCTTCATCTGCTTCTAATTCTACCTTAACGCTACGATTGTTGCGCCAAATTCTTGTGGCTGCAAAACCGGTTAAACCGCCAGCAATGGCAATGCCAACTGCATCAAATTCGGCCAGTTCCGAGATTCCTCCTAACAATCCTGCTGCTAAAATAAAGCGGTCTAAATCGAACTTCAACCATTTAATTTCGCAGGACCAGCAAATATGATGGAGTAGAATTAAATCCCGTTGTTGTTTTGGCAGCCGCCGCCACAAATCGAAATTAATATCTATCGAAATTTGCCTCTTCCAAGGAGTAGGAAAAGGAGTTTCTATTACTTTTTTTTGTTGTGGTTTGCTAATTATTTTTGCCAGCATTCGCCCGGAGGCGGGCATGATTTCTAATAAGCGGTAAATCTCTCGATCTGGATTCATTTTTTCCTAAAAGGTAAACAGTTCGTAGTAATCGCTTTAGCGATTCTTCGTATAAATCGCTAAAGCGATTACTACGAACTCAAATTACAGGGGTTTCAAACTATTAGATAAAGCTGTCAGGGCAGGGGATAGTTCGGATGCTTTAGCTTCCGTGGCAGAAATTAGTAACAAAAAAATATTTCTGCCCCTTTGACGCACTAAAACTTGCCCGGCTATCGGTTGGGTATTTCTACCTTGAGTTAAAGTACCCTTCCAAGACAGGGAAACTGTAGCAGGGGCGATCGCCTTTAATTCTCCCGGTTGAAATCCCTCGCCCCTCTCCAATTCTTCTATGGCAAGTTCGGCCAATGCTTCGTTGGAGAAGGGTTGCGCGTTTAACTGGGGCTTAACTACTACAGTATAGGCGAGGTTGCCATCGGGAGATTCGATTAAAGGCACCCCCCCAACTTTACTTATTTTATAACCTTCCAAAATGCCGATTTCAAACCTACTTTCTTGATAAGATTCGCTGCCCAGAGGTAAGGTTATAGTTTTAAATTGCTCGTTGGTGGGAGATGCTTTTGGAGGAGTCACCGTCTCCGGGGCGGGAGATGCTTCTGGAGAAACCTCCACCTCGGGCGAGGGAGAAGGAGATTGAGCCCTTGCCGAAAGTTGCAGCGACGGCGCAGTTGACACAGGCTGCAAATCCCAGGGAGCTCTATTCCAAATTAACAGCGCTAATACGGTTATCAATCCTAAACCAATTAATCGCCAACGTTTCATGTTTTGTACTCCATGTTTGTTAATAGGGAATAGGGAATAGGGAATGGGGAATAGGGAATAGGGCGCAATTAACAATTGACAATTGACAATTGACAATTAGCAATTAGCCATTACCTACCTAATACAGCGGGGTTGCCGAAATCGAATAAGCCGGCCACGCAGCCGGTCATGATGGTGGCGAGGGTACCCGCCCATAATGCTTTGACTCCCAGGGAGGAGACTTCCGATCGCCTGCTAGGAATTAAGTTCGACAAACCGCCGACGAAGATGCCGTAGGAGGCGAGGTGGGTAAAACCGCAGAGGACGTAACTGACGATTAACATGGCGCGATCGCTTATTTCCCCTGCCTGGTTTAACCGGGCTAGGGTTAAATAGGGCGGGATGCTGGTCTCGAATAAGCGGCGTCCTATCATTACAGATGATTGCCACAGTTCGTTCCAATCTAAAGATACACCGGTTAAAAAAGTTAAGGGCAAAAATAATGCTCCTAAAATGTTCTGTATAGAAATGTATTCAAAAATAAAGCCAATAACGGGCAAAGCTTCCAAACCGTCGAATACCTTATTAACTAAGGCTAGCAAGCCCAAAATGGCAATCAATACCGCTGCAATTCCTACCGCCATTTTCACTCCATCCAGGGCGCCGACGATGAGGCTGTCCATCGGACTCGGGCGTTTGCTGGGGTCTTCTTCGACCTCATCGGGGGGTATGGTGCCCATAGTTTTTGGTTCCCCGGTTTCTGGGATTAAGATTTTGGAGAGAACGAAACAGGCGGGGATGGTCATTATTGATGCGGATACTAAGTGCCCGGTAATTGAGGGAAAGGTAGGTCTTAATAATCCTGCATAGATGGCTAATACGGAGGAGGCGATGGAACCGAAACAACTGGAGAGGATGGCGCAGAGTTCGCTGCGAGTCATATCTAGGAGATAGGGTTTGACAGCGATCGCCGATTCGATACCTACGAAAATATTAGCGGCCCCAGAGAGAGACTCGGCACCGCTGATTTTCATGGTTTTTTGGAAGATTTTGGCAAACAGCTTGACCACCGGCTGGATGAGATGCAGTCTGTACAAGAGGGCGACTAGGCCGGAGAAAAAGATGATTTGGGGCAGGGCTCGGAAGGCGAAGACGTAGCCTAGATCCAGGTTATTGGGGCCGAGGCGATCGCCTGGAACTTCTGTAAAGGGAGGAAGGACCGTTCTGGCAATCCAGCGGGCCGCCGGTCCCGGCCCTGCCGGCGCGGCCAGGTCTCGGGCCAGGATGTTACCGAAAAGGAATCTGGCCCCGGCGTCGGAGGCATCGAGGACGGCGTTGAGGAGGTCGTTCAGGCCCGCGATGAGGTCTCTGGTGGGGAGGACGAAGACAAATAGCCCGATGGCCATTTGCAGTCCGATGCCCCAGATGATGACGTTCCAGGGAATTATCCGCCGGTTCTCCGAACCTAACCAGGCGATGAAGCAGAGGGCGACTATTCCTAATAAGCTGATGAGGTTTAAGACTGGGTTCATTTTTGATTTCTCCGAGATGGAGGACTAGAGAAGTATCTGAGAAACCGGGTTTTTTCAAAAAACCGGGTTTCACAGGCCGCTTCTCTTGGGCCGATTTTAACTTGATGACAATTCAGATTAACCCATAAGCGTTAAAATCGGTAGTTAGTTGATTATTGTTGATGGCAATTAGTCCTTTGGCGACATTTATAAGGAAAAGTTATTAGTTATTTTTTTTGAGTTAATTAATCTATTAGCTCAAGTATTGACAAAGTTAATGTTTTCTGTTAAGGAATTAAAAATGGAAGCTTTTAATTTGACCCCTCCAGAATGGACGGAATCGGCAGCCCACGCTTTTCAGTTCTGCTGTCCTAAATGCGGGGCGAGCAGTCTGAAAGCGAAGGAGGTTTGGATCAATAAACGATCGCCCGTTTATACGGAGAACCACCGTCGCAAGTGGCAGGAGTTTTATTTATGTGAGTGCGATTATGCCTGGTGGGCGTGGAGTAGCGATCGACCTCCCTCTAAGTATGCTGACAGGATCGCGGAGCCATTTTATGAAGACGACGAGAACGAAGATATCGATACTTTTTAGGGAATTGGCAATCGGAAAAAATAGATTGGTTAACCCGCGAACTAACTTTTTTCACCCACCAATAACCCATAACAATCGGGAATTGTAGGGGCAAAGCCTGAGGGCAATTGCCAATCCGAGTACAATTAAGATAGCTGCCAATCTTCGCTTATTAAAAATGGAACGAAAACCAAAATGGATGTGGATACGAATTGTAGCGGCAGTATTAGTTAGCCTGTCGCTGTTAGCGATGACCGGTTGCGCCGTCTTCTTCTGGCTGCCGCTTTTTCGGTGGTGTCGTCCCGAACCTGTTGAGGAAGAACGGGAAGGGTCGGTTATTGTTCTCAACGGCTGCATCAGAAACAACCGAGACGGGCAGCCAAATTAAAGTTGCCAATAAAAAATCAGCCCCAACTTGCCAACCTTGCGTTGGCGGAGGGAACGCCTGCGCCACTGGTGCTTGGTAACTAATAAACTCTTGGAAAAACCATACTCAAAAAACTGCTCGATCTGTTTCGACAGCAGACCATCAGTCATCGAGATATTCAATTCGTCGTTGCGGAAAAAACTGCGGGGGTCTAAATTATAAGTAGGAGTGCCAAATTAATTAGACACCGAACAGACAAGATGTCTGTTCTA
>CAZUCT010000408.1:0-4156 GCA_964619285.1 uncultured bacterium | reverse complement strand
ACCTCTGACCTAAAGCATTAAATTTTTGGCTTTATTCAAAATTGGGATGCACCCATTCGAGTCTTATAATTTGACCTTCTTTTATGTTATTGATTTAAGAATCGTTAATTGTCAATTGTTAATTGTTGAAGCTCTTTGGCTAGTTGTGGTTGAGTTTCCAATTCGCCTGGGAAATATTTGTTAAAGAGTTGCTTGTAGGATTTTTAAAATTTAGCCCATACTCCTGCACCCCTATTAGGAGGTCAAGAGATGTTTTAAACCTGGTTTTTTAGTAAAGACAGTCCTACAACACCAAAAGAGGGAGGGCAAGGAAAAATTATTCTATTATAATAGACTAAAGTTTAGAAAGGTTATGGATCATGGGTAGGCAATATCTCAAGTCTTTGGCAGGCGTAATAGCCTTAACCTTTTGTCCCACAGCAATAACACTATCGGGATGGCAACTAGCTAAGGCCCAATCGAACCAAGAATCACAAACAGTCGCGATTGAATTTCCGGCCGGACCATCCCGAGGAGCTACTGGCAGAACCAGTGGCGGGGGCACTCGCGGAGATTCCTGCGTGCTTGAAAAAACTATGGGGCTGACGGCATTGATGCCTGGGGATAACGTTGGTACGACGGTGGCCACGGAACCGACTTTGTTTGTTTATGTGCCTCAAAACACCGCAGAGTCAGCAGAATTAGTAGTAATAGACGAGGAAGGAAACCCTGTTTATTCTAAAACTTTTGAAGTTCCCAGCGGTAACGGTATTGTCAAAGTCAATCTGCCCAAAGATGCAGGTTTGAATAAGGGCCAAGAATATATATGGCAATTTGCCCTGGTTTGCGACAGTAACGATCGCGCTGCAGATAGATACGTTCAAGGCACTCTCAAGCCAGTAGAATTAACTTCTGACTTACAACAAAAACTTGAAGGTGCTAGCCCTATAGAGCAAGCTCAACTATATGCAGATGCCGGCATTTGGAACGAGACATTAATTACTCTTGCCGACCTCCGCAATTCTAATCCTAAAGAATGGGAAGAGCTTTTAAACTCGGTTGGTCTAAAAGACATTTCTACAGAGCCTTTCGCTTCTTGCTGTAGTCTGGAAAATTAAGCAAATTAATCGGACTAAATTCAATGTGGCCCAATTGGAAAAAAGATTTGTGGCAATGGCGCGGTATTTGGATTACTGTTCCCAGCGTGACTGTAACAGTAATCCTGCTGCGTTTTTTA
This sequence comes from uncultured bacterium, assembly GCA_964619285.1. Taxonomy (GTDB): domain Bacteria; phylum Cyanobacteriota; class Cyanobacteriia; order Cyanobacteriales; family Microcoleaceae; genus CALKCV01. The sequence goes on along the minus strand of CAZUCT010000408.1, from coordinate 2,940 downwards.
GGCTTATTACAACTGATGGAGTGGGCAGCCTACGATCAATATATGCGTTGGCGGCCTGAGGAAACGCGAGACGAGCGCATTGTCATTGTCGGTATTAACGAAAATGACCTCCGAGAAATTAAACAACCGGTCTTTCCCGATGCTATCTATGCCCAATTGCTTAACAAACTCAAAGCAATGGAACCCAGAGGAATTGGTTTAGATATTTATCGAGATTTACCGGTGGAACCAGGCCATCAGGAATTAGTTGAGGTCTTCGAGACTACTCCGAATATTGTCGGTATTACGAAGGTTGTCGGGGAGAGGGACCGAGATGTAATCGATCCTCCACCAGCACTGGGGGCTAAAGGCCAAATAGGTTCAAACGACCTCAAGGTAGATCCGGATAAAAAAGTCCGCCGGGGCTTTTTATTTGTGACTTTGGAAAATGGGGACAATGTTTGGAGCTTTGGCTCTTATCTGACTTTGCTTTATCTGGACAAAGAGGGCATCAATCTCGAACCAGTTCCCGAAGACGAAACTAAGTTTCGCTTGGGCAAGGCGGTTTTGACTCCTTTTGAAGCTTATGATGGCGGTTATGTCCGGGCCGATGCTGGCGGCTATCAGATGTTACTTAATTATCGCGGGCCTAGCCGACATTTCGAGACGGTATCGTTGATGGATATTCTGGAAGACCGAGTGCCTCCAGACTGGGGGCGCGATCGCATTGTCTTAATCGGTACTGTCAGCGAGGGTTTTAAGGATTTATTTAATTCTCCTTACAGCAGCGGTCTGGTTCGGGTTCTCGAACCGATGGCGGGAATAGAAATTCACGCTAATCTCATCAGCCAACTGATTAGCGCTGCTATAGACGATCGCCCTCTCTTTAAGGTTTTGCCGGAACCTCTGGAGTGGTTCTGGATTTTATTCTGGTCGGGGGTCGGTGCGACTATCGTTTGGGTCTGGCGGGATTCTAATAGTATCAAGGCTGTATCTCTTAAAAAGATAGGTGCTTTGGCGGTATCTGTAGGGTTGTTGGTCGGCAGCACTTATCTGGCTTTTGCAAATGCTTGGTGGATACCAATCGTGCCGCCAATGTTGGGGTTGGCTTTTTCGGCGATCGCTGTAACTGCTTACGTCGCTCGTTCGGCAGGGGATATCCGCAAGACTTTCGGTCGTTACCTCAGCGATGAAATTGTTTCTACTTTGTTAGAAAACCCGGAGGGTTTAAAAATGGGTGGCGAACGCCGTCGCCTTACTATTTTTACTTCCGATTTACGAGGTTTTACTGCTACTTCGGAAAGGTTGCCTCCAGAAGAAGTTGTGAAAATTCTCAACTTTTATCTGGAATACATGGCCGATGTGATTACGAAATATAAGGGAACTATCGATGAGTTTATGGGGGATGGGATTCTGGTTTTATTTGGCGCTCCCATCAGTCGAGAGGATGATGCTAAAAGGGCTATTGCTTGTGGTGTGGCGATGCAACAAGCGATGATTCCAGTTAACAAACAGATGAAAGAATGGAATTTGCCGCCTTTAGATATGGGTATCGGTATCAATACTGGGGAAGTAGTTGTAGGTAATATCGGTTCCGAGAAGCGAACTAAATATGGTATTGTCGGCAGCAATGTAAACTTAACGTATCGCATAGAGTCTTATACTACGGGGGGTCAAATTCTGATTTCCGAGGAGACTTTAAAAGAGGCGGGAGATATCGTTAAAATCGACGGAGAAAAGACAGTACAACCAAAAGGAGTTAAGGAACCAATTACTATCTACAGCGTTAGCGGCATTGAAGGGGAATATAACCTCCATCTTTCCAAGGAAGAGGAAGTATTTGTGAAGCTAGCAGAGCCGCTTTCAATACAATATGTGTCTTTGTCGGGCAAGCACGTTGGCGACGAGAAGAGCAAGGGAACTATTTTCAAGCTGTCTGCTAAGGAAGCTGAGGTGCGCTGCGAGGATAGCGAGCCTGTAGTACCGGAAGCGCTGACAAACGTTAAGCTCAACTTTGTCTGGAATGGAGAAGGAGAAGCGAGCGAGGATGTCTATGCTAAGGTAACAGAAAAGCAGGGAGAGAATGGAAGTTTTTATATTCACTTCACTGCCAAACCACCGGATGTTAGTGCCAAACTGACATCCTTGTACGAATCTTTAGTTAAATAAGGAAAAAATGGCGCATCCACGAGAGATATACGATTTGTTGTTAGATTATGCCAAGGGCTCGGAAGCGGTAAGGGAAGTATTGATTGGCTTGACTTGGACTTTGTGCCGAACTGAGAATATCGGTTTGTGCATGAGTCCGGGGACGGTGACTCGGACTTTGCCTTGGTCGGGGACTTTGGTGGATAAGTCGGTTTCGGAGTTGGCGTTGTGGGTGCGTTCTTGGAATAGTTTTGAGGCTACGGTGGGGATGGCTGCGGTTAATGCGGCGATTAACGGGCGTTCGCGAAGCGGCCCGGAGGGCTTTTCGCTTCTGTTGGAACGAGGACAGCCCATATCTACGGAGGGAACTACTGCTAATTTGGCGGTGTTCCAACATTTTTTACCTGAAATTCGGGGCAAGCGAGTGGCTATTATCGGACGCTATCCCCGCCTTTCTGTTTTTGAGCAGGAAATGGAGATGACGGTTATCGAACGACAACCCACTGCGGGAGATCTCCCGGATCCGGCGTCGGAGTATGTGCTGCCGGAGGCGGAGTGGGTGTTTTTGACGGCGACTTCTATTGCTAATAAAACTTTTCCTCGGTTGGTGGAACTTGCTAGGGATGCGAAGTTGGTGTTGATGGGGCCGACGATGCCTTGGTTGCCGGAGTTGGCGGAGTTTGGGATTGATTATTTGGCGGGGGTGACTGTGACTGACTCGGATGCTTTGAGGCAAACTGTGGCCGAGGGTGGGGGGGTGAGAATTTTTGAGACTGGGGTGGAGTATCGGGTGTTGGAGTTGTGAATTGGGGG
>CAZUCT010000407.1:0-4182 GCA_964619285.1 uncultured bacterium | reverse complement strand
TCCAGTTTAATTGAATACAAAGAACATCACCTCCCACGGCTGATTATAAACTACTAGATTAAAATTTTCAAGAATTGCCATCTTCTTCTCCATTATTGCCGGAAATTGCCAGGGATATTAATACTAGCAATTAGCTCCTGGTTCTAAAAAATTCTACTTTGCAGATTGAGGAATTTTGCCGATCGCTTTTGTAGTTACTGTTTCCGCAAAAAGGCAGCGCACTCGACATGGGAAGTTTGGGGAAAGAAATCTGCCGGTTGTACCTTAATTAATTCGTAATCTCCCCCCTGGCACAACAACTGCAAATCCCGAGCGAAAGTCGCCGGTTTGCAACTAATATAAACGATACAATTCGGCAGAAGCTCCCGCAAAGTTCGCACCACTCCCTCGCCGCAACCTTTCCGAGGCGGATCCAGCAAGACTATATCTGGTTTAACTTCCAACTGGGGCAGCAATTTCTCTACTTTCCCCCCATAAAAGCTGACGTTTGTTAAATTATTCAGTTCGGCATTGACTTTTGCACGCTCGATCGCCTCCCCCTGCACCTCCAAACCGATAACTCCTATCTCGGTGGCAGAGCGATCGCCTAACTCTTGCAGTTTTTTCGCCAAAGGCAAACTAAAAGTCCCAATACCGCAATAAGCATCGACTATAGTTTCCCATCCTTCCAGGTTCAATTCTGCAACCATCGTTTCTAAAAGCGCCTCCGCCCCTTCAGTGTTAACCTGAAAAAAGGTATCGGCCTGTAATTGAAACTGCAAGCCAGCAAATACTTCGTGCAAATATGACCGACCGGCAATACACTCCGTTTCTCTGCCAAAAATGACGTTGGTGTTAGAGGTATTGTAATTAACACCAACACCTACAAGGTTAGGGTAGCGACCGAGCCATTGTCGGGCTTGAGTTTCTATTCCCGGTAGTTCCCCCTTGCGGTTTTTACGGGAACTATTAGCTATTAAAGTCAGCAACATTTCTCCAGTACGACGACCAATCCTCAAAGAAAGGTGACGGAGAATGCCCGAGCGTTGGCCTTCGCGATAAATAGGCCAGCGCCGTTTTTGGATATCCTCTTTTACTTCTTTTAAGAGGAGGTCCAGTCGTTCGTCTTGGACCGGACATTGATTGAGGTTGATGAGGCGATGGCTGCTTTTTTGGTAGTAACCGGCTTGGACTTGGCCCGTGGCCGAAAGTCCCAGGGGATAGGTGGCTTTGTTGCGATATCCAAAAGCTGCCGGCGATGGTAAAACTGGGGCCACGGGTGGCTCCTGAAATCCGCCTATTCTTTGGAGGGCTTGGATTATTTGATTTTGTTTGGCCTCTAATTGAGAGCTATATTCGACGTGCTGCCACTGACAGCCACCGCATTTGTCGGCCACGATGCATTGGGGGCGGGTTCGGTGGTTCGACGGTTCGAGTAGTCGATCGATTTTGCCCCGGGCGTATTGGGGTTTGACTCGGATGAGTCGTACTTGGAGGCGATCGCCCGGCACCGTATCCGGTACGAAGATTACTCGCCCCAGAAACCGCCCCACCCCTTCCCCACTGTCGCTTAAATCTGTTATTTCAACCTCGACTATTTGGCCTTGCTCCCATCTAGCTTCGGGTTTTGGATTTTCAACTTTCATCGAGCTTACCCCTTTCCTATTGTTGGCTCATCTGTTTCTTTTTTCCGCAATAGTTGGCTTGCGTACCCCAAAATGGCTAAACTACTAGATGTTAGCGTGCAATATTTTAATCTATGAGCGTAGTTAGCCAGGTTATACTCAAAGCGGATGACGAACTGCGTTATCCCAGTTCGGGAGAACTAAACTCCATCAAGGATTTTCTGAAAACGGGCGAACAGCGGGTGCGCATCGCTACCACTCTTTCAGAAAACGAGCAAAAAATTGTTGACAAGGCCAGTAAGGAGCTTTGGCGTCGCCGTCCAGATTTTATTGCCCCCGGCGGTAATGCTTACGGCCAGCGCCAGCGTTCTTTATGCTTGCGCGATTACGGCTGGTATTTACGCCTGGTTACTTATGGCGTTCTGGCAGGAGATATCGATCCTATTGAGAGCATCGGTTTGATTGGCGTTCGAGAGATGTACAACTCTTTGGGCGTTCCGGTGCCTGGAATGGTTGAATCCATCGTCTGTTTGAAGGAGGCTTCTTTGGCTTTACTCGATGATGAGGATGCTCGGGAGGCCGCTCCTTATTTTGATTACATCATTCAGGCCATGTCTTAATCGGTCCTGGACAGTTTCAGCTCTTAACCCCATCTGGGCCATGCTTGGATGGGGTTGTTTTATTCTAGTGACAATTCGTCTCGCCTGATGGCCCATCTTTGCCGCAAAAACTCGATCGCTTCTTGCCTGTATTGTTTGGCGTATTTTTCAGCGTCTCGTTTAATTGCGATTCCCACTCGCTGCAGTTCCTCTAGGTTAGGGCTTTTTTGGATTTGATGGGCGATCGCGTTTTTCCACTGCTCTAAGGCCCGATAAGAAATAAATTGTCCCCCTCTGTCTTTTCTATGGACGAAGACCACATAGGCCCAGCACCTGACTTTCACTATTAGTCCTTCGGGTATTCTCAGGAGTTTGGCCATACTCCAATCCGTTATTCTTAAACGCTTTGATGGCTTGATTCTACAAAATAGATTGCTCATTGTTTTTCATTTTTTTAAAAAAATTGTAACATGGGTTGCGCATTACATAACTGAAAATAAAAGACAAATTAAAAAATGATACCTTAAGAATATCTAGGCAAGGAAAAAATATGGCAGCAGCGATCGATAAACAGCAAAAAAAATACCACAGGCGCAGGTTCACAGATAAAGGACTGCGCCAAATGGGGAGCTTCCTGCGTTCGTGGCGGGAGCGTCGAGGTTTCACTGTTCAAGAACTCAGCGAACAAACTAAGCGATACGAAGCTCAGTTTTTCATTTCTAGGGAACAAACCCCGCCAAAAGTAATGGGAGTAAGCATTGCAGGCATTTCTAGAATAGAAAACGGTTACTATAGCAAGCCAGCCCCAGATATGCTGTGGCTCTTGTTAGACGTCTTAGAACCGGTTCACCCCACAAAAGGCCATCTGCTTGGTTTGGAAGAATTGTTGTTAATTGGTACGGAGTTTTGGAGCCCGGATGTGGAGTCAGATGGTTAATTAAAGAGTCGGCTTTTAACTCGAACTTAAAGCACCAGCAGCGATCGCTACCAAAATCGCAACCCCAAAAGCCAACCGATACCAAACAAATACCCAAGTATTCTGGGTTTGCAAAAACTTAATCAACCAGGCGATCGCTCCATAAGAAAAAACAGCCGCCGAAATCACCCCCACTACCACTGGCACAACCCCAACGCTACCAAATCCTTCTTCTATTAGGTCTTTTAGCTCCACCAAACCCGCGAGGGTAATTGCCGGGAGCCCCAATAAAAAAGAAAATCTGGCCGCCGTAGCTCGTTCCAACCCCATAAACAGCCCCCCCGTAATCGTGGAACCGGAACGAGAGACGCCGGGAATTAAGGCCAAAGCTTGAGCCAATCCCATTAAAACCCCATCTCTAATATCTAATTGCTCGAAGCTGCGCTGGCGGCGGCCGATACGTTCTGCCAATCCCAGCAATAGGGCCATGACTAGAGAAGCAATCGCGATCGCCACGGTACTCCGCAGAGGCGAATTATCGTAGTCTGGAAGAAAGATTTTAATCAGGAGTCCAAAAAAAACGATGGGCAGAGTACCCAAAGCAATTCCGATAGCCATGCGCAAATTTGGGGATTGACGATCGGACACTCGCAAGGCCCTGTAAGCACCTACCGTAATTTTTGTCAAGTCCTCCCAAAAATACCAAAGAACCGCAGCAATACTGCCCAATTGAATGACAGCAGTAAAGCCCACACCGGGATCTCCCCAACCCAGGGCCACCGGCACCACCTTGAGATGGGCCGTACTGCTAATTGGCAAAAATTCCGTCAATCCTTGCACCATCCCCAAAATGAAAGCTTGAAATACATTCATTTGGGGTGTTGCAGTCGGAGGGAGGTTTTCGACACCAACTACAGAGTCAAACGGAAACAGGAGGGCAGCAGCAAAACTAACCCCCATCAACCCAAAAAAGCGACCTTTTGATAAATTCATTACTCGATTTCAGAGTTTGACGTTCTCCCCGGTCTAAAGACACGGGGATTCTAAATATCACTATTTAGAC
>CAZUCT010000406.1:0-4222 GCA_964619285.1 uncultured bacterium | reverse complement strand
ATAATCAACCCCCACTCCCAAAAACTGACAAAAAGGAATTACCAAAAATTTCATTAGACCTCTTGCAAAAGTAAAAATTAAATCTTTTTGGGACTACTTTTCTTCAAAATCTATAACGGGGAACTCTTAACGGGCAACGGGCAACGGTTTTAAAAGTAAAAATTAAATCTTTTTAAGACTACTTTTCTTCTAATTATCATCAACCAGATCTATCCCTCAGTTAAGTTAAGAGTTCCCGACTTCTGCGGCGAAGTCTATACTTTTCTTCAAAATCTATCCCTCAGTTAAGCGTTAAGCGTTAAGAGTTCCCGACTTCTGCGGCGAAGTCTATTATTGAGAACCCTTCAAATACTTCTCCACCAAAGCCAAAATCTTTTTAGAAGTAGCCGGCTTGCTAATAAAATCAGAAGCCCCAGCAATTTTCGCTCTTACGCGAGTTATCCAGTCATCCTGCTTAGTTAAAATCGCGATCGGAACCTCCCGAAATCTAGGAGTTTGCCGCAAAAAACTGCACAAAGAAAAGCCATTAACATCGGGAATAGCTAAATCCATAAATATCAAATCCGGTTTCGACTTAGCCAAAATTGAAATACCCTCAAACGGGTCTAAAATTTTTAAAACTCGATAGCCCACAGGTGCTAAAATTTTTTCCAAATAACTTACCGTCACTTGACTTGGATCGATACAAGCAATTATCGGTTGATGGCGATTCATAGCCGAGTAAACCAAACGCAATTGTTCTAAAGGCGACGGCAAATCTGGCACTCCTTTCATTTCAATCCAGCCCTGTTTTAAAAATTTGCTTAAAATCTGAGGTAAAGCCGTCCAAGTATCCTGTTTTTTTAAAACTAGATCCCACAAAGTATTCTGACCGTTAAATTTTTTATTGAGAACGAGCAAAGACCGATCGCTCACTCGTTTTTGTAAATTTTTTGATAGTTTTAAAATTGGTGCTTGTTCGGGAAAAACCGAACCTAGTCCTATGGCGTTCCACTCTTCCCAGAGAGCCCGGGCAGATGATAAAACTTTTTGCATTTCTGTAGCAGACAATAACAGATCGGAAATAATTTCTCTGGTTTGTTGTTTTTGAGGAGTCCATTCTCTCTTCAACGTAGGTTGACTCAACAGAGAAAAAAATACTTCGTAGGCGCTGCAGGTTATTATCTCTTTAGCTTGTTCGATAGTAATTTGAGCGTCGGCGATCGCCTGTTGCAACAATTGATATTCCCAGAGCTCTTTCCCAGAAACTAGGCTAGCCTTAACCCGCAAATTCTGGCAGTTTTGCTTAACCGCTCTATACCAGCGCCTTGTTTGATGCCATCCCCCAGTAGCATAGACCAGATGTCCCTTAAATAGGTAAATTTGCCATTGTTGCTCCTCGTTTTCCAATAGCAACTTACCCGTAGCTTGCTTTTGGCTGAGTGCCGTCAGGGTGTTAGACAGTCTGTTGGATGCAGTTTCTGTCGCTAACATATTTGTTTAGTTTTGTTACTACATCTGGTATTTTAGAATAAAATGCTTGTTTGAAGGACGGGGGTTCTACCCTGCATCTGGATTTTTACGCACCTTTTAGCACTGCCACTCGATCGCGATCGCGCTTAAGTAGCTAATAGCTAATGGTTATAATTAACAATTAAATATTAACAATTGACCGCTGACAATTAGCTTTTCAATTACTAATAGGAAAAGGATTAAAGCTAATTGTTTCCTCCTCCAAAAAATTAGGAGATTTATTCGCAAAACTCGTACTGTTAACGTATTTTTCCACCACTTGCACCACCTTTTCTGGCGGCGAAGACTTACTTAAAAAATCATTAGCCCCCGTTAACTTAGCCCTAGTTCTATCTACCAGAGTATCTTGCATCGTTAAAAAAACTATAGGCGTATCTTGAAACATCGTAGTTTTGCGCAAAAAATAACAAACATTATAGCCGTTCACCTTTGGCATTACTAAATCCAGAAAAATCAGGGCTGGTTTATATTTTTCTAACTCTGGCAAACCTTGAAACGGATCTTGAATTGTCAGAATCTTATAACCCAAAGGCTTCAGAATTTGCTCTAAAAAGTCTCCCACCAAAGGACTGTCATCAATACAAGCTATGGTTTGCCCCCTAGAAGTTACTGCTGCTGAAACCAACTTCTTTTTTGCCATGGGAGATGGCAAGTCTTGCACCTTTTTAAAAGCAATAAAACCCTGTTTTTCAAAGTAATTTAAACTCCGAGTAGTTATGGATAAAGGCTGTTTTCTTTCTAAGGCAACATCCCAAATTGTATTGTCGCCATTTAAAATTTTATTTTCTAACCAAAAAGAATCTGATTTAAGATGATGCGATAAATTGACAGACTCTTTGATTATGGGAGCTAAATCTGGATTTAGATGGGAGAAACCCATTTCTTTCCATTGTTTCGATAATTGATTCGCCGAAGTCAAAACTTCCTGAGTTTCCGAATAAGGAAGCAGCAAATTTTGAGCTATTTTAGAATTGGGAGGCTTTAAATAATGCCAGGTTCTCGTAAAATTGCATTCCCTAATAATAGCAAAGAAAACCTCATAAGCGATCGCTCTTAAAATAGCTTTAGCTTGGGGCAGACTCAAGCGTTCCTCTTCAATTCCCTTATGGATCAATTTGTACTCCCAGAGTCGCTCGTCCTCCAGTAATTTTAGCTTTAGCTGAAAATCCGGCCAGTGTCGAGCGATCGCTCTATACCAGCGCCTTGCTGGATGCAAGCTTCCACAAGCATACAAAAGCTGGCCGGACAAGAAATAAAGTTGCCATTCTTGAGTCCCACCCTCCAGCAATAATTTGCCGCTTACCCGCTTCTCGCCAATGGTAGCTAGAGTCTTTGCCAGCTTAATACAGCCTTTAGTATATGCCGACATACTATAGAGTCCGTTAAATTCCGAGTTTACGTTTATTTCTTACCCTGGCAGTTTTCTATACACCTAATTATTTCGGTGCATCTTACCAATGCAATTTCCTGAAGTCTCTTCCCAATTCCTTCCGAACAACTTCCCATTACCGATTTCTCCAATAAATCTAATATTTTTCCGCGATCTACACTTAATTATTTAATAATTTCTCCCTCCTTGTCATCCGCCATGATACCGAATTTGCCCATAACCCTTTCTTCGATTTCAGTATTTTTTCGTAAAAAATTACCGCTCTTTTCTCAATACAAAAAGCCAATTCCAAGTATTTAAGGAGGAAACGGGATTGGGGCTAAGGAAGATTTACCAAAACTTCATAATTTACAGACTTCTGATTACAACTCGCGGGGCAAGTAGAAGGCCGGTTGCCGATAACATCAGTCGGCCAATGCCCAAAAAATCCTCCTCCGGGCCGTAAACTCGCACAGCATCTTCCTCTCCCAGGTTTTCCTCGTAAGGAATGCGCTGTCCCTGACACCAAAGATGGCCATCTTTAGCAGAAAGAGCGATCGCGGGTAAATGTCCCAGCGGTCCATCCGCAGCAACGGGCAGAAAAGTCCCCTCTTGTAACTGACTTGCCAACTCTTCCAAAGTCAAACTATGGGCCAAAGAAAAGCCACAACTTTCCGTGCGAGTCAAAGCAGCTAAAGTAGCGCCCCTATTTAAGATAGCTCCCAAATCCCTAGCGATCGCCCGAATATAAGTCCCCCCACCGCAAGCGATCGCCAAATCTACCTCGGGAAATTCCCCATCTCTGAACTCCAAAACTTCCACCCCATAAACCTCAACAGTTCGAGCTGGCACTTCCACCGTTTTTCCTTGGCGAGCTAAATCGTATAATTTCTTCCCTTCTACTTTTATAGCGCTATAACTCGGCGGCAGCTGCTCGATAGTCCCCAAGAAATTTGGCAAAACCCTTTCAATTTCTGCCAGAGTCAAATCTGGGGCCGGTTTAGAGGTAATAACTTCTCCCTCTAAATCGTCGGTGGTAGTAGTTACGCCAAATCTGACCGTTCCTCGATAAGCTTTTTTCGGCCCCATAAACTGTAACAATCTCGTGGCCTTTCCGAGAGCGATCGGTAAAACACCGGTGGCCGCCGGGTCCAAAGTCCCCCCATGTCCCACCCGTTTGAGACGTAGGGTTTTTCGCACCTTGGCCACGCAGTCGTGGGATGTCATGCCCCTCGCTTTATTAAGATTGAGAAAACCTTCCACTAATAATTCTCGCCATTAACAACTAACAACTAACAATTAACAACTAACAATTAACAACTAACAATTAACAACTAACAA
>CAZUCT010000405.1:0-4370 GCA_964619285.1 uncultured bacterium | reverse complement strand
CCAAACCGGGAGTTAAAGCATCTTTAGCTTCCTCGAAAGTAAAACCGGTCAATTCAATGCCGGTACCGATATTAAAAGGAGTGCGCTGTTTATCCGCAATTAAATCCGACGGCGTGGCGACTCCCAGGAGGCAGAAAGTAAGACAATTATAGAGAGTAAATTCCGCCCGTTTGTTATGGCAAGCGCGAATAAAAGCAAAAAAATCATCGGTGGGGAAAGGCAGATTAATAATGCTATCAATTTCATCCACAAAAATAACCGCATTACCGTAACGACTCGCCACCGCAGACAACAAAACCTCCCGAATAAAATCCCCAAACATCTGCACCGTAGAAATCTCCTCATCCCGTTTTTCTTTCCACCACTTTCTCCAATCTATTTCCAACTGCAAACCATCAACAATTTGTTTGACAACCCCGCGATACCACTCAGTCACATTAATATTTTGACTGCCGATAGTTGTCAAGTCAATAGCAACACAACCGATGCCTTTTTTTTCCAACCTTTGTTTGGTTCTAAGCATCAAGCTAGATTTACCCATTTGGCGGCTGTTCAACACATAAGAAAATTTGGCATTTTGCAACTTTTGAAATAGCAATTCGTCCGCTTGTCGTTTGACATAAGTTTTAGACTCCAGGGGGAGGCTGCCACCGAAATAATAATTGTAGTTTTTAGTCATGTTTTTTAATTAACAATTAATAATTAACAATTAACAATTGGTTTTTTGTGGGCGATAAAGGCTGGTTAGCAGCGGATTTTGAAGCGGATGTAGCGGATGAGTTATTGGCGGGCCCAGAAACCGGGTTTCTGCGAGAAACCCGGTTTCTTAATTCTATGAGAGATTTTGTCTTTTTACTCCTCAGTCACCAATTTACCCAAACGTTTTAACACCCGCAAAACGGTATATAAATCGGTATTATTCCGAATCGAAAATAAAGCAGATTCTCCATATTTAGGCGTACCTTGGCGGATAAGTTTGAGAAAAATCAACTCGGGTCCATTGTTCACCATTCCATAAACAGGTTTGCCCTCACCGGGACTAGCCAACATATAAGCTAATACTTGAGGAATGCCCGCGTCTAAAGAATATTGAGCCTTTTTCGCTTCAATTGACAAAACCCAAAAATCAGGAATAAACACCAACAAATCCAACCTGCCGTTAACAACAGTTTCCCCATCTTGGGAAGTAATTTCTACCTGTTTTTCCCCCGTAATAAAAAAAGGAGGACGATAAAAACCCGCCCATTTTAATAAAGGGCCAAGTACCACTAATTTAACCAAAGCTTCCGGCATTGGATATTGGGATAAATGGCGATATTCCTGTTTGATATCGTCCATAAATTGCTTTTCCAAATCCGTTAGTTCTGGCAAATATTCTTGCCACTCCGGGAAGAAGTTTTCATCCTCAGTTAGTTCTAAACCAAACTTGAGTTTTAGGTCGATTAAATTAAGCTTGCTGGCTTGAATTGTTTCCGTCATAAAATTGGCCTCCTGGAATTAGTTATTTACTATTATATCACCCCAATTGTGCCTTAAAAAACTTGCGATACAAATCGCAACGGGGCATAACTTTATTACCATCCAATTTTACCGCGCCCAAACTTTCTAATTGATGAGCTAATGGCGGGTTTTTTATATCCGCACCTTCGGTTTCATTAATGATGTCTTTCATCGCCGTTATTAAATCCGATCGCTTTTGAATATACCCCCAAAGTTCTCGCAAATGACCGCTATAAATTCCCTCCAAAGTAGCAGCTTTTCCTAACAACTCATCAAGGCTGTAAGGGTTATCTTTGAGAGAAGCGATCGCTCTATCCACCAAAAAAGGATGACCGCCTATAGTCTCAATTAATCGCCCAATGTCCCCATCATTTAAACTAACTCCCTGCCGTCCCGCAAGTTCCTTTACCTGTTCAAAATTAAACTCCGATAAACTGATAGGAACGCCCACATTAAAAGGGGACAGGTTCTTATTCATCTGCACATAACATTCCGTGGAATGGGCCACGATTAAACGCAATTTAGACCACTGCTTTTCCCGTTTTGTTTTCTCAAACCACGCCCGCAACATACTTAAAAAATCCTCAGCAGTTGGGCAAGGAAAAATGCACTCTATATTATCCAAAGCCAAAACCAAACCTTTATCGACCTCTGGCAAAATAGCCTTATCAAAATACTCCTCAGCGTTAACTTTACCACCATCATCCTTATCCCACAAATCCCGCAATTTCTCCTTAGTAACCCCCAATTCCCGACCGACATTTCGACAGAACCACTGCAGGAAAGGTTTTAATTTTTCGCAAATCTCCTTGTCGGCATCCAAAACATCAACATAAGCCGTTTGATAACCCTGTTGTTCCATCTTTTCTAAAAGTCGGTTAACCAACAAAGTTTTACCCCACTGTTGGGGCGCTTTTATCCTCAATAATGTCCCCACTTGGGACAGTTTTTCCTGACAGCTATCTAGCAAGTCTCGTTCGAGGTAAATCTCGTCATCCTCAGTTTCTTGACTAACCTGTAAAGCATCGGAAATAACTAGCTCTCGTTTCTTTTCCAAAAACAACTGGATTAATTGTTCCCTCCGAGCTTGATTTATGGCCCGTTTATCGCTGTTCTCTAATGGCTCCCATTCTGCTTTAGGAATTTTTTCCACAAAAAGGTCGCATAGCTTAGAAAGATACCGATTAATAGACGACCGATTTAGGTAAAGCTCGTTCGCAATTTCTTGTTCGGTATAACCCTGTAAAAACAGATGCAAAACTTTCTTAGGTTTTCCATCTAATTCTTCATCATATAACTTCTCAAAATCTGCATCATTCATGGTGCAAAACCTCCACAATTGCAATTAATCTTTTTCAACTCGTGCAAAAGTTGCACAAATTCATTTCTAACAGTTGTGTCTCGTGCATTAAGGCACGAATTAATCTATTTTAACTCTGCTGCTTCACCATAGAAGTTGTCAACCAAAAACAGGACATCAACCAATGGCCAAAGCATAAAAAACACCTCTGCCAGACGACATCTCTAATATAATCCCAAACGCCAAAAATGGCAACCAGGAAAAATTAAAAGTCTGGCCCTAATTGCAATTATCAGCAACTAAACCAGGTCAATAAATCGACCTAGCAGGGGGAAACTTTTGTCAAAAAAAATCGCTAACTTACTCTATTTCCTAATCCTAATCTTGGCAACCAACTATTGCCAATTAGGCAGGTTGGCCGAAGAACGCAAACCATGCAAAAGCGACGGTAACTACATTCCCTGTCCAGCTTTTGCAGCCAATTACTCAACTCAAAAAGAGGTTTAAAACCATGTACATAGAAGACAGCAAAGAATTGTTTGCCGGAGAACTTTACGGAGTCGTAGATGAAGAAGTAAGCACCTTCCCTGGCGGAGGCAGGTTACGTTTTCAAGGATCCTATTTCCCTTGTATTTTAGATAAAAATTGCGGCAGTTGTCTGACTCTCAAACCAGGCGATCGCGTCATGGTTGTTGGCCGTCTAGGCATAGCTCTCATCGTCCGCCCTCTCTAAATCTACTCAGGGGCGATCGCTCTTTTAATTAATAGAAAAAAAGAGCGATCGCTCCTTTAACGCAACTCAAAAAAAAACAGGAAAAAAACATGAAACTTCACCCAATTACCAGCTTTGAATCTCGCAAATTACCTGGAGTATTAACACCATTTTGCGGCGAAGACCTCCGAGAATTATCTCAATTATACGGCGACTCAGAAACCATGAAATACCTGGGCGGTTCTCTAGCACTATCCCAAGTGGAGGCAGTTTTAAAAGAATACATTCAACAGTCGCGAAAATTCCCTTTTGGCCCCAACGCCATTCGAGATACCGAGCAAAAGCAATTTATAGGACGCACAGGTTTAAGAGTATCAAACTCCGACCAAATTATCGAAGTATTTCCCGCCAATGGCTCTAATGCTACCATCGGTTTTTCCCTAAAAGATAAAGTTCAATTAAGGTACGTCATTCATCCCAAATTCCGGCATCAAGGCATCGGTACTCAAGCGGCAAAAGCTACTCTAGACTTTGGATTTCGCTGCCTGCAAATTAATGAAATTTGCGCCTTCATGCGTGCCGAAAATTATGGTTCGGTTGTCGTTGCGCGAGACAAGTTAAAGATGAATTGTTTGGGGAGTTTTGTCTTTAACGATGACTTGTGGTTTTATTACCAGATCGCGCGAGAAGCATATCTAAAACGGTAAAACCAACAGGTTCACATAGCGTAAGGTGCGCAACGCGCACCCTACAGGTTCATAAGGCGTAAGGTGCGCAACGCGCGCACTACAGGTTCACATAGTGTAAGGTGCGCAACGCGCACCCTACAGGTTCATAAGGCGTAAGGTGCGCAACGCG
>CAZUCT010000404.1:2593-4457 GCA_964619285.1 uncultured bacterium | reverse complement strand
TGGAAGGAGCCGACTCCCCAGGTTGAAGCAGGAAGCAAGCCGCAAAACTGACATTACCAGGTTTTCGTGGTTTTGCCAGAACTGTGTAGGTATTGTACAGCAGAAATTGTTACTAATTATGCTGAAAATGTCGATAAAATTCTCTACGGAGGAAGTTAATGCAATCTGTTATTGTTTGGTAAAAAAATAGAAAATAACTGTTAATTTTACAATTCCCAATTACCTAAAAAACGGAGGATAAATCCAATGATGAATTTAATGTTAGATGACGAAACAGAACGCTATTTAATAGAAATATTGGCAGTGGAGAAAATACCAAGCGATCGCCTAATTAAAAAAATATTGCGCGATCGCTGGTTGACCCACCAACCAGAGAAAACGCTTTTGGAACGACGAGGCGGACATCCAGAACATTTATTAGAAGGGCCCGGTAATTTGTCCGATCGCGAAGTTCGGAAAAAGGCGATAGGCGAATATGTCGAAAAACGCTACCAACGCCGATAACGTTATTTATTAAAGAGTTTTTACCCGAAATTTTTCTATTTAAGGAGTACAAAAAATGTCAGACAAACAATTACAAGAAATTCAAGCTTTACAGTTTCGCGATCGCGACGCTGCCAACCAAAAACTCTTAGACTTTCTCAAGGACAATCTACCCTTTAAAATTGCCAAAGTCGAAGTTCGACCTCTGGCAGTTTCTCTCAACTCTATTAATGGATTTATTACTAAAGAAGACGGCGAAAAGTTATTTTTCAAAACCCACATCGAACCCCAAAGCATCATCCACGAATATTACAACTCTAGCATTTTAGCTGAGGCCGGTTATCCGGTAATTAAACCGATTTTTAGTTCCACCGAATGGGGGAAGCAGTTATTAATTTATCAATATTTTGATGCGCCTTCTCTATTTAATGTCGCCAGAGATATCGAAACTAATAAAAGAAACGATGCCGAAACCATTATTGCCCTCCAAGAAAAAGCAGACGACGAACTTAGGCAAATTTATTTTAACACCCTTCAACCTTTAACCGCCAAAGAACATAAATCGGTACCGGTTCATCAATTATTCTTCCACCGCTTGACTGGGGGCAGGTTGCGAGAATTTTATGAAAATACAGAAATTTTGCTGCCGGGAAATGCCCTCCAATTTGAAGAATTGGCGGGGATGAAATGGAGAATTAACGGGTTAGAATATCAGGATACCCTTAACGAATTAATCCACAGGGCGATCGCTCTTTTAAATCCAGAACTTGGTAGCGATATTCCTTCTATTGTCGGTCACGGCGACGCCCATAACGGTAATGTTTTTGTGGATGAAAATAAATCAGAATTGATTTATTTTGACCCCGCTTTTGCCGGGCGACATTCCCCATTTTTGGATTTGACTAAACCTTTATTTCATAACGTCTTTGCTATGTGGATGTATTTTCCGAAAGAAATAGCTGCGGAATTGTCGATTAATTGGGAGATTAAAGATGGTAAAATGGTCGTGGAACACGATTTTAAACCTTCAGCAATTCGAGTCGGTTTTTTACGGTCGAAAATACAGCGAGTTCTCAAACCTTTGTTGGAGGAATTGCAGGCTAAAAATTGGTTAAATCCCAGTTGGCGGGAATATTTGAAATTAGCTTTATTTTGCTGTCCGTTTTTGACGATGAATTTGAGCGATCGGCAAAAGTTTCCCCCAGAAATAACTCTTTTGGGTTTGGCAACTTCCGTGGAAATGGGCAGCAGCAGTTTGGGAGATGTTGATAGTTTCTTGGATGCCGAATTAGGTTTGTAGTAATCGCTTTAGCGATAAAAAGTTCAACTCAATCGCTGAAGCGATTACTACGAACTAATCGCTGAAGCGATTACTACGAAC
>CAZUCT010000404.1:0-2493 GCA_964619285.1 uncultured bacterium | reverse complement strand
AACTAATCGCTGAAGCGATTACTACGAACTAATCGCTGAAGCGATTACTACGAACTAATCGCTGAAGCGATTACTACGAACAACTTAATTTAAAGTTAAAATTATGGAAAAACTTAAACTTTTAATCTTTGACCTCGATGGGGTGATTACTAGCGAGACTAAATATTGGAATACTTCCAGATTAACTGTCTGGGAGTTGATTTGCAGCAAGCAATATCTGGGAATTAATCATTACTTCGGCGAGAGTAAGGCGGTAGAGACGAGATTGGTTGAAACGGGCGATCGCCTCATTCCCAGTAGTTTTATTTACCAACTCAAAAGTCGCGCAGTTAACTCTAATTGGGATTTGACTTTTTTTGTGGTTTCTCTCCATTTAATCGCTATTTTTAACGAGTTCCAAAAATCGAAAAATAATCCCTTTGACGATATTCTTAATAAACCCCTGCCACTGGTAACTAAATTTCAAGAGTTGGGCAAACTTTTGTCAAACTTTCAATATACCGACGAAATTAGCAATAACCTCATCCAACAGTTTTGGCAAGAAACAACTTCTCTGAGGGGCAGCGCCGTGGTAGAATACGTTGATAATTTCAGCCAAAAAATCTTGGGATTTACCATTCCCGGTTGCGAAGGCAAAGGGGAATTGTGGCAGCTTTGCTATCAGAATTTCCAAGATTGGTATGAGGGGAAAAAAGGATATCAATTGCCCGACGATGAAACTGTTGTTGATGTTAATAAAATCGATGCCGCTTTAAAATCTTTGCGCGACTCCGGGCGGTTGAATTTAGCGATCGCCACCGGCAGACCTCGCAACGAAGTTATCGAACCGATGACCGTTTTGGGATTGCTAAAATATTTCGATTCTCAACGAATTGTTACTTACGATGAAGTCTTGGCAGCGGAATCTATCTTATCAACAACTAACCAAAAAATCAAACTCGGAAAACCCCATCCTTTTGTCATCTTTAAAGCAGTTTATCCAGAGGAAACAGTCGAGAAATTAGTAGCGGAAAATTTCCAGTTGACAAAGGCCGAAGAAATTGCTTATATTGGAGATGCCGGCAGCGATGTCGTTGCTGCTAAAAAAGCCGGTTGTTTTTCGATTGGCGTTTTAACAGGTTTTGGCCGAAGTCGAGCTAAAGAAATGTTAATAGATTTGGGTTGCGATTTAGTATTAAATAGTATCCTGGATTTACCGCAGTTATTAAGAGTAGGAAAAAATTAAAAACAATGGTGCATTTAATTAACGAATACATTAAATCTTTACCACCAAAAAACCCCGGTCCCGAAAAAGGGGATGATGCTATTCGTTTGGATAAGGGCGAGTTGCCTTATCCGCCATCTTTGAGAGTGTTAAAAGCGATGGCCGACTCTGCCAGAACTATTAATCGCTATCCGGCAATTTTAGGCGGGAGTTTGAGAACTTCTCTGGCAGAATATTGCGGAACTAAAACCGAAAAAATTGCTTTAGGAAACGGTTCCGACGAGTTAATCGAGTTAATTCTTAAAGTGTTTATGAAACCGGGAGATGAGGTATTATTGCCAACTCCCACTTTTTTCGTTTATGGGTTTACAACTCAACTCTTAGGGGGGGTTTCAGTAACAGTTAAAAGAACCGATGATTTTGGTTTGGATGTAACGGCAATTTTAGATAAAGTTACGCCCAAAACTAAAGTTTTATTTATCGCTAATCCTAACAATCCAACTGCCAATTTAATCCCTCGGGAAACCTTAATCGAAATATGCGATCGCCTCGATTGCATTGTCGCGATCGACGAATGTTATTACGAATTTTGCGGAGAAACGGTAATAGATTTAGTAGATAAATATCCCAATTTAATCGTTTTGCGGAGTTTATCAAAAAGTTTCGGTTTGGCAGGAGTTCGCTTGGGATATGCCATCGCCAACGAAACCATCATCGATTATATCAATCGAACAGCCCAATTATTTCCGATTAATAAATTAGCTTTAGTAGCGGCCCATGGGGCCCTGGCAGATTTAGAATACGTTCGAGGAAATATTGCTAAAGTTCTCCAGGATAAAATTAACTTAATTCAAGGTTTAGAAAACCTCGGTTTTTTCGTCTATCCTTCGGCAACCAATTTTCTGTTTGTCGGAACGGAAAAACTGGGAATTAGTTCTGGGGATTTAGTGAAGTGTTTGCAGCAGAAAAAAATCTTAGTCGCCGACTTTGGAGGGAAGCAAGGATTGGATAATTGCTACTTCCGAACTTCGGTGGGAACGCCAGAGGAAAATGAGGGATTGTTGGGGGGTTTGAAAGAATTAATAATTAATAATTAATAATTCTAAGAAACCCGGTTTTTTCAAAAAACCGGGTTTCTGGGCCCGCAGTCAAGCACGAACTTGGAAGATTGCAAGTTCTGGTAATCAACCTAAATGATGACAAAATCGCTGATGAATTACGGGATGATTAATCAAGTTAGGGACTTGCCAAAAAATAGAGTACCAATGGTAGGTTGGGCGCGCGCGAAC
>CAZUCT010000403.1:0-4488 GCA_964619285.1 uncultured bacterium | reverse complement strand
TGTCTGTTCTACGGGGAAAATTTTCTGCAAATATTTTTGCCTACCTACTTATTGAAATTTGTTGGACTTCCAGTGGAAGTCTGCCGTTACCTAAGTATCATCCTGCTGCCAAGGCCCGAAGCGATCGCTGTAATAGGCCAAAATTCGATCTACTTGCTGGCGATCGCTCTCTTTAGCATCTTCTCCATACTCGATCCAGAGGCCCCCTACCTGACTCCGATGGTAATCAAAGGGTAACGATGGCCTCGGGGCCCTTAAACCCGCTTTCAGGCCATTTACCTGACGCAAATGAGCGGCCACCTCCCGATAAACTGCCAATGGCAGCCCGGGGGAGCTTAATTGATAGCGTTGCCGCGACTCTCCTGCTGTTTGCATCTCCTACTTACCCGTTTCAAACCTACTTAACCGCCAGTTGATGGGCCCCTTCTTGTATCGGGCAGCAATTGACATTATTTAGACAGACCTTGCCCCATTGCAAGGCCCACTTGACCAGTTCCACTCGGTTTCCCGTTACGGTTTTGGTCAAAATATTGCTTATGTGGTTATCCACCGTCCGCTTGCTGATTTCCAGTTTTTCGGCGATTTTTTCGTTGGTCAATCCCTCTGCCACTAACTCCACGACTTGGAGTTCTCTGCAGGAAAGGGAAATTTGGGCTTGAGATTTGCTAACTGTCATCATTTTTTCCTATGTATTTATATCTATTTAATTATAATTTTATGATTCTCTTGAAAAAAATTACCCAATGCCAATCTAAAATTGTTAAGGCGGTTGCCAGTTTGGGGAACCTACTTCAGGAGTGCGGGGGGTTGCAGGTGCGCGGTGTCTGCCCTACTGGCACGCTGCTGTTGCGCAAAGCGCATCTTAGCGTTGCGCAAAGCGCATCGAACTGCTACGCTGTTGGTGCGCGAATTGACAAGTTCTAAAATCTAAAACTAATATGGCCAATTCTCGCGTTATTTGTCTCGGTGAAATTTTATTTGACTGTCTGGCAGACCAACCGGGGCGCTCTCTCGAAGGAGTCGAATCTTGGACTCCTTATCCAGGAGGAGCTCCGGCTAATGTGGCCTGTGCCTTGGTCAAATTAGGTACTTCCGCTGCCTTTGTAGGGGCAGTCGGTCAAGATGACGATGGTAACAGTTTGGTGCAACTTTTGCAAGATGTTGGCGTAGATGTTCGGGGAGTTCAAAAACATCCTACGGCCCCGACAAGGTTAATTTATGTGCTGCGTTCGGAAACGGGCGATCGCCAATTTGCAGGTTTTGGCCAAAGGCAGACCGGCGAGTTTGCGGATACTCATCTCTTAGCAGACAAAATCCCCCAGGAGTTGTTCGAGGAAGCCGATTTTCTCGTCATGGGAACCCTGGAACTAGCATACCCCGAAACCCGAGAGGCCATCGCCTTCGCTCTGGAATTGGCAGAGAAACATCACGTCAAAATCTTGTTAGATGTTAATTGGCGTCCCGTTTTTTGGGAAGACGAGGCCGAAGCTAAAGAATTAATAGAAGATATACTACAAAAAGTTGATTTTGTCAAGCTTTCTGAAGAAGAAGCGGAATGGTTATTCGAGACTACAGATCCCGAGGACATTGCCGGTCGCCTGGACGCCGCAGAAGGGCTCTTAGTAACCGCAGGAGATAAGGGCTGTTTCTATTATCTAGGAGACACAAAAGGCCGACTTCCGGCCTTCTCGGTGGAGGCAGTAGATACCACGGGGGCGGGGGATAGCTTCTTGGCAGGTTTCCTCCATCAACTGTGTCAAAATGGCATTGGTAGTTTGGTCAGTCCAATCAAGGCACAAAAAACAGTAGTTTATGCTAGCGCGGTAGGAGCTTTAACTGCGACTAAACCGGGGGCGATCGCCGCTCAACCTACTCCTGAAGAGGTGCAAGCTTTTTTGGCTACTAACTCTTTTTGATTTGGGTTAATTGTTAATTGTTAATTGTCAATTGTTAATTGTTAAGCTCTTTGTAGGTTGGGTGTAACCCAACAACAACAAAAAAATCAAGCCGAAACTCCTCTAAAGGAAGAGGAGTTTTCGAGCCAACTAGATAGATAATCAAAAAGAAAACTTTCAAACATCAAAATTATGGGACTATTCGATGGCATCATGGCTGCAGTAAATAACCAGAATTTACAAGGCAATGCAAATCAATTAGGCAGCATTATCAACACGGCCCAACAGCTAAGTAATAGCCTGGGAGTTGACGAGCAAACGGTAAATACTGCCATGTCGGTTGTCGGCAACTACACTAAGTCAGCATTACAACAAAAACGGGCTGAAGAAGGAGAAGAAGCAGCCAAATCAATTGTTAATCAATATAGCGGTTTAACTCCTAGTCCAGAAGCAATAACAGCTTTATTTTCCTCCACCCAAGTCAGGGAAATGATGAACCTGATTTCGCAAAAAACAGGCTTAGACTTGTCAATAATAAGCAGCATTTTACCTCAGCTAGTACCCATGGTTCTCCAGTTCTTAAATTCGGGCAGCAATGTCCTAAATTCCGCCGGAGGCAACCCAGTTTTAAATAGCTTTTTAGATGCCGATGGGGATGGAGATGTGGATATCGCCGATGCGATGCAAATGGGGAGGCGGTTTTTGGGATAGCGGCTAATTGTTAATTGTTAATTGTTTAATCTTTTCAACGATCGCCTCGACGGATAAGGAAGCATCGAGGACGATCGCTTTTTTTGGTTCTTCAAGGGCATCAAATTGGCTTTGAAGTAAGTCAGCGCTCATAAAGTGATTTTCTCGTTGTTTGAGTCTTTGGGCGAACAACTCGAAAGAACCCTTGAGATAAACGATTTTTACTTGGGGGCGATCGCCTACCAGCATTTGCCGATAGGCTTCTTTGAGGGCAGAACAAGCTAAAACCACATCCCGCTTATTTTGCAACCATTCCTCGATCGCCTCCTGCAAGAGCAACAACCACGGCAGGCGATCGTTATCCTCCAGAGGAATACCCCGACTCATTTTAGCGACGTTTGCTTCTGGATGGAAAGAGTCGGCATCGCGAAAATCCCAATTCAGAGAGTTTGCCAGGCACTCGCCGACGGCTGACTTGCCAGAACCAGAAACCCCCATTACAATAATAATCATAAGGTTAATTGTTAATTGTCTATTGTCTATTGTTAATATTTAATTGTTAATTGTTAATTGTTAATTGATTAAAGATGGCAATCGAGATAGAACGCAAATTTTTAGTTAAAGGCGACGGATGGCGAGTCCTCGCTCAAGGCATAGTTTACTGCCAAGGATACATTCCTACCAAAGAAGGACGAACCGTGAGAGTGAGAATAGCAGGCGATCGCGCCTTTTTAACTATTAAAGGACCGACAGTGGGTAATACCCGGGCAGAGTTTGAATATCCCATCCCAGTAGAAGACGCCCGAGAGATGTTAGAGACCTTATGCGAGCGGCCTTATATTGAAAAAACGCGCTACAAAATTGTTATTGGGGCCTTAACCTGGGAAGTGGATGAATTTGCCGGCGACAATCAAGGTTTAATTTTAGCCGAAGTGGAACTTACCGAAGAGCATCAAGTTATAGAATTGCCCGACTGGATAGGGGAAGAAGTATCTGGAGACCCGCGCTATTTTAATGTTTATTTAGTTCAAAACCCTTTTAGTCGCTGGCCGAAATAGAGGTTTTGCACTTATATAAGAAACCGGGTTTTTTCAAAAAACCCGGTTTCTGGAGCCGCCGACAATCTGCCCGTATAAAAAAGGCTAGTCGTCTATGGATTTAAGCAGCTACAACCAGATCGACTTCATCGGCACCATCGGTGCTATCCTGACCGGATTTAATTTGTTCCCCATTAACCTCAACGGCCAAAGGCGTGTCTTCCAAATTAATATTGTAGTCGGTGGCATCTGCAGTATAGCCAACGCTAGCAATCATGTGTCGACCATCCTCGTCATAAGCGAAAGCCATCATTTGCTTTTTATCCTTCTCGGTATCGTCGGCCCAAATCACCATATATTGTTTGTCTTGATATTCAAAGACTTTGGGGGCACGATTAGGAACATAGCGACCTGGAGAACCAAAGCTGCGATCGAGAAAATCTTGAACCGAACTGGGTTCGACATTAACGTAAGCCACCTCTTCAGCAGAGAGAGCGCCTGCGGGAGCTTGTTCGGCAGCCTCTTCCTCAGATTGCTCGGTTACGGGGGGCCCTTCTACCTCCTCTTCCTTGTCCCGGTTTTTGAAATAATCCACGGCCATTTTAGTGCCGATGCCACCAACAGCAGCGACTCCGGCTCCAATTAAAAGGTTGCGCAGTTTAAAACTCATTTTGTCTCCTTTGAGTTAATAAAGGTCATAGCCAATAATAGCATATCAGAAAATTTTAACAAAAACAAGTAGTAGCGCATCTGGTGTTAAAATGCTAGGTGCGCGATTAGATTTTAGAAACCCTTGCAAATTCCGGCAAATAGCTAGTAGGGTGCGCACCGCGCACCAACCAGCAAACTTGTAGGGTGCGCACCGC
>CAZUCT010000402.1:0-4551 GCA_964619285.1 uncultured bacterium | reverse complement strand
AATGTAACCAATTTGGTGACAAAAAAAGAGACGGCCCCAAAAAATGTAACCAATTTGGTGACAAAAAAAGAGACGGCCCCAAAAAATGAGACCAAATTGGTCTCAAAAACCGGGGCCCCAAAAAATGAGACCAAATTGGTCTCAAAAACTTGGGGTAGCTAGCGATAGTAAGAAAACCTAACTTTACAAAACCCGTAAAATACTAGGGATAGTATCAACTATTCCCTGAGACTTAATTTCCTCAATAGCATCTCGGAAATTGCCCTCGCGAACGTCGTGGGTGACGATGACAATTTCCGCTAAATTACCTCGTTTCCCAGTCTGCACCACAGACTCCAAACTAACATTATAATTTCCGAAACAAGTACCCAGTTTGCCAATAACTCCAGGGTTATCATTAGTTAAAAATCGCGCATAAAACCGAGTCACCAGTTCCGACATCGGCGCTATTTGACAAAAATGTTGGTGAGTGCAACTCAATAAAGGATGAGGAATTGGTTCGGTTTCAGTTTTTAAAATAGCAACGATGCTCATAATATCGGAAACTACCGCACTAGCAGTAGGACCAGAACCGGCACCCGGACCGAAAAACATTACTTGACCTATGGGTTCTCCTTCGACCAAAATAGCATTATAAACATCGTTAATACTTGCCAGAGGATGAGCTTTGGGAACTAAAGTTGGATGAACTCTCAGTTGTAAGAGGTTTGTATTGGGGTCAGATTTATTAGTATCTCGTTGGGCGATCGCTAACAATTTAATCGTAAAATCCAGTTTCTCCGCATAAGCAATATCCGCAGAAGTTACCTGACGAATGCCCTCGCAATAAACATCATCTAATTTAATCCGTCCGGCAAAAGCCAAAGAAGCCAAAATGGCAATTTTATCCGCCGCATCCAACCCATCAACATCAGCAGTGGGATCTGCTTCGGCATAACCCAACCGTTGAGCGTCGGCGAGGACTTCCCCAAAATCCGCACCTTCGCGCTGCATCCGAGTCAGAATATAGTTAGTCGTACCGTTAATAATACCGATAACCCTCTGGATGCGGTTAACTCCCAAAGATTCCTTCAGGGGTTGAATTACTGGAATGCCGCCGCCAACCGCAGCTTCCAACATGACGTAAACCCCTTTTTCGTTGGCTGCAGCGAAAATTTCTCCTTCGTAGCGGGCCATCACCGCTTTATTGGCAGTGACGACGTGTTTGCCGCAGGCGATCGCTTTGAGAATGAGACTCCTAGCCGGTTCCAAACCGCCGAGAAGTTCTACCACTATGTCGATATCTGGATCGGTAACTATTGCTTCTAAATCTGTTGTCAGGCGATCGGCAGGTATTTTGACGTTGCGCGGTTTGGAGATGTCGCGGACTCCTACCCGATGGATGTCCAATTCTTTTAATAGAGAGTGGCGTCCTTCTGGGGAGAGCAAAATTTCTGCCGTCCCGCCTCCCACGGTACCCAATCCTAACAAACCAATTTTAAATCCCATTCTTCTCAATTCTTTATAAAAACTTGCATTTGTAGCATTCTACCAGAAAAAGAGGTCATGGCTAATTGTTAATTGTCAATTGTTAATTGCTAATTGTCAATTGTCAATTGTTAATTGATATAAGCTACTTTTCTGTCATCCGGTCCAACCTTTCTCTAACGGACAATTTAAACAGAGAACGCAGCAGAATAAATAATCCAAATACCGATACAGAAAAAGCAGCGATCGCACCTCCTAAATACCCTCCATTTAACAACACCGAACCAGATAAAACACTAAATCCACTGATGGTAGCATAAATCAAACTTTTTAGAGCTAAATTAATTCTTTTCAAAAGGCGATCGCTCTCTAAAGTTCGCACCCTAAACTGCAACTCTCCATCCTCTATTCTTCTTTGCAAGCTCTGGATTAAAACTTCGGCTTTACTCGGCTGTTGCAGTTTATATTTAATAAAATCCCGAGTTTGTTTTGCCAATTCTCCTACTATTCTACCCCGCCTTTGAGACACAGTTAAATTTTTGACAAAAGGTTGAGCGCAAACCAGCAAATTATATTCGGGGTCTAGTGCTTTAGCCACCCCATCCAAAGTAGTCAGAGACTTCAAAATAAAAGTCATCTCGGCGGGCAAGCGAAAAGGTTGCTGTTCGAACATCGAATAAATTTCGTCTTTGATTTCGTTAAACTCATAAAAATCAATCGGTTTTTCTACAAATTTTTCCAACAAAAAAGCAATCAATCTTCGCACTGGCATCATGTCTGCAACCGGTTCGATTAAACCCATCTCTATTAAAGTATCTAAAACCTCATCATCGTCTTTCCTTAAAACCGCAAAAAAAGTTTTAATCATCTTGTCTTTAGTCAAGCCCTTAACCTCACCCATCATGCCAAAATCATAAAAAATTACCCCCCCAGTAGTAGGGCTAACAGCTAAATTTCCAGGGTGAGGGTCTGCTTGAAAAAAACCATCCAATAATAACTGTTTTAAATAACAACAAACTCCTATTTGATTAATTTTTTTAGGATTAATATTAGAGGATTCTATGCGATGGCGATCGTCTATTTTAATTCCGGGTAAATATTCTAGAGTCAAGACCTTTTCTGTTGTAAATTCCCAGTAAACTTTAGGCACGATTATTTCGGGATATTCCTTAAAGTTTTCCCGGAAGCGTTCGGCGTTTTTTCCCTCCAAAACGTAGTCTATTTCTTGAAATAAAATCGTAAAAAATTCATCATAAATAGCATCTAAATCGTACTTGCGAGTCCAAGGAAAACGACGCTGACAAAAACGCATCACCTTTTTGACAGCCTTAACATCTAAATCGAATAATTTTCTCAGTCCAGGACGTTGCACTTTAACCACAACTTCTTCCCCAGTTTGCAGTCTGGCTTTGTGTACCTGTCCGAGACTAGCCGCCGCCAAAGGACGTTCTTTAAAATCTCTAAATAAGGTATAAAGAGAGCTATTAAGTTCGGATTCTATAATAGCGATCGCCTCATTCGTATTAAAAGCAGGCACCCTGTCTTGCAAAGTCCCCAACTCATCCACATACTCACTCGGTAAAATATCGGCCCTAGTCGATAGAGATTGCCCTATTTTAATAAAAGTCGGGCCCAGGTCGAGCATAGTTTTAACCAACCATTTCGCCCGCTGTCTTTTAGTGGATGAAGACCGATTTTGCCAAAGATTATCCCACCACAAAAAGAACATAAACTTCCCCGCAGCACTAAAAACATCTATTTGTCTTGTCAGGGGAGAATATTGAGTGCGTTGCCAGCGCAGAGGTTTGGGCCTAGTTTTTTTCGCGAGCATATTGTTGCTTATTTAGGTTCTACCGCCCATTAATCTTAACTGGGAAATGCCGGAGCTGGAAATTGTTAATTGTTAATTGTTTACCATTTCTCTGCCTCTTCTAATGCATATTCGCCATTTTTAGTATAGACAAGAGCCCTATCCGCTGCAGTTTCAGAGCGCGGATATTCAGGCGACACCGACTTCATCAACTCCGAAGCTTCCTGCCACTGGGCCGCTAGATCCAACCATTCCTGACGAGAACGAGCAATTTTACCTGCCGCACTGGCATCCTCTGCCAGTCGTACCGCTTTAGCAAAAGCTTCTTTAGATTTGGCCAAAGCGTTTTCTGGAGTCCTCGTACCCACGGGAGAAGGTTCTGGAGAAATTTCATTGATGGAAGCTTGGAGCCTATCTGGACTTTGTAAATTGGCCCAATTAGATAAAAACCCGCCAAGGGCCAGGGTCAAGAGGGTAACGGAGATGCCCGCGATCGCTCCGAAGATAAATTGACCTGACAAACGGTGGGCGATCGTCTCTTGAATAAAGTTTGGCCTTGCCAGATTAATTTGTTGAGACCAGAGCAATTGATTTTCAGAATCTCGGCTAATTTCTTCCAACCAGAGCAACTGCTGTTCTCGAACGATGCGGCTGTTAATTTTCACCCGATTAATATTACGAGGTGAAATCTCCTGCAAAATCTGCCTAACTTGCTCCACCAAAGCAGACTGTTCGAGTTGTTCTGCCGAAGCGGCCTCGCACAGGAGGTTTAACAGGCCATCGACAAAAACGGCTCTGGTTCTGACTCCGCGAGAGGCTAGTTTTTCGTTCAGAACTTGGATAATAGCTGCCACGCTGCCTTGGCGAGCTTGTACGAAAATGTCATCTACCGGTTCTGCCATTGCTTTTCGCTGCAATCGATTTACGGTTAACATAAGCTGTATCTTCTTCCTAATGTATCTGTTAATCGGCAATGGGGAATAGTTTCGTAGCAATCGCTTTAGCGATAAAGGGCTCGTAACAATCCCAGAGCGCGATGTTCTTATAATTCCCTACACTAAAGACAAAACCCTGCCCCAAAAAGTGCGCCATGGTTGCTGTCAAAAATTGGACATTCTCCATTTAGGCCCGGGAAAATGTGCGCAATTTGCGCACAAAAATTGGACATCCCCCATCTAGGTCCGGGAAAATGTGCGCAATTTGCGCACAAAATTTGGACATCCCCCATCTAGGCCCGGGAAAAAGTGCGCAATTGCGCACAAAATTTGGACATC
>CAZUCT010000401.1:0-4564 GCA_964619285.1 uncultured bacterium | reverse complement strand
TCCCCACACTCCCCACCCTCCCCACACTCTGACTTTTTCAGCAAGCCCTACTTAGTTATTTTCTTAGTTATTTTCTTAAGGGGCTTGACAAATTGCTAGTTTTATGTTAATAACGACGGATTCAAAAGGTAGCGATGAAGTCTGCCATCGCTACCACTGGCCAACTCTAAAGTCCTAATTGCTATCCTCCAAATCTCGTTTGTGGGCGCGGATACAGGCATCCACTAAGGTCCAGACGGCATAACTCCATAATCCTTTTTTTAGTTGCTCTTTGCCGTTTTTAGTTACTGTTAATTCCGAGTAGATTTCGGGAATTTTCAAATACTGCCAAACGGTTCCTTCTTTTGTTACCAAATCCTCAACTTTACCCAAACTATTTTTCCATTCCTCATCGCGGTTTTTTACTTTCCTAACCGACTTAATCCAACTCGTAACTAAAGCTTCTTTGGGATTATTTAACTTTCTCAAAACCGACTTTAACGCTCCCAATTGAGTTAAAGAAGGCTTGCTTTTGGATAGCTCGTCTTTTTTCTCAATTTCTAAACCTAAAATCCTTTCTCTATCATTTTTATTCGCCGCCAGCTCCAAGGCTTTTTTATCGATAGCAGTTTTCCACGCTGGCTTTTCTAGGAAACGGGCGTACTTGGCTGCCGACTTTAAATCTAAATTTTCTGATGAGTTGGGAGGGTCTTTAATATTAGAAGAAGATTGGGAATAAACGGTTGTTTTATCTTTCATTAGTAACTCGTCGTTAAAACACAATTGACCGTAACCTTCGGCGCGGCGATCGCCCATACCGGCAAACTCCAACTCTGCAAGTTTAACTGGGTCCAAATTACCTTCGACTTTATAAACCATACAAGTACCTGCGGCCAAACCAACGAAAGACGGACGAGGCAACCCCCACCGAGTTTGCCAAGATTCCAAGCGGTTTTGGCGGGCAAAGATTTTACTTTTTTGCTCTGTTTCTTGTTCCGTATTGTTAGGTTGTTCCAAGTCTTTTAACTCGACTCCCAGTTGGCGTTGCAACTCCTGACGAAAATCCTCCAGACTAACTGTAGGTTGGAGGCGATCGCCCCTCAATAAAACATCCGACAGCAACCAAACAGTCAACTCAGAACCAGGGGCGGTCTCTTTAGATGGAACTTCTTGTAACTCTCCCTCCACTTTCACCTCCGCCAAACCATAATCATCCTTGCAAGTTCGCCCCACTCGATAAGTTCCATCGAGAAAACTCAACCAGTCGGACTTATCGACTAAATCTCCTCGAACTCGCAGTTGAGACCTCAAGACAGTTCCCTCGACAATAGCCTCGTAACTATAAACTCCCCCCACTTCCGCCGAAGGTCGTTGGGACTCATCTTCGACAGTATTGTGAGTCGTGACTTCTTTTTTGACATCCTTGGGACTTTCCCAAACCGAACCGACATAACCGGCGCGGGTACCTTTGATTTGAGGGGCGTTTTCTTCTGGGGCGTGGCGCAGCAAGTTGTAGTAATTTTCCGGGTTCAACTTTTCGGAAAACCAGGCGAAGGGAACCGGACGACCTCTGGTTCCTTCCACTTCCAGATAGGCGTGAGTGGCGATGAGATTTCCCGACATTATCGCAGCGCTGAAACTATCGCCTAACTCCGAATTTCGCTTCCACAGACGTTTGGAGAGAACCGCCAACAAATAAGTACCGGGCAAATAATCCAGAGTTTCCGTCGTATTGCCCACAGTGCGTTTGTGGAGTAAAAGGGGCGATTTGAGTTCGAGTTTTAGTTCCACAAAATGCCACTTGCCATCACTGGCAGTTGCAGTAGTAATAGAGAGGGGAACCAGTTCTGCTTTAGGCGGTTGAGGTAAAGTCGTCGGTTTTTTAATATACTTCCCGATCGCCTTCAACGCCGACTCCAACTTTTGCCCGGTACTAACCTGACAGCGACCGACACCCCGCCGTCGTTTCCCTCCCAAACGCTTGATATAAGCTGCGCTGGCAGTTAAGAATGCTTCCGCAACCGCCAATTGTTCGGGCTCTAACTCCCCATCCAAAGAATACTCTGCGTGAAACGCGGCCCCACTCCGCGCCATTTCTTCAAATCTCAGGAAGTCATCTCGGGCAGCTCCCGTCTGGGGGTCGATACCGATGCCGGGTTTGACAAAAGTTAACGCTTCCCGCAGCAAGGGTTTTTCTTTTAACGCTTTTTGGAAACCTTCGGGAAACCGGGCCGGACGTACCGATAATGCTGCCGGACGGGGGGGTTTCTCTATCGGACCGGTTGCTAAGTTGCGCTGGTCGCCGAATAGATAGTTAACCCATTGATGCCAGTTGCCGTTCTCGCCGCCCCCATCCAAACCCAAAGCGACAGTTTCTGCAGCATCCCGCCAGATACCGACGATAGTTTTAGCGGGGATAAAGGGAAGTTGGGAGCGATCGCGCCTTATCAGACTATCGATATTCCCCGCTTGGCCGCCGCCCAAACCGACGTGCCAATCGCTTGTCATTTCTATTCTTAAGTTATTTTCAGTCATTATTATTCCTCCTCAGAAGTTGTAGAATTATCGAGAAAATCAACCGCATCAACGGCATCTAAAAAGTTAGTTATCCAAACCATTTTTTCCTCATTTTTATCCTTCTCAATTTCGGACCAAAATAAAGAAAGCTCTTGGGAACCAATAACTAACTTATCCAAACCCAAATCTTTATAGCGATTCCAAATCAATTTTAAGCGAGCGTTAGCCTCCTCTTTTCCTAAGAATAAACCCGAACGTAAATCCGACATTTGACTTCTAGGTAAAAGTCGTTTTTTCTCTTCATCAACAGCTTTCAGAGTAGAAACCCTATCCGTTAATTGTTGCCAGTAATGATAGCCGACCCAATTTAAACTAGCCTCGCTGTTTTCTAAATTACTTGCCTCCCGTTTTAGCCATTCTAAAGGAGTAACAACATAAGGTTTAGCATATAATTTAGTTTGAGGTTTATTAGGAGTTTTAACCTGCAAATTCTCTCGAATAAAATCTAATTTTGAAGCGCTGGCATCGTAGAGAACGTGAAAATCTAAAGCAGAACTCGGCCAAGGGGTTTTGGCTTCGTTTCGTTGCAATTTTTTCTTAATCGTCTTAGCAGACTTCATCAAATCTTCAGCCAAATTGTAAGCATTATAAAAAGGGAAACTAGGTTTAATAATCGCAATGCCAGCGCAAGCGGATAAACGTTTTACTCCCAAAGCTTTGCCAGCAATTCGAGGAATAATATCGTCAAATTTATTATCGGCAATTTCTAAATCTTCTTTAGCGGTTTCCTCCTCAAAAGCTAATAAGAAATTATTGGAAAAATCTAACGCTTTTTTCCCGTCGCAAACAACAGTCAAATCATCGCCGCCTAAGACTAAAGGAACCAACGGTAATAATACTTTTAATTTGCTTGCCTCTATTTCTTTGGGAGTTTTTTTATCTATTTCTTCCGTTGAAAAAGTAGCTTCAATGGCTTTAATAAAAGCATTTTCAGTACAAACATCCAAAGCCAAAGAAAACCTCCGCAATTTATCCACATACTCTCGATTTTTAGCCGGAGTATTTTCCGCTTCTAACTGACGGTCGAATTTAAGAATAATTTCTCCCAAACCGTTACCGTCGGCGTGGATAACCGACAACCATTCCAACTCGTTAAACTTATCTTCAAGCTTATCTAAATTGTTAGTTAACTTTTTCTGAATTTCAGCCCCCAAAATAGCATCAACTCGTTGGAAAGCGCTTTTGATTGTTTCTTTATTTCGCTTTACCGCGCTAATAGAAGATAGAGGAGCTCGTTTATCCTTGCTAACTTCTAATAGCCGAGAAGCGCCCCAACCGCTGCTGCTGCATTCCTCAACTACTGGCAATCTTAAAAAGCGTGTTAATGGCGAAGGTTTTTTAGAGCGAACTGTTTCAAAATCTTGATGAATTTCCCTGTTAATATCCGAGAGATTTTCGCTGTAAAAATCAAACTCTTTAATAACTCCACAAATGTCTAAACCGGGCGCATCTATTAACGCTCTTTTGGTGACATTTCTGATAATATTTCGACCTATTTCTTTGTCATTAACTAACAATAAAGCCTTACCAGAAGTGGCGACGATAACCTCAATTTGATAATCCGATTTTTCAATTTTTTTGCTTTTTTCTAACAAGTTTTTGCGCAATTCTCTGCTAGGGTCCGCCCAGAGTTGAAGTTTGCTTTCAATACTAGCTACTGCCTCCAATACCCACTGGGTACCTGCGCGATAAGTCAGTTCGGAAGCGCCGATATTTTCCCTCAGTTTATTACTGGAGAAAATGTAATTTTGGTTGCCAGAAGTTTCGATGAGAACTAGGAACATTTTCAATTAAAAATTAACAATTAACAATTGGGTAAAACATAACCCGTAGAACAGGCATCTTGCCTGTTCGAGTTGTAGGGTGCGCAATGCGCACCTTACAAATCCTCCGTAGAGTGCGCATTGCGCACCTTACAAATCCTCGTAGGGTGCGCATTGCGCACCTTACAAATTTAGTGCTTGTTCGTAGTAAGCACTTTAGTGCTTGTTCGTAGTAAGCACTTTAG
>CAZUCT010000400.1:0-4576 GCA_964619285.1 uncultured bacterium | reverse complement strand
GTTCGTAGTAATCGCTTCAGCGATAGTTCGTAGTAATCGCTTCAGCGATAGTTCGCCGCAATCGCTTCAGCGATAGTTCGCCGCAATCGCTTTAGCGATAGTTCGCCGCAATCGCTTTAGCGATAGTTCGTAGTAATCGCTTTAGCGATTTAAAAAAGCTCTATATCGCTAAAGCGATTACTACAAGCGGCGATTACTACAAGCGGCGATCGCTACAAACGTTTAAAAACGATTGAGGCGATCGCGCAATATCTCCGCTTGTTTCTCGGCCTCGGCGAGATTATCCCTTACTTCTCGGACTACTTTCGGGTCAGCTTTACTGACAAACTTAGGATTATTTAAACGTCCCGAAAGGTTCTTAATTTGCCCTTCTAGTTTGCCTAATTTTTTCTCCAAACGCCCTCGCAAAGAATCAAGATCGACCACCCCTTCCAAAGGAATTAAAGCTTGAACGGTACCAAAAACCCCCGCTATTGTTTTACCAACATCGGCAGCGACGGCATCGGTAATCGTTAACTTTTCAACCTTAGCTAAATCGAGAATATAAGACTCGGTTTTAGTTAAAATTTCCCGTTCTTTTTCGCTTTCGCTTTGCAAAAATGCCGCCACTTTAACGCTAGGTTTAATCTCCGTAGTGGCGCGTAAATTGCGAATATTCCGAATTACGCCAAACAATAACTCAAATTCGGTTTCTAATTCCAAATCGATTAAACTTTCATCCAGTTTTGGATAAGCTTGCACTGCCAAACAAGTTTCATCGCCAACTTGGTTTAAAGTATGCCAAATCTCCTCGGTAATATGAGGCATAAATGGATGCAGCAAGGGCAAAAAGCCATCTATAACGAAAGCTAAAGTCTGTTGGGCAACTTCTTTGGAACTCGGATTATCTCCTTGGAGGCGAGATTTAACTAATTCGATATACCAATCGCAAAA
Organism: uncultured bacterium; assembly: GCA_964619285.1. GTDB lineage: Bacteria > Cyanobacteriota > Cyanobacteriia > Cyanobacteriales > Microcoleaceae > CALKCV01. The sequence goes on along the minus strand of CAZUCT010000400.1, from coordinate 3,643 downwards.
CTCGTTCCAAATAAACTCGTAAAGTCCTTTGGCAGCTTCTCCCAAACCGTAGTTATCTAAATAAATACAAGTTTGTTTTACCACTTGATTGAAACGAGATAAAATCCAGCGATCGCTCAATTCTAACTCATCCCTTTCTGGCATTCCTAAATTTTTGGGAGTTTGCCCCGCCAAATTCATCATTACAAACCTCGCGGCGTTCCACATTTTATTAGTAAAATTCCGCGACGCTTCCACCGAGGCCGACTCGTCTTTTTGGCGATCGTATTCCAAACGAATATCCTGACCTGCCCCGATAACTTCCCGCATTAAGGTATAGCGAACCGCATCGGTTCCATACTTATCAATTAATAACAAGGGGTCGATGCCGTTGCCCGCAGATTTAGACATTTTTTTGCCGTTTTCATCCCGAATTAAACCGTGGATGTAAACGGTTTTAAAAGGCATTTGTCCGGTGAAGTGGGTTCCCATCATCGTCATTCTGGCAACCCAGAAAAAGATGATATCGAAACCGGTAGAGAGGGTATTGGTGGGATAGTAAGTAGCCAAGTCTTTTGTATCTTCCGGCCAGCCTAAAGTAGAAAAAGGCCACAAACCGGAAGAGAACCAAGTATCGAGAACGTCGGGATCCTGTTCTAACTTGACGTCGGCCCCAAACTTAGCTTTAGCTTTTTCCCGCGCTTCCTCCTCGTTGGCGGCAACTACAAACGGAGTATCGTCGGCAATTTCGCCGCCGGTTTCGCTGACGGCATACCAAGCGGGGATTTGATGCCCCCACCAAAGCTGGCGGGAGATGCACCAATCTTGTAGTTTGACCAACCAATCGCGATATACTTTCGTCCAGCGATCGGGAACGAAGACCGGTTCGTTATGTTTGTCGAGAAGTTCTAGGGTTTTGTCTGCCAGAGGGCGAATTTTGACAAACCATTGAGTTGACAGGAGGGGTTCTACTGGGACTTTACCGCGATCGCTATAAGGAACGGTATGCTTATACTCCTCAATTTTGACCAAAAACCCGTCTGCTTTTAAACGTTCGACTACTTTTTTCCGCGCCTCAAAGCGGTCTTGTCCCGCAAAAGGTCCGGCGTTTTCGTTGAGACTGCCGTCTTTATTCATTATATTAATAAACGGCAACTGGTGGCGCTTGCCCATGGCGAAGTCGTTGGGGTCGTGGGCGGGGGTGACTTTGACGCAACCGGTACCAAATTCCGGATCCACCAACTCGTCGGCGACGATAGGAATTTGTCGTTCCATTATCGGGAGGGTAACGGTTTTGCCGATAAAGTCTTTGTAGCGATCGTCTTTGGGGTTGACCGCAACTGCAGTATCCCCTAACATCGTCTCCGGGCGGGTGGTGGCGACTTCGACAAAACCGCCCCCATCGGTGAGGGGATAGCGGAAGTGCCAGAGGTTGCCGTTGACTTCTTGGTTTTCTACTTCTAAGTCGGAAACTGCAGATTGACTTTGGGGACACCAGTTGACTAAGTAGTTGCCGCGATAGATGAGACCTTGTTCGTAGAGGCGCAGGAATGCTTCGATGACTGCTTTGGATAAACCTTCATCCAGGGTGAAGCGTTCCCGAGTCCAGTCGCAGGAGACTCCCAGGCGGCGCAGTTGGTTGACGATGGTGCCGCCAGATTCTTCTTTCCACTCCCAGGCCCGTTCCAGGAATTTTTCCCGTCCGAGGTCGTAGCGGGTTTTGCCTTCCTCGCGGAGTTGTTTTTCGAGGATGGTTTGAACTGCGATGCTGGCGTGGTCGGTGCCCGGGAGGTAGAGGGCGTTGTCGCCTCGCATCCGGTGGTAGCGGATGAGGGCATCGATAAGGGTGTTGTTGAAGGCGTGGCCCATGTGCAGGCTGCCGGTAACGTTGGGGGGCGGGATGACGATGCAGTAGGGTTCCCCGGGTTGGTTGGGATCTGCTTTAAAGGTTTTGTGACTTTCCCAATACTCCTGCCACTTCGCTTCGGTGGCGAAGGGGTCGTATTTGGTGGCTAGTTCTGGTGGGTTTTGGGTCATGGTTTTGATTGACTAAGTGGACTTTTTTGTTTGTGTTTTTACATTTTGCCATATTTTGGTCGCGGTTGGGTAGGAATGGTGGGGCGGGGTCGTCGAATGCTCCCAGAAACCCGGTTTTGCCGGAATTACCGGGTTTCTTAATTCAATAGCTGGGAGCATCTGATATTTGTAAAAAAACTTTCACCGAACAATTAAGTATTGACAATAAACAATAGACAAAAAGCATTGTTTATAGGTTGTCATAAGCCTCCATCTCCGGTCGTTCCCAATCTGCTGCAAAGGTTTGGAGTTTGGCTCGCAATTCTGCCGCTGCTTCTGGTTCGATGCCGCGAGCTTGCAGATATACCAAGTTGCTTGACTCGGGCAGAAAGGTTACTATTACTCGCGCTCCCTCGATGTTGGGAGGAGTTTCCGATAATTCAACTTTACCATTGCGGTAAACGCCTTCTACTGACTGAAACATTTCTTCGTTGCCTAACTAATTTGTACTTTTGAGAATATTATGACAGATACATCAGCCTTCCGTTGCTTGTTGTCAATTGTCAATTGTTAATGGTAAAGGCACAATTAACGATTGACAATTAACAATTGACAAGCTCTTATTTTTTTCCCAAAAGCGATCGCCCCCCTCAAACACCTTTAAACTTTAACAGCTAAATCCGATTCTAATAATTCGGCAAAACCCATTTCTGCCTCGGCCAATTCAATCCGTTTTTGATGTTCGGCGTTATCTTTATCCAAAGGTTCCTCTTGCAAAATCACCATGATTCCTTCATGGAAATCATATTTTGCAGCGCCAGATTTTAAAGCATTAAAACGCCACCGTCCTAAGATATTAATCATCTCCGGTCCAAAATAATTTATCCAGTCCATATCTAGGGGATAAGACTTGTAATCCGGGGCGCGATAATATTTAGGCGGCACCCTTAGACTTCCCTTTTTACGACGGGGATAAATTGAGGCATGGTCGGCGTTAAATATGGGGATAATTTCAGTTAACAATGCCTGAAGATTATCTAGGTTAACGATACCTTCTTCTAAATGTTGGCTATTAAATTTCAGATTGATTACATTGGAAATGACTGTTTCCCCCTCGTAAATAGTACTGGAAAACTGGATTTCGTTTTTGCCGTAGAGAGGAATTCTAACAAGACCTTCCGCATAGTATTCTTTGGGTACTAAATTGAGGTCAAATTCCATAGCATTATTGAAGTCGATCCTACTGCCGCGTGGATCGGTGTACATAAGAGCAGGAAAAACCAGCTTGCTAACTGTAGAGCAAGCTAATATGGATTTAACTATTGTTGGTTTGTGCTGAGAGTAGGAAAAGATGCGAATAACGTAGGTATTCATTGGTTTTTCTCTTTGGTAAACTAAGGGACATATTTGACTGTAATAGAAATGTTTTCATCTTCAAACAAATCTTTCAGTCCTTGAGCTACTCGTCGGTTAGCAACGCGCCACTCTATGCCAGATGCACCGCTACCCTGTGATGCTGCTAATAATTGCCGTCTTGCCTGTCGGGTAACTTCAGGTATTTTAAACTGTTCCGTGAAACTGTCGCTTCCGGTGACATCGTAAAACGATCGCTCCCCGGCATTTTTGGCATCTAATAGCAGGGTGCCTT
>CAZUCT010000399.1:0-4654 GCA_964619285.1 uncultured bacterium | reverse complement strand
CGAACATCGCTGAAGCGATTACTACGAACATCGCTGAAGCGATTACTACGAACAAGGAGAATTAAGCTTTGAGTTATCAACCAAAACCTATAGATACTTCCTACGTTACCTTGACGACGGAACATTTGAAAATAACGGAGTTGCTGGCTAAAAATACTCACGAACTCTGGTCCACTCAGCGGTTGGGTGAAGGATGGGAATACGGGCCCCAACGAGATGATGGGAAAAAACAACATCCGGGTTTGGTGCCTTATGAGGATTTGCCGGAGTCGGAGAAGGAGTACGATCGCGTCATTTCTGTGGGGGTGATTAAAACTCTGTTGGCTTTGGGCTATCGGATCGAGACTGGAGGGATGGAGAGTCAACCTACTGCGGCAATAGATAATAGTAATTTATCGCTGATTATGGAAAGTCTGAAAAATTCCTCCCAGTTGAATTTATCTAGCTTGCAACAAATTCGGCGAGAAACTATTAATATTCAGCCGCCAATGCCAGATATTTATCGGGTTTTGGGGGAGTCTATCCTCAATTGGGGAGAGCCGTTGATGGCTTACGATATTTTGGCGGAGGGGTTGCGCAATTGGCCGAACGATGTCCGGTTGCAACAATTGACGGCTTTGGCTCTGGCGCGAAGCGGGGCGGCCCATCGGGCAAATGCGATGTTGTTGCAGTTGGTCGCTCGGCAAGGCTTGGATAGCGGCAGCGATGTTGCCTGGGCCTCGCGCCAGGAAGAAATGGGGTCGGGAAATGACGATGGGGAAACTATTAGTTTGTTGGCGCGGACGGAAAAGGATCTTTGGCAGCAGGCGAGCGATCGCGATACGGCAAACCGCCATTTAGCTTTGGCTGCCGAACGTTACAAACAGGCTTATAAAAGCAGTGGGAGTTATTATCCGGGTATCAATGCGGCGACGATGAAGCTCATATTGGGAGAGCGGGAGGAGGCTCGGGCGATCGCTGCCGAAGTTCGCGAGAAGTGCTTGCAGGAGTTACCGCCAGGAAAGCTTACTGGTAGCGAATATTGGTTGCTGGCGACTTTGGGGGAGGCGGCTTTAATTTTGGGCGATCGCTCTGGGGCGGAAGATTGGTACTCGCAAGCTGTGGAGTTGGGGCGGGGGCAGTTCGGTCAATTAAGCTCCACTCGGCGCAACGCTACTTCGATTTTACAGCACGTCGGCGGGGATTTGGATGCAATCAAAAAATGGTTTCAAATTCCCCGGGTGGTGGTGTTTAGCGGTCATATTATCGATACGCCGGACCGCTCTACTCCCAGGTTTCCGGCAGAATTAGAGTCTAAGGTTTACGAAGCCATTCGCGATCGCCTCGTCAAACTGGATGCCCGTTTGGGTTACGCTTCTGCAGCTTGCGGCAGCGATATTTTGTTTTTGGAGGCGATGGCCGAACTGGGGGGAGAACTTCATATCGTTTTACCCTACGAACGGGAACAGTTTATTAAAGAGTCGGTGGATCTTATCCCCGGCGGCAATTGGCGGGAGAGGTTCGAGATTCTGATGGCAAGGGCTACCGAGACGATCGTGCCCGCTCATTATAACCTTGGGGAAGAGAGCAACGTTATCTACGAATATGCCAATCGGGTTTTATACGGTTTGGCGAAAATGCGATCGGAACATTTAGATACGGAACTTGTGCCCCTGGCAGTGTGGAACGGCAAACCCGGCGGTGTCGGCGGTACGGCTGCGGCGGTGGAGTATTGGCGACAGTGGCACAAAGAGGTAGAAATTGTGGATTTGGAATCGCTGTTGAACTCTCGCGCCAGCAGTGCGGCTATTGACTTAGAACAAAGCGCTATTAGTAGCCTGCCACCGGAGTCGGAAGAACGTTCGATAATGGCGCTGTTGTTTGGGGACGTGAAGGGTTATTCTAAGTTAAAAGAAAATCAAATATCTCCCTTTGTGCGCTATTTCTTCGGCGGGGTAGCGGAGTTGGAGGCAAAATCTGCTTATAAACCGGTAGCGAAGAATACCTGGGGAGATGCTTTATATTATGTTTTTGCGAGCGTGCGGGATGCCGGTTTGTTTGGTTTGGAGTTGTGCGATTTTATGCAAAGTACGGATTGGACAAAGGTGGGATTGCCGGAGGACTTTAATTTGCGCATCGGCTTGCACGCGGGACCAGTGTATCGATATACGAATCCGATAACGAACGCGGTAGGTTATGGGGGGACTCATGTGAGTCACGCCGCCCGTATCGAACCCATCGCCCCACCGGGGAAGGTTTATGGGAGTCGGGAATTTGCAGCGATCGCCTCTAGCGAAGGAGTCGAAGAGTTTGCCTGCGATTATGTGGGGCAAACTCCTTTGGCTAAGGGTTACGGTACTTTTCCGACTTATCACGTTAGACGGCGAGGGGTCAGTTAACAGGACTTAAGACTTCAATGGGGCGATCGCCACTGGCAGGCAGGAAGCGATCGCTCCCTTCAACTCATCAATTAACTATCTTGGAATCGATCCAACCAAGCGATTAAATCGTTTGGCCGTTCAAAATCCAACAACGCCTCGCCCAAATCTTCCAACTGGGAAACCGATAATTGTAACAAACGCTGCTGTAACTCGGGCACCACTATACCGATCTTGCGTGGCAGTTGCCTATAGATCGTTGCCAAGATTGCTTCTTTTCGGTCTTCTATTCGGCTGCTTTCTATTCGATCCAACCAAGCGATTAAATCGTCTGGTTGTTCAAAATCCAACAAAGCCTCGCCCAAATCTTCCAACTGGGAAATCGATAGCCGCAACAAACGCTGTTGCAACTCTGGGGCCACTGTACCGATCCGGCGGGAGAGTTGGCGATAAATAATGGCCAATTCTCCTTCTTGCTTACCTTCTACTCGGCCTTCGACTCGGCCTTCGACTCGGCCTTCTTCTAGAATCTCTTGGAAAACAACTGATTCTCGCATAAATCCTCCTCGGAACATATTGCGAACTACATTCATATCAAATCGTAAACCTGCCAGAAGTTGAGTGGAGCCGATAATTTCCTCTCGTTCTTCGGGCTGTTCTATTTTAGCTACTTCCGCAGCAACTTGCGACAGCAACCCAGTAGCATTGTCGGTCTGGCACAATACCGCTAATGGCAATAATGCCCGACTTTGCAAAAGCGCTTCTGGAGATTGCTCCCACATCCGAATTACTTTAAAACCATGCCGAGTCGATTGGAACTTAAATTCCGTTTCCAGCACGGCCTCGTTGTTAGTTTGTTTGAGCCAGATTAGCACTTGGGTAATCGGCAGATTGTGCTGCCAATAAAGCCTCACCCAATAATTTAGCATACGCAAGGGCATATGCTTTTTTTGGGGGACGTTTGGAATTTCCAGATGCAAAATGCGGTCTGGCAGGCGTAAAAATGTTACCGAGTCGGCCCGAACCGGTTCGAGACTTAGTTCTGTTTTAAAAACTTTGGTTCCGCTGACTTCTCGTCCCAGAAGCCAACTGGCAAAGCGATCGGGGTGTTTTTCTGCTAAGTATTTGCAGAGGTTATCATATTCTGTCATGGTTTTTGGCGATTGATAACTGTACAAATATTAGCACGAAAATCGCAACTTTTGAACTTGCTGGAAGGGTTCTATATGTCATTGGCGAGATGGTCCCGATGAAGGCATCGTAATATTGGGACATAATAAGGACCGTTCTATGATAGCATAAGGAGGTTGAGACGACGGCGAGTAGGTTAGGAGGAAAAAAAAGTTGATGGAGTTTGAGTTTGAAACGGTGACGGTGGATGCTGGGGGTAAAATAAGCGATCGCCACCACCACCAAGCACAATTTTTTAGCGAAGACTTGGGGCGAGTCGAATTGGAAATGGTCTCTATTCCTGGGGGCAGTTTCCTCATGGGTTCCCTACAAGGCGAGGAGGGGCGAGCTAAAAATGAGGCTCCGCAACATCGGGTAACGGTTCCGCCCTTTTTTCTGGGTAAATATCCCGTGACCCAAAAACAATACGAGGCGGTGATGGGACAAAATCCCTCGGAGCATATAGGTCCAAACCGCCCGGTGGAGAACTTATCGCGGACTTATGCGGTAGAATTTTGCCGGCGACTCTCCCACAAGACGGGGAAAAACTATCGGTTGCCCTCGGAGGCGGAGTGGGAATACGCCTGTCGCGCCGGCACTACCACGCCGTTTTATTTTGGACCGACGATAACCCCGGAATTGGCTAATTACGATGGCAGCAAGGTTTATGCTATGGAGACCGCCGGTTTGTTTCGGCAGCAAACTACAGATGTCGGCAGTTTCCCCCCAAACGCTTTTGGGTTGTACGATATGCACGGGTTGGTCTGGGAGTGGTGTCAGGATGCTTGGCACGATGATTATTTTGATGCTCCTACCGATGGCAGCGTTTGGGAGTCCGATGTCGGTTTGCGCCAAGTGGTGCGCGGCGGTTGCTGGTTTTTTCCACCGGAAACTTGTCGCAGCGCCTATCGCCTCAAGGACGATCCTGACGATTGGTGGTATGGCGATGGTTTGCGAGTGGCGCTTTCTGTGTAATAATCTAGTTTGTAGTAATCGCTTTAGCGATTTATACGAAGAATCGCTAAAGCGATTACTACGAACTAATCGCTAAAGCGATTACTACCAACTAATCGCTCAAGCGATTACTACGAACTAATCGCTCAAGCGATTACTACGAACTAATCGCT
>CAZUCT010000398.1:0-4684 GCA_964619285.1 uncultured bacterium | reverse complement strand
CATAACGGACGTGTCGTTCTTGCCTTGTGAAAACATCCCCTATTTAGCAATGCCTATTTGACTACTTCAAAGGCAACTTCACCAAAGTTATCTGGCTCTTCGCCCTCGCCCTCTGTACCCAGTTTCTTAAGTTACCAGAAATAATTGCCGAATATCTCTACATTGGTTGCAGGGTTTACCTAATATTTGTGGTTGGAAAGATCGCGGTTCAAATTAATACCGTCCTCGTCGATACCTTAGATGCTCTCAGCCACAAATACTCCAGCCCCAAAAATATGCTGCGATTTTACGATCGCCTCAGACATCTGGTACCCTTAACCAGGAAATGTCTGGAGTTGGTAATCTATATAACCGTGGCAAGTTTGGCGATTCGTCAAGTTGATTTTATCGCCCCCTTGGCAGAATACGCACCTAAAATTCTTTCAATCTTGGGCATTTTCTTTGCCAGTCGCGTCTTTGAAGAAGTGGCTAACCTCTTCCTTGAAGAGGTGATGCTCGCCGACCAGGATAAAATCGACATTCTTGACAAGCAAAGGCGGCTAACCATGCTGCCCCTGCTCAAGAGCTTTGTCAAATACTTTGTCTATTTTACCTCTGCTGTCTTCATTTTGAATACTATTGGCATAGATCCGACCCCCATACTTGCTGGTGCTGGGATTTTGGGTTTGGCTATTGGCATGGGGGCTCAAACCCTGTTGCAAGATGTAGTTGCCGGAATGTTTATTCTCTTTGAAAACTATTATTTGGTGGGAGATTTTGTCGAAATTGACGAGGTTCGCGGATTCGTAACGGCGATCGAACTCAGAACCACCCGCCTCAATTTCAAGGATAAAAATTACATTATCCCTAATGGCGAAATCAGGAATATTATTAACTATTCCAAGGAGTACAGTTTGGCAGAGGTGGAAGTAGGCGTTGCTTACACCTCCGATCTGAATGTAGTCTATAAAGTATTGGAAAAGTTGGCGCTACATTTGAAAGATCGTTGCCAAGAAATCATAGAGCCAACTGAGATTAAAGGAATTAATGAGTTTGGCGAGTATCAAATTTTAATCAAAACCTCCACCAAGGTAAAACCGGGAACTCAACGAAAGATCGAGCGCATTCTTCGCAAGGTCATTAAGGAAGTTTTCGAGCGCAAGGGAATAGAAATGCCATATATAAGTCCCGAAGATGTATGAGCTAGATTAACTGTTAATTGAGATAAAAACCGCTTTTTATCTCTCTTTGCGATCGCTACAAACTACTAATTGCGATCCATATCTCCATCAAAACCGTCCCCAAACATAGTAGGATAAGTTTGAAACAAGAGCGATCGCTGCGGTACCCCGATGGGAATGCCCGCGTCGTCGAAAGCAATTTTCAACCGACGCCGAAACTCCCGCGCCACGCTCCACTGGAACCCTGGCAAAGTTCTAATCCAAATTACAATCTCGATGCCATTGTGAGACAGGTTATTAACCCCCAAAACGTCCGTCGGTTCTAAAACCCTCTCTCCCCACTCCTCATCCTTAGCTAATTCCAGAGCCACCTGTTTAACTACCTCCACCGCCTCCATCGGATCGCTATCGTAATCTACCTCCACCGTAAAATTAATTCGCGACCAATCTTTAGTGAGATTATGAACCGTAGTTATGCTGCTATTGGGAACCGTACTCAAACGCCCGTCAACTCCTCGCAATTGACTCATCCGCAAATTCATATTTTCCACAACACCGCTGGCATGACCCACATTAATAATATCCCCGAGAGCGTACTGGTCTTCTAATAAAATTAAGCCCCCATTAATAATATCTCTAATTAAATTCTGAGAACTAAAAGAAATAGCAAAACCAATAATTCCCGCCCCCGCCAAAACCGGAGCTATGGGAATATGTAATTTCTGCAAAATCCCAATAATACCAATACTAGCTAAAACCACCGCGACGACTCCTTTAACTACCTGAGAAACCGTAGTTATCCGCGCCGTTATTCTCGACGACGATACAGATGTCATCGACTGGCTGTCGAGCCATTTTTTTAACAACCAATCTATCAATACCGCGCTCGCTTTTATCCCTAAATAAGTTCCCAGAGCGATCGCCACAACTACCGCCTTAGTTACCAACCAATTATGCAGCCATCTAGCCTGAGGAAATCTTCCTAAAATCCAAGTTATAGCCCCCACCCACAAAACTAAATGGCTTATTTGCAAAGCACCCCTGAAAAAACTATTAAGATTTTGCTTTCGCTGCCAAATCAGCAGTTGTTTTTCCCCTTCTTTTAATTGGGAATTTTCCTCGTTATTTTTATTTGTTAAACTTTCTTTTAACTCTCCCTCTTCTTGGCATCTTTGCTTGTATTTTTTGAGCAATTTTTGTTGCCGTAAAACCAAGCAAATACTAACTAAAATTAGTCCTAAAATTAAGCCGCCAGACAACAAAAACTGGCGGCGCAAATAATCCGAACTGCGTTCTTTTTGAGCAGTAACCAGAGCATTTTTAATAATTTCGATTAACTGTTGGCCTAACTCTGACTCCGACAAACCATGAATTTGAGCGTCGAGTTGAGTTATCGCAATTACTGGCTGGCTTGTTAATTTATCGCCATCGGCAGCAACAATTAAATTTTGATTTTCGCCTTTTTCGATAGAAAATTGGAGCGTGGCGGAGTCGAAACCAGTTTGGAGAATTTGCTGTAAATTTTCCTCGTACATTTTGACCCGCATTTCCAGAGGCGAAGCCGAATTTTTGCCGCCAAAATTGATGCCGCTGCCTGCCATTGCCGCTATTTGGAAAAGTTCGCGATGGTCGAGTTTTATTGATGCGTAAACTATTTCGGCATTAGGCGTATCCCTAGGATTGAGAGTTGGCGAAACTAGATTGTTAGTTTGTCCGAAAGCCACTGAGTTTAGATTAATTATCAAGCCAAAAGTTAAGATGCTAACTATGACAAAATTAATAGTTTTAGTTTGCCAAAAAATAATTCCCTTGAGGAGCGATCGCCCATAAATAGGCCCAAGGCAAAAAGCAAAAGGCAAAAGTAAGAGTTTTTGAAGAAAAATAGACTCAACTCGATTTTTTTTTGACTTTTGCCAGAGGTCTAATAACTTAGAACTTAGCATTATTGTTTCGGGTTTTTTTCCAAAAATATCACGGTTTAGGAAGTTTGTCAATGCCCCGGAAGAACAATTAAATATTAACAATAGACAATAGACAACTAACACAAAAATAAAAACCCCACCCAAGGTTGCGGGTGGGGTTAAACAAAATTAGCCTACGGACTCTCGAACTAATACAACCTTAGTCGAGGTTAGGCATAGACAGCACTGGTTCTGCCTCGCGATCGAGACCTTTTTCAAAACCAGCCTCAGCAGCGCGAGCGCGACCCGCGTGCCACAAGTGACCGACTAAGAAGAAGAAACCGAGAATAAAGTGAGCCGCTGCCAACCAAGCGCGGGGGTTAACATAGTTAAACCCGTTGATGTCGGTAATAATACCACCCACGGAGTTGATAGAACCGTTAGGAGCGTGAGTCATGTACTCGGCAGCGCGACGAACCTGCCAAGGTTGAACGTCGTTCTTCAGCTTGTTGAGGTCCAAACCGTTAGAACCCCGCAGAGGCTCAAGCCAAGGACCGCGGAAGTCCCAGAAGCGCATGGTTTCACCGCCAAAGATGATTTCACCACTAGGAGAGCGCATCAGATACTTACCAAGACCGGTCGGACCTTGGGCAGAACCGATGTTAGCACCTAATTGTTGGTCCCGTACCAAGAAGACAAAGGATTGAGCTTGAGAAGCTTCAGCGTTGGTAGGACCGTAAAATTCGCTGGGATAAGCGGTGTTGTTAAACCAAACGAAAGAAGAGGCAATCAAACCCATAATGGACAAAGCGCCCAAGCTGTAGGAGAGATAAGCTTCTCCAGACCAGATGAAAGCGCGACGCGCCCAACCAAAGGGACGAGTTAGAATGTGCCAGATACCGCCAGCGATGCAGATCAGACCGATCCAGATGTGACCGCCGATGATATCTTCCATGTTATCAACGCCGATAATCCAACCTTCCCCACCGAAGGGAGAGTCGATTAGATAGCCGAAGATGACAGCAGGATCTAAAGTAGGATTAGTAATCAGTCGGACATCGCCGCCGCCTGGTGCCCAGGTATCGTAAACGCCGCCGAAGAACATGGCCTTGAAGACTAACAACAGAGCGCCGCAACCTAACAGAATTAGGTGGTAGCCGATGATGTTGGTCATTTGGTTTTTGTCCTTCCAGTCATAACCGAAGAAGGAAGAGTATTCTTCTAAGGTTTCAGGACCGCGAACGGCGTGGTAAATTCCACCTAAACCTAAAACTGCAGATGAGATTAAGTGCAAGACGCCTACCACAAAGTAGGGGAAGGTGTCTACTACTTCTCCGCCAGGACCGACACCCCAACCCAAGGTGGCTATGTGGGGAATCAGGATCAAGCCCTGTTCGTACATGGGCTTTTCAGGGATATAGTGGCCCACTTCAAACAGAGTCATGGCTCCAGCCCAGAAGACGATGAGGCCAGCATGGGCAACGTGAGCTCCGAGTAGTTTACCGGAGAGATCTATTAAACGGGCGTTACCTGCCCACCAGGCGAAACCGGTGGACTCTTGGTCCCGACCGCCCATCATATTGCTAGAGATCGATACCACTGGGTAGAACCTCCTAAATTATT